>JBQCEU010000032.1:0-9111 GCA_051959955.1 Terriglobales bacterium | reverse complement strand
AGGCCGCCGCCCACGAAGACGCCAACATCATCTTCGGCGCCACGCTCAACGAAAGCATGCAGGATCAGATCAAGATCACCGTCATTGCCACCGGCTTTCGCGCTGAGTACATCCAGAGTCGCGCCGCCGCGGCCAATGCGCCGGCGCCGCCGCCCGCCGCCGTCTTCACCCCGGATGCGCCGCCGCTTCCATCCCCCGCCACCCCCCACCCGGCCGAAGACGACCTGGACGTGCCCGCCTTCTTGCGCCTGGGCAATTCCGCCGCCGGCAGCGGCAATTGACCATGCTTCGCCCCGGTCTGCTCGCTGCCCTGACCGCCCTCGCTCTCTTGGCGGGCGCCGCCGGGGCGGCGCAAACCCCGGCGCTCGTACCCTATCCCCGCCAGGTGGCCTTGCAGTCCGGCTCCTTCTCGCTCCACAGCTCCGCCCGCATCAGCGTGGATGGCAACCAACCCGCCGACACCTTCGCCGCCGGGCTCCTGCGCGACGAGCTGGCGGACATTGACCACGTCCGCGCCTCCGTGTCGCACGGCCATGGCGGTCAGGTGGTCCTGGCGCGCGCCGCCTCCGCCACCGGCCGCAAGTGGTTGCACGGTGCCGGGCTCACTCTGCCGCCCGAAGCGGCCGCCGAAGGCTACGCCCTGATCGTCACGCCCAAACAGGCGGCCGTGGTCGCTTCCAGCAGTGCCGGCATCTTCTACGGCGTCGCCACCTTGCGCCAGCTCCTGCACCCCGCCGGCAGCTCCCGGCGTCCGGAAGCTGTGGCTCCGGCCGTCCACATCGTGGATTGGCCCGCCCTGCGCTGGCGCACCCTGCAGATGGATCTGAGCCGCGGCCCCATCCCCTCGCTCGCCGCCTTCGAACGCGACCTGCCCCTGCTGGCCGAGTTCAAGATCAATGGCCTGGTCCTTTACTTCGAGAATACCTTCGCTTATTCCGGCCAGCCCCTCTGGGCTGCTCCCGGGGGCGCCTTGGACGCCGCCGAAGCCGCCCAAATCGTCGCTACCGCGGGTAAATTTCACATCACCGTGATTCCCGAGCAGGAAGCCTTCGGCCACCTGCACCTGGGCCTGCAGGCCGAGCGCTATCAGGACCTGCTCGAAGCTCCCTACGGCCACGTCCTCTCGCCCGCCGTGCCGCAATCCCTGGACCTGATCGGCCAGATGTTCGCCGAGCTGGCCTCTGCGTTCCCGAGCCCGTTTTTCCACATCGGCGCCGACGAAACCGCCGAGTTGGGTACCGGCCGCTCCGCCGCTTTGCAAGCCCAGGAGGGCGCCGGCCCGCTCTACCTGAACTATCTCAAGGACATCGCCGCCCGTCTCCAGCCCTATCACCGCAAGATCCTGTTTTGGGGTGATATCGCCCAGCGCCATCCCGAACTGCTCTCCCAGTTACCCAAGGACATGATCGCGGTCCCCTGGGACTACAGCCCCCGCCCCAGCTTCGACAGGCTGATTGAACCGTTTACCCGCGCTGGCCTCGAAACTTGGGTGGCGCCCGGCGTTTCCAACTGGAGCCGCATCTTCCCGGATTACGCCGAAGCCACACCCAATATCCTGAATTTCGTCCGCGATGGCCGCAAGCTCGGCGCTACCGGCCTGATCAACACCAACTGGAATGACGACGGCGAAAGCTTCTTCGATTACTGCTGGTATGGCGTCGCCCTCGGCGGCGCCGCCGGCTGGGAGAGGGCGCCCGATCTCGCCCGTTTCCAGAATGCCTACGACTGGGCCCTCTATCGTGCCGATGGCCATTTTTTTGAGCAGCAGATCGCCGACCTCACCCGCATCCACACCACCCTCGAAGCCGCCATCCATGCCGATGGCAGTGACCGCCTGATGTGGCATCAGGCCTTCAGTCCCTTCGGTCAGGATCTATACGGCCGCATGGAGCCGGCGGCCCACCAGGTGCGCCTGTTGGCCGAAAACGTGATCGCCTCCATGGCGGCGCACCGCGAGGCAGCCCGCCGCTACCCGCACCTGCTCGATCCGGTCGAGTTTGCCGCCCGCCGCTTCGACTTCGTGGGGGAAAAAGCCATCTACGCTCACTACATCGCCCAGCTCTATGCCCAGGCCAGCGCTCCCGACGCCAGTCGGGGAACGGTCAACAGCATGCTGGGGCGCGTCAACTCCATCAATGGCCTGTTGCAGGACATGCGCGACGGCGCCACCAGCCTTCGCAGCCAATACCGCACGCTCTGGCTGGAAAGCAACACCCCCTATTTCCTCGACAACATCCTGCTCCGCTACGACGCGGAAGCCATGTACTGGGAGCAGCAGGCCCGCCGCTTTACCCGCATCAGCCGCACCTACGCCGCCACCGGCAAGCTTCCACCGCTGGTGGAAGCCGATCCGAACTAAGTGGTCTTGTCAGGCGAGTAGCACAGCGACTCCACCGGGCAGGCCGCGCATCGGGGCTTGCGGGCCACGCAACACTGCCGTCCATGGGCAATCACCCGGTGGCTGAACCGTATCCACTCCTGGCGGGGAACCAGCCGCATCAGATCCTGCTCGATCTTCTCCGCGGCTTCGTTGCGGGTCAGGTCCAACCGCTGGCTGACGCGTTGCATGTGGGTGTCCACCACGATGCCGCTGGCCTGATGGAACCACACTCCCAGCACCACATTGGCCGTCTTGCGCGCCACCCCAGGCAGGGTGAGCAGGTCATCCATGTTGGCCGGGACTTCGCCCCCAAAGGCGTTTATCACGCGCTGCGCCGCGCCCACGATGGATTTGGCTTTGTTGCGGTAAAACCCGGTGCTGCGAATCTCCGGCTCCAATTCTTCCGGCTTCAACGCCGCCGTCTCCCGGGCGCCAGGGTATTTCCGGAACAGGCCCGGCGTTACCAGATTGACCCGCGCGTCCGTGCACTGCGCCGACAGGATGGTGGCCACCAGCAGCTCCCAGGCGCTGTGATGCACCAGCGCGCACTCGGCATGGGGATACCCCTCCGCCAGCCCGTGCAGGATGGCGCGCACCCGTTGTGGTTCAGTTGCTTTCTTCAGACTCGGCACCCAGCCACTCTAACAGAACGCGGGCCGCGGCGCCGCGATGGCTGAGGGCGCCCTTGCGGGCCGGCGCCAGTTCGGCAAAACTCGCACCCGCCGCCGGCGAATAAAAAAGCGGATCATACCCAAAACCCTGGTCGCCGCGGGGAGCCTCCAGTATCCAACCCGCCGCCGTGCCGCGAAAGGTTGCCCGCGTCACCCCTCCCTTGGCCACCGCCAACACGCAGACAAACTGCGCTCCGCGGCCATCCTCGGGAACGCCCTGCAAGCGTTCCAGCAAAAGCCGGTTGTTGGCGGCGTCGTCGCCGTGGCGGCCGGCGAAGCGCGCCGAGTGAACTCCGGGAGCCCCGCCCAGGGCCGCGACTTCCAGCCCGGAATCGTCCGCCAGCACCCAGTCCGTGGTGTAGCGGCTATAGTGTTCGGCCTTCAACCGGGCATTGGCCTCGAAGCTCGCGCCCGTCTCCTCGATGGTGGGCAGGGAAGTGAAGTCCTCCATCGCCTCGATCGGCAGCCCGAGCGCCCGAAAATCCCGTACTTTCCCGGCGTTGCCCGTCGCCAGACGCAATTTCATGCCAGCCGCGGCAGGTCCAGCCCGAGAACCTGGTGCTGCGCCGCCATGATCCGGGCAATCCCCAGCCGGCCCACACGCAGCAGTTCCTGGTGCTGCTCCAGGGTGAAGGCCTCCTGCTCGGCCGTGGCTTGGATTTCAGCAAAGCGGCCGTCGCCGGTCATCACCAGGTTCATGTCCACCTCGGCATGCGAGTCTTCCTGATAATTCAAATCCAGCACCGGCACGCCCCCCACCACGCCCACGCTCACCGCTGCCAGATACTGCCGAATCGGCAGCCGGCCGAGCACGCCATTGGCCACCAGTTGCTGCAGCGCCCGGGCCATCGCCACGAAGGCGCCACAGATGGATGCCGTGCGCGTGCCGCCGTCCGCCTGCAACACATCGCAGTCCAGCAGGAGCGTACGTTCGCCCAGCGCTCCCAAATCCACCACCGAGCGCAGCGAGCGCCCAATCAGCCGCTGGATTTCCAACGTGCGGCCGGATTGCCGTCCCTTCGCCGCTTCCCGCGGGGTGCGCGTCAGCGTTGATCGCGGCAGCATCGCATACTCGGCGGTCACCCAGCCCCGGTTCTGTCCCCGCAAGAACGGCGGCACGGTGGAATCCAGCGTGGCGGTGCACACCACCCGCGTGGCCCCCACGGTGATCAGCACCGAACCTTCTGCCGTAGGCAAAAAGTCGGTCTCCAGTTGCAGTTGGCGCAGTTGGTCGGCAGCACGAAGATCGGGTCGCACTCTTCTATTGTAGGGGTGGGGGCGGTTATAATTGCGCCATGGCCGACATCACCCAGCCCGCCAAGGATTTGGCGGCCATCGCCAAGGGCTTGAGCGTCACGCTCAAGAACATGTTCATTCCTCCGGTCACTGAGTTCTACCCCGACGAGCCGGTACGCTTCGAAGCCCGTTTCCGCGGCGTCCATGTGCAGCAGCGCGACGAAAACGGTTTGGAGAAGTGCGTCGCCTGCTTCCTCTGCGCCGCCGCCTGCCCCTCCAACTGCATCTATATCGAAGCCGCCGACAATACCGCCGTCCAGCGCATCAGCGCCGGCGAGCGCTACGCCCGCGTCTACAACATTGACTACAACCGCTGCATCTTCTGCGGCTATTGCGTCGAAGCCTGCCCCACCGACGCCATCACCCATGGCCATGGCTTCGAACTGGCCAACTACGATGCCGGCGCGCTGCTCTACCGCAAGGAGCAGTTGCTGGCTCCGCTTCCCTGAAGCGCGCTAAAATATCGCTTCCCCTGTCACTGCCAGTACTTCAGAAACGAGGACCTGCCAACTTGCCCCACCGCACACTGTTTACTTCCGAGTCGGTCACTGAAGGTCATCCCGACAAGATTGCTGATCAAGTCTCCGACGGCGTCCTCGATGCGGCCCTGGCCGGCGATCCTCACAGCCGCGTGGCGTGTGAAGCTCTCCTCACCACCGGCCTGATCGTCGTCGCCGGCGAGATCACCACCCGCGCCCAAATTGATTATCAGCAGGTCGCCCGGGATGCCGTTCGCTCGGTCGGCTACACCGATGCCCGTTTCGGCTTCGATTGCGACACCTGCGGCGTCATGATCAGCGTCCACCAGCAGTCGCCCGACATCGCCATGGGCGTGGACCGCGAAGGCGCCGGCGACCAGGGCATGATGTTCGGCTACGCCTGCGACCAGACACCGGAAAAAATGCCCCTGCCCATCGCCCTGGCCCGCCGCCTCACCCGCCAGCTCTCCAAGGTGCGCCGCGAGGGCAAGCTCGATTTTCTCCGCCCGGACGGCAAGAGTCAGGTGACCGTGGTCTACGAAGACGGCAGGCCGGGGCGGCTCGATGCGGTGGTGATCTCCAGCCAGCACGCCGAGGAGATCAGCACCGAAGATCTGCGCGCTGCTATCCGCCGGCACGTCATTGATCCCATCGTGCCTGCCAATATGGTGGACAAGAACACCCAGTACCACATCAACCCCACCGGCCGTTTCGTCACTGGCGGCCCCATGGGCGATACCGGGGTTACCGGCCGCAAGATCATCGTGGACACCTACGGCGGCATGGGCCGCCACGGCGGCGGCGCCTTCAGCGGCAAGGACCCGACCAAGGTGGATCGCTCCGCCGCCTATATGGCCCGCTATATTGCCCGCAACGTGGTCGCCGCTGGCCTGGCGGGGCAGTGCGAAGTGCAGCTCGCCTACGCCATCGGCGTGGCCGAGCCGGTCTCGGTTCGCGTGGAAACTTTCGGCTCCGGCAAGGTCGCCGAGGACAAGATCAGCCAGGCCGTGCGCAAGGTCTTCCAGCTCACCCCCCGCGGCATCATTGATTCGCTGAAGCTCCGCCGCCCCATTTATCAGAAAACCGCGGCTTTCGGCCACTTCGGCCTCGATGATCCCGACTTCACCTGGGAGCGCGAGGACAAGGTGGAGGAGTTGCAGGCGGCCGCTGGCGCCAAACCGGAGGCGGTGGCTTCCGCCCGCTAAGTCGAAAGTTAACCCTATGCAACAGGCCGGCGACTGGGGATTGGATGCGGCCATCGCCGCCGGCGCCAGCTACGCCGATGTGCGCGTCGGGGAAACCCGTCATCGCACCCTGGCCACCAAGAACGGCAAGCTGGGCCATGCTGCCGACTCCGATTCCCAGGGCATCGGCATCCGGGTCGTCGTCCAGGGCGCCTGGGGCTTCGCCTCCAGCGACGACCTCAGCCGTGAAGCCGTAATCGCCACCGCACGTCGCGCCGTGGCCATCGCCCAAGCCTCCGCGCAAGTCCGCCAGGCCGATTGGAGCCTGGCCCCGGAACCGGTGCACCAGGCCGTTTGGGTGGCGCCGTGTGCCATGGACCCATTCAGCGTCAGCCTGGAGGAAAGCCTGGCGCTGCTCGAACAGGTGGACAAGGAACTGCGCTCCGTGCCCGGCGTCACCCTGGCCGAAGCGCAAATGAGCTTCCAGCGCCAGCACCAGCTCTTCCTTTCCAGCGAAGGCAGCCGCATCGAGCAGACCCGGGTGCTCAGCGGCGCCGGCTATGCCGCCCTGGCCTTTGCCAACGGCGACATCCAGAAACGCTCCTACCCCAACTCCTTCGGCGGTCAATACCAGCTCAAGGGCTACGAGCTGATCCACGAGTTGAAGCTGGTCGAAAACGCCCGCCGCGTGGGCGAGGAAGCCGTGGCCCTTCACCAGGCGGTGCAGTGCCCGCAGACGACCGGCACGCTGATCCTCGACAGCTCCCAACTCGGCCTGCAAGTCCACGAGTCCATCGGCCATCCCATCGAACTCGACCGCGTCCTGGGCAGCGAGGCCAACTTCGCCGGCATGAGCTTTCTCACCCTCGACCAGTGGAAAAAGCTCCGCTATGGCTCGCCGCTGGTCAATGTGGTCGCCGATGCCCGCCTGGAACACGGCCCTGGCCTCGGGACTTTCGCCTTCGATGATGAAGGCGTGGCCGCCCAGCGCGCCGACATCATCCGAGCCGGCGAGTTCGTCGGCTATATCACCAGCCGCGAAACTGCCGCCCTGATCGGCGAGCCGCGCTCCAACGGCTGCATGCGCGCCGAAGGCTGGAACCGCCTGCCGTTGATCCGCATGACCAACATCAGCATCGAGCCCGGCCCCCAGCCTCTCAGCCCGGAAGAGCTGATCGCCGACACCAGCGACGGCTTCTACATGGAGACCAACCGTAGCTGGTCCATTGACGATAAACGCTACAACTTTCAGTTCGGCACCGAAATCGGATGGGAGATCAAGGGGGGCAAGCGCACGCGCATGCTGAAGAACCCCAGCTACTCGGGCATCACCACCGAATTCTGGAATTCCATGGACGCCATCTGTTCCCGCCCCCACTGGACCCTCTGGGGCACGCCCAACTGCGGCAAGGGACAGCCCCAGCAAACCATGGGAACCGGCCACGGCGCCGCCCCGGCTCGCTTCCGCAACGTCAAAATCGGCACCGCATATCAAAAAAGCGGTGACCAGCCATGAGCGCCGAACTCCGGCTCGGTGCCGGTTTGGCCCGGCGCTTGGTGGCGCAGGCACAAGCCGCCGCCCCGGCTGCCGCCATCGAGATCACGCTGGAGGAGACCCACTCCCAGCTCACCCGCTTCGCCAACAACGCCATCCATCAGCACATGGGCGAGGAGGCGCTCTCCCTCTCCGTCCGCACGCAGCTCGACGGCCGCACCGCCCGCGCCTCCACCCACCGGCTGGATGAAGCCGGAGTGCGTGCGGTCACCGAAAGAGCGCTGCAGCTCACCCGCGCCCAGACTCCCGACCCTGATCTCCTGCCCATGGCCGAACCGGCCCCCATCTCTCCGGTCAATCGCTGGGATGATGCCACCGCCGCCATCACCCCCGCCCAGCGCGCCGAGGCCGTGGGCGCCATGGTTGCCGTCGCCCGTCAGCAGGGCCTCACCACCGCCGGCATCTGCTCCACCCGCAGCTCGGGCGTGGCGATCTTCAATTCGCGCGGGGTGGAAGCTCTCTATCGGGATACCGCGGCTGAATTTTCCGTGACCATGCTGCATGGCTCCAGCAGTGGCTGGGCGAAGGGCGGAGCGGTGCGCTGGCACGACATTGATCCCGCCGCCGGCGCCCGTATCGCGGCTCACAAGGCGCTGGCGAGCGCCGACCCCATCGAGTGGGCGCCCGGCCGCTACACCGTCATTCTCGAACCCGCCGCGGTGCTCGATCTGCTCGGCTTCGCCATGTGGGACTTCGGCGCCCAGCCGGTGCTCGATCAGCGCAGCTTCCTCAGCGATCGCGTCGGTCAAAAGCTCTTCGGCGACGTGGTTTCGCTCACCGACGACTGTTATCATCCCTTGCAGACCGGCGCGCCCTTCGACGCCGAGGGCGTGCCGCGCCAGCGTGTGTCGCTGGTCGAATCAGGCTGGGTTCGCAATTTGGTCTTCGCCCGCCAATCGGCCTGGCAGTGGGCGCGCCGGCATCCCCAGGACCCGGCGCCGCCGCCCACCGGCCATGGCTTCCCGCTCCCCAACCCCTACGGCGAGGCGCCCCTCAACGTGGTATTCTCCGGCGGCGACCACTCACCCGAAAAGATGATTGCTGCCACCGAGCGTGGCATCCTGGTCACCCGCCTGTGGTACATCCGCGAGGTGGATCCCTATCGCAAGATTCTCACCGGCATGACCCGGGATGGCAATTTCGCCATCTAGAAATGCAAGCTCACCCGCGGCCTGCGCAACTTCCGTTTCAATCAGAGCATGGTCGAGCTGCTCAACCAGATCGAAACCATGAGCCCGGCGGTGCGGGCCAGCGGGGAAGAATCCTTCGACATGGTGGTCCCCGCGCTCAAGGTGCGCGACTTCAACTTCACCGAAGTCACTCGCTTCTAGCGGTCCTGCGAACGTAGATTGCTGGAACGCACGACCCGATAAACGAGCAGGCCCAGGCCCACCGCCAACGCCGCGTGAATGCCGCTGCCCGCCAGGTGGAATATTCCCCAAAGGAACCACCAGCTCACCAGCAACGTGATCGCGAGAGCGAGCACCATCGCCGGCTGGGATGCATCGAATCCGGGTGGAAGTTGTTATGGGGACGCCTGCCAACC
>JBQCEU010000031.1:0-2153 GCA_051959955.1 Terriglobales bacterium | reverse complement strand
GGGCGAAGCGCGGGTCGTGGGTCACCATGCAGATGGTGGCGCCGCCCTCGTGCAATTCATGCAACAGGTCCATGACCGCGTCGCCGTTTTTGGAATCCAGGTTGCCGGTGGGCTCGTCCGCCAGCAGGATGCTGGGCTTGCCCACCAGGGCGCGGGCCACGGCCACGCGCTGCTGCTGGCCGCCGGAGAGCTGGCTGGGGAGGTGTTTGGCGCGATGGGCCATGCCGACGCGTTCGAGGGCCGCCTGGACGCGCTGTTTGCGCTCGGCCGAGGGCATGCCGCGGTAGGTGAGCGGCAGCTCCACGTTCTCGTACACCGACAGGTCGCCGATGAGGTTGAAACTCTGGAAGATGAAGCCGATCTCGCGGTTGCGAATGCGCGAGCGCTCGCCCAGGTTGAGGTTGGCGACCGGCTGGTTGTTGAGGATGTACTCGCCGCCGGTGGCGGTATCGAGCAAGCCCAGGATGCTGAGCAGGGTGGACTTGCCACAGCCTGAGGGCCCGCCGATGGCCACGAACTCGCCGGCGTTGATCTGCAGGTGAATGCCTCCGAGCGCGTGGGTTTCCACCTCGTCGGTGTAGAAGACCTTGGTGATGTCCTTGAGCGTGATGACTGCCGGTTGATCTGCCATTTCCCCTCCCTTTGCGGGTGCTTGCTTCGTTCTACGTATACCGCTCCGGCGCGGTTCGGTTACCTGGCGATTTCAGTGTACCGCCGCCACCGGCGGGCTGAAACGGATCACATCGTGGCTGTTCTCGTTCTGCGTGTCGCTGAGCACCACCCAGTCGCCCACGTTCAGACCCTGCAGGACCTGAATCGTGCTCACCGAGGCCTTGCCCAGCTTTACCTTTACTTGCGTCCCCGTCCGCCCATCGGGCGAGATCTTGAACATACTTACGGTTGTGTCGGGCAGACCGAATGCAGGGCGGCCGACATAGAGTACGTCTTTGAGGGTTTCGATGTTCACCGTGCCGTCCACGCTGAGGTCCGGCCGGGCCCCCGGCGGCAGGGCGCCGTCGAGCTCGACGTCCACGGTTACGGTGCCATTCTGCGAGTTGGGGTCAATGCGCATGACGTGGCCCTGGACGATACCGTTGTGGGTATCCACCGTGGCCGGCTGGCCAATGGCGACGTCATGCACCTCGGTCTCGGCGATTTTGACTTGGGCCTTCAGCTTGTTGGGCTGCACCACGCGAGCCACGGCGGTGCCGGCGGGGACGAATTGACCCACCTGCAGTTGCGTGCCGTTGCCCATGTCCAGATCCTCGAGCAGGCCATTGATGCCGGCGCGAACGGTGAGGGCATCCACCTGGGATTGAGCCAGTTCTACTCCCGACTCCATTTGCCCCACCTTGGCTTCGGCCGAGTCAATCTGGGCCTGGTCGCTGACCGCCATGCGTTCCAACTGTTCCTTTCCAAACGCCACCTGTTGCTTCAGCCCATCGGCCTTGGCGGCATCACTTTCAGCATCTAGACGCGCCACCAAGCCTTTGGCTAGCAAATTTTGATCGCTCTGGCTGACCAAGTCGGCGGCTTTGTAGGTGGCCTCGGTGTTGGCCAAGGTGGATTGCTGCGCCAAACGGTCGCTCTGCAGCTTGGCCTTGAGATTGTTGAGGTCGGCTTCGGCGGCTTTGAGCTGGGCTTTGGCATCAGCCAAGGCCTTTTCGGTGGGCGGGTTGGAGAGTTGGACCAGAATAGTATCCGGCTTAACGGAGGAGCCGGGCAGCACCGGGATCGCCTCCACCCTTCCTTCGGTGACTGCGGGGATGGTGCGAATTTCTTCTGGCACTAAGGTCCCCAGCCCATGCACTTGGCGGATCAGGGTGCCCCTTTGCACCTGTCCCGGCCAAACCGAGCCACCGTCCACGGTGGGCGGAGCGGGCTTGAGGCGGGAGACGGCAATGGTGACCACCACCAGCGCCACCACCGCCACCACACTCATGGCAATGCGCTTCATGCGGCGCTGTTTGAGGAACTTGGGATCGCGAGCTTTGTCCATGGCACTCTTCTACGGTGCACGCGGGGGGCCAGAGCCGTGCCAGGCATATGCACTGTGTTTACAACAAATTAATCTACGAACTGGGCGGCGAAATGTTCACTTTCGCCAGCCGGATGTCCGTTTCCGGACGCTAATCGTGCCTTAAGGCCTGAAG
>JBQCEU010000030.1:0-2232 GCA_051959955.1 Terriglobales bacterium | reverse complement strand
CGCAGGCCTCCGAGGCGCTGCCGCAGGGTCCGGCGGAGGAGCTGCTGGCGGCGCTGTGGCGCGAGCTGCTGGGTGTGCCGCGCGTCGGCCGGCACGACAATTTCTTCGAGCTCGGCGGCCATTCGCTGCTGGCGATGCAGCTGATCGCGCGGCTTCGGCGTGTGTTCGGGGTGGAGCTCGGGGTGCGGGCGCTGTTTGCGCATCCCGTGCTCGCCGAGATGGCAGCTCTGGTGTCGGGGGCGCCGCCGGCCGACGCGCTGGTGGTGACGCCGCGGCCTGAGCGGTTGCCGCTGTCCTTTGGCCAGGAGCGGCTGTGGTTTCTGTCGGCGCTGGAGGGGGGTGCCAGCTATACGACGGTGCCGCTGGCGCTGCGGCTCAGGGGCGCGCTCGATGCGGCGGCGCTGGCGCAGGCGCTGGGCGCGATCGTTGAGCGGCACGAGGCGCTGCGCACGCTCTATCCGATGGTGGACGGGGTGGCGGTGCAGCAGGTGGTGGACGCCGGGCACTTGGCGCTGACGCGGGAAGCGATCGGTGAAGGCGATGTTGCGGCACGGCTTGAGGGATTGGCGCGGCATCGCTTCGATCTCGCGCGCGATCTGCCGGTCAAGGCGGCGCTGCTGCGGCTTGGTGCCGAAGATCACGTTCTGGCGCTGGTGGTGCATCACATCGCCTTTGACGGCTGGTCGGCGGGCGTGCTGGTGGGCGAGCTTGCGGCGCAGTACCGGGCGGCGCTGTCGGGCGGGGCGGCGTCTCTGCCGGCGCTTTCCCTGCAGTATGCCGATTGGGCGCTGTGGCAGCGGCGTCGGGGGTTGGGCGATGGGCTTGCCTACTGGCGCGCGAGCTTGGCGGGGGCGCCTGAGGTGCTGTCGCTGCCGACGGCGCGGCCGCGGGAGGCGCGGCGCGGGCGCGGCGCGGCGATGGCGGTGCGGCTTGAGGGCGATCTCACGCAAGCGCTGCGGGGTCTCTGCCGGTCGGAGGGGGTGACGCTGTTCATGGCGCTTTATGCGGCGCTTTGTGTGGTGCTGTGGCGCTGGAGCGGGGAGCGCGATCTCGTGGTGGGGACGGCGGCGGCGGGGCGGGAGCGTGCCGAGGTGGAAGGCCTCATCGGCTTCTTCGTCAACACGCTGGCGCTGCGGCTCAAGGTGGATGGCGCTTGGAGCGTGCGCGCGCTGTTGGCGGCGGCGCGGCGGGTGGCGCTGGGCGCCTATGCGCATCAGGCGGTGCCCTTCGAGCAGGTGGTGGAGGCGCTGCATCCGGCGCGGCGTCTGGATGCGAGCCCGCTCTTCCAGGTGATGCTGGTGCTGCAGGGGGGTGCGCCGGCGCTGCCGTCTCTGGCTGGTCTTGCGGTGGAGGGGCTCTCGGTGCCGGCGGTGTCGGCGCCGTTCGATCTGACGCTGTCGCTGGCGGAGCGGGAGGACGGGATTGTCGGCGAGCTCGTCTACGATGCCGATCTCTACGACGCCGCGACGGCGGCGCGGCTCATGGCGGCGTTTGCCGCGGTGCTGCAGGCGCTGGTGGCGGATGCGGGGGCGCCGCTATGGCGGCTGGGTGTGCTGGCGGCGGAGGAGCGGCCGCGGGTTCTGGGCGCGTGGAACGCGACGGCGCGCGCGCTGCCGGCGACGAGCGTGGTGGGGCTGATCGCGGCGCAGGCAGCGGCGCGGCCGGACGCGACGGCGGTGTCGTTGGGCGACACCGGACTGAGCTATTGCGCGCTGCATGCGCGCGCGGATGCGTTGGCGCGGCGGCTGCGCGGGCGGGGGATTGGTCCCGAGCGGGTGGTTGGCTTGCTGCTGGAGCGCTCGGTTGAGCTGGTGGTGGGGGTGGTGGCGGTGCTGCGGGCGGGGGGTGCCTTCCTGCCGCTCGATCCCGGCCATCCCGAGGCGCGGCTTCGGCAGGTGCTGGACGATGCCGGGGCGGCGCTGGTGCTGACGACGCGGGCGCTCTCGGCGCGGCTTCCCGCCGGCGTGCCGGCGCTGCTGCTCGACGGCGCCGACGCGGCGGCGCCGACGGATGATGCGCCCTTCCCCGCCCCGCTCGCCGACCAGCTCGCCTATGTCATCTACACTTCCGGCTCCACCGGCGCCCCCAAGGGGGTGGCGGTGAGCGCGCGCAGCCTGTTGAACAAGGTGGTGAGCTTGGGCGAGCGCTTCGGCGTGACGCCCGGCTTCGGCTATGCGCTGCTGTCGAGCCCGGTGTTCGATCCCGCGATCGAGCAGATGCTGGTGCCGCTCG
>JBQCEU010000029.1:0-4865 GCA_051959955.1 Terriglobales bacterium | reverse complement strand
TGAAGTCAACAGCGCCAACGTCAACGAAGTCCTGAAAATCCGCGAGGCCGCCGACCGCGTCCTGGCCACCCGCCACGACGAGATCCTGCTCAAAGTGCGCGCCGCGGTGGCCGAGGTCCTGGGCCGCGACGAGGATGAGGTCACCGCGACCAGCAGCTTGATGAACGATCTCAACGCCGAGTCGCTCGACTTCCTCGACCTGCTCTTCCGCCTCGAATCTTCGTTCGGGATCAAGATCCCGCGCGGCGGCATCCAGCGCGCCACCCAGGGCTCGCTGACCGAGGCCGAGTTTCAGCAGAACGGGGTGTTGACGTCGGCGGCGCTGGAACGGCTGCGGGTACTGATGCCCGAGGTGCCGGCCGCCAAACTGCACGACGGCCTGACGACGCGCGAAATTCCGGCGCTGTTCACTCCCGAGACCTTCGCCCGCCTGGTGGCGTGGAGAATTGGCGAGCTGGAAGCCGAAAAGGCCGCCGGCCGCTAAGCGCCCGCGGCCTCCGTGCCGCCGGACCTTGCCATGCGTTACCTGTTGCTGGATCGAATCAGTGAGCTGCAACCCGGCTCGCACGCCGTGGGCTGGAAGTGTGTGGCCGCCAGCGAAGACTACTTCGCCGACCACTTCCCCGGCTTTCCCGTGGTGCCCGGAGTGCTGATGGTGGAGGCGATGGCGCAGCTCGCCGGACGCCTGATCACCTTCTCCGTCAAGGCCGAGGGCGGGGGCACGGTGCTGCCGGTGCTGCTCACCATCCAGAACGCGCGCTTTCGCCGCTTCGTGCGTCCGGGGGACAAGCTGGAACTGCGCGCCGAACTGCTGGGGCTGGTGGACGGCGCCGGACGCTGCCGCTGCACCGCCAAGGTGGAGGGTCAGGCGGTGGCGTCGGCCGAGCTCATGTTGGGCTACGACACCGGGCAGAACACGGTGATTCCGGAAGCCGCGCGGGCGACGCTGGCAGCGTGGGCCGAGCAGGTGAACGCCAACCTGCTGGCCGGAGCCGTGTTCCACGCGCCGGGGGACAAGGCCTCATGAACGCCAACCGCAGGGTGGTGATTACCGGCATGGGAGCGGTGACGCCGCTGGGCCTTGGCGTGGAGGCGACGTGGGCGGGCATTCGCGCCGGGCGGTGCGGCATCGGGACGCTGACGCTGTTCGATGCCTCCACCTTCGAGACCCGCATCGGCGGCGAAGTGAAGGATTTTTCTCCGGCGGCGGTGCGGAAGCAGGCGCGGCCGGAAGTGGCCATTGCGCTGGACCGCAAGAACGCCTTCGGGTGGGTGGCGGCGCGCGAGGCCATGCAGGACGCCGGCTTGGCGGGCGAAGGCGCGGCGCATTTGTCGCCCCGGCGGCTGGGAATTTCGCTCGGCACCGAGGGCCGGCGCGACAGTCTGCTGCCGGAGCTGGCGCAGCGCAAGCTGCGCGCCACCGACCCGGTGCAGCGGCGGGCCATTCTGGCCGCGGTTCCGGAATGGGAGTACCTGCGCTACTCGCCCTATGGGCTGGCACATGCCCTGGCGGCCGAGTTCCAGGCCCAGGGGCCCATCTGCACCATCTCCACCGCCTGCACTTCCAGCAGTCAGGCGCTGGGCTGGGCGCTGGACAGGATCCGCAGCGGCGCCGCCGACGTGATGCTGGCCGGGGGCGCGGAGTGCCTGATGGAACCGACCATGGTGGCGGGCTTCATCCTGCTGGGCGCGCTCTCGAAGAACAACGACCACCCGCAGCAGGCCTCGCGGCCGTTTGATCGCGAACGCGACGGCTTTGTACTGGCCGAAGGCGGCGCCATGCTGGTGCTGGAGGATGCCTGGCACGCCCATCAGCGCGGAGCGCGGGTGTACGCCGAGCTGGCGGGATTCGGCACCTCCATCAACGCCTACCGCATCACCGACTCCCCGCCCGACGGACAGGGGCCGATGCTGGCCATGCGGGCGGCGCTGGCCGATGCCGGCATCGGGCCGGAGGCGGTGGACTATGTCAACGCCCACGGCACTTCGACGCTGCAGAACGACAGCAGCGAAACCATGGCCATCAAGCGCAGCCTGGGGGAACGCGCCTACCAGGTGCCCGTGAGCTCGACCAAGTCCATGACCGGGCACATGGTCAATGCCGCCGGCGCCATCGAGGCCATCCTCTCGGCCAAGGCGATCGGCGACAACTACGTGCCGGCCACCATCAATTACGAACATCCCGATCCGGTCTGCGACCTCGATTACGTGCCCAACCAGGGGCGCGAGCAGGAGGTCAACACCGTGGTATCGAATTCCTTTGGCTTCGGCGGCTCCAACGGGAGCCTGGTGGTGAGGCGCTATGCCGGCTGAGGCGCCCACGCGGCATGTGGTGATCACCGGCGTGGGGCTGGTCTCCCCGCTGGGCAATTCCCCGCAACAGTTGTGGGCGGCGCTGCGGGCCGGCCGCAGCGGGGTGGGCGACATCCCCCATCTGGCGCTGGCCTCCTACCGCACCCGCGTGGGCGGGGCGGTGCGTGAATTCCAGCCGCGGGACTACATCAAGGATGGCAAGTCGCTGAAGCTCATGACCCGGCCGGTGCGGCTGGGTGTGGCCGCGGTGGAGCTGGCGGTCCGCGACGCAGGCCTGGACACGGCCGCCAGTCTGGCGGGACTGGATCCGGCCCGCATCGCCAGCTATGTCGGCTCGCCCGGCCATGCCGGTGATCGCGACGAACTGTTGCCGGCGCTGGATTTGTCCTACCATGACGCGCTGGACTTGCAGCGTTTCGGCGCCGACGGCATCGCCGTCATCAACCCGCTGTGGCTGCTCAAGAGCCTGGCCAACCTGGTGCTTTACTTTGTCAGCCTGCGGTTGGGAGCGCAGGGCCCGAACGCCAATATTTGCATGAGCGGCGCGGGCGGCACCATGGCCATCGGCGAGGCTTTTGAGTCCATTCGCCGGAACCGCGCCGACATCGCGGTGGCGGGCGGTTACGAGTCGCTGCTCGACGAGGAACGGCTGGAGAGCTTCGAGCCCAGCGGTCTTCTCTATCTCGGCGATGGCGAGGCCACCCGCGCCAGCCGTCCGTTTGACCGCGACCGCGCCGGGTTCGTGGCGGCCGAAGGCGCGGCCTTCGTGCTGCTGGAGGAGCGCGAGCACGCCCGCGCCCGCGGGGCGCGCATTTACGGCGAACTGCGCGGCTATGGCTGCGCCTCCAGCGGCCTGGCGGGCCACAACACGGAAAGCGCCGCCGCCTTTGCCGGTGCCATGGAAGCCGCCCTGGCCGACGCCCGCCTCGATGCCTGGAACCTGGACGGCATCTTCGCTCACGGCCTGGGCACCGTCAGCAGCGACCGCGCCGAGGCGGAGGCTTTGGCGCGCCTGCTCACCGCCCGGGCCGCCTATACGCCGGTGACCGCGGTCAAGAGCCTGACCGGCAATCTGCTGGCCGGCTCGGGCCCGCTGGAGCTCATCGCCGCCCTGGGCGCGCTGGGCAGCGACGGCTTTCTGCCCCCCATTCTCAACTGCGACCACCCTGACCCCGACCTTGGCCTCGACTACGTGCGCGGGGCGGCGCGCGCCGGCAACTTCGGCAACCTGCTGCTCAATGCCGCCGGGTTGGGCGGCACCACGGCCTCGCTGGTGGTGGAGCGGGGCGCGGCGTGAAGCGGCTGGAGGGGCAGGCGATCCTGATCACCGGCGCCAGCCGCGGCATCGGCCGGGCGGTGGCGCTGCGCGCCGCGGCCGAAGGCGCGCGGGTGGGGGTGAACTATCGCTCCGGCGCAGCCGAGGCTGAAGCGGTGGTGCAGGAAATTGCCGCCGCGGGCGGTACGGCGGTGGCGCTGGCGGGAGATGTGAGCCTGGCCGCCGAGGCCCAGGCGCTGGTGGAGGCCGCGCACCGTCAGTTGGGCGGCCTCGACGGGCTGGTCAACAACGCCGGCATCGTGCGCGACAACCTGCTGCTGGCGATGGAGGAGGAGGAGTGGGCGGCGGTGGTGGCCACCAACCTGACCGGCATGTTCCATTGCTGCCAGGCGGCGGCCAAAATCATGGTGCGGCAGCGGCACGGACGCATCGTGAATCTTTCGTCGGCGGCCGGCGAACGGCCCAACCGCGGGCAGGTCAACTATGCCGCCGCCAAGGGCGGGGTGAACGCGCTCACCAAGGCGTTGGCACAGGAGCTGGCGCCGCGCCACATCACCGTCAATGCCGTGGCGCCGGGGATGATCGAGACGGAGATGAGCGCCGGCGTGCGCGCCCTGGCCGCGGATCAGATTCTGGCCGCCATCGCCCTGCGCCGCTATGGGAAGCCGGAGGAGGTGGCGGCGGCGGTGGCGTTCCTGCTGTCGCCGGAGGCGGGCTACATTACCGGCCACATCCTGCACGTGGATGGAGGACTGCGGGCGTGAGTCCGGAGGCCTCCCCCCGCCGCGTCGCGGTCACCGGCCTGGCGGCCTTCGCGCCCGGGCGCGCGGCCCCGGACCTCGCGGCCATCATCGCCAACCCGCGCCGGCTGCGGGCCATGCACCGCACCTATCAACTGGGCACGGCGGCGGCGGCGCTGGCGCTGCGCCAGGCGGGGCTGGAGAGCAGCGCCGCGGTGGCGCGCGCCTATCCGCCGGAGCGGGCGGGTATCGCAGCCGCCATCCCCGACGTCTCCCCCATCACCTCCGACCTGCTGCAGTTGCTGGCCGGCATCGGACCGGAGTTGAATACCGCCGCCGGCTGGCGGCAGTTCGCCGAGTTGGGCGTGCACCAGTTGCATCCCTTCCGGCGGCTCTCGCTGCTGGCCAATCTGGCGGCGGCGCACACCTCGCTGCTCTTCGATTTGCAGGGACCGAGTTTTACCTTCACCTCCGGCGGCGTGGCGGGCGTGCAGACGCTGAGCGAGGCGTATTGGACGCTGCGCGGCGGCCAGGCC
>JBQCEU010000028.1:0-8196 GCA_051959955.1 Terriglobales bacterium | reverse complement strand
GATCAGGACAGCTTCCGCCTGCTCGACCTGCAGCGCACACCCACTGAAGAAGCCCAGGCCAACACGCTGGCGGTGAAGCTGCTCACCCACTCGCCCTATAAGGATCAACTCGCTCAAGCCGGTCTTTTCCTACGGCAGGTGGACGCGCGGCGCAAGACTTCACCCCACCTGTTCAGCCCGCACCTCGGCAACGCCTGGTTCAGCCATGACTACCTCACCCGCCTGCACGCGGTCGAAGCCGCGGCGCCGGCGCTGCATCCGGCCGATGTGGCGCAGATTGCGGCGCTGCCGCTGGGCGGGCGGCTGGTGGTGGATCCGTGGGACGGCAGCGTTGGCCTGGAGACGCCGCCGGCCGAGACACTGCTGTCAGCGCGGGAGAAGATGCCGCTGCAGGTGACGCCGTTCTTCCCGTACCTGAAGCGCTACTCGGCGGACCCCAAGGCGGCGGCCAGCAGCACGGTCGCCAAGGCGGGCGGAGGGTAGTGGCGGCGCGCCGCGCCGGCGCGGGGCGCGGGCGATGGGGCAACGGGGAGGGGGGCGGCGGCAACTGAGGCTCTTATGGCTCCGACAAATGACCTCTCCGGATTCCGCATTGCCGCCCTGCTCGACAACTACTTTGAGCAAGTCGAGCTGACCGGGCCCAAGACCGCGTTCGAGAACGCGGGCGCGCGCGTGGACATTATTTCCGGCAACCCGCAGCCTCAGGGGATGAACCACCACGAACGCGGCGATACGTTCCACACCGATGTCCCGCTGGCGGATGCCCGGGCGGAGAAATACGACGCCCTGTTGCTGCCCGGCGGCGTGGCGAATGGCGACAGCCTGCGGATTGTGCCCGAAGCCCAGCGCTTTGCCAAGGCGATGGTGGGGCGCGACAAGCCGGTGGCGGTGATCTGTCACGGCGGCTGGCTGCTGATCTCTTCCAACCTGGTGCGCGACCGCACGCTGACCAGTTGGCCGACGCTGCAGGACGACTACCGCAACGCCGGCGCACGCTGGGACGACAAGGAGGTCGTGGTGGATGGCAACTGGGTCTCCAGCCGCAAGCCGGCCGACATACCGGCTTTCAACCGCGCTGCCATCGAAGCCTTTGCCCGTTCCCGCCAGAGGAAAGCCGCCTGAGTGTGCAGGGGGTTGCACAAAAGGGGAATGCCGGGTTCGGGAGTGCGACGCAGATGCGACAGCAAGTCCTTTGTAATCAGAGGTGACATTTGGCGTGGCGCGTGCTCACGGCCAGCTAGGCGTAAGTTGCCTGAAAAGGAACCAGAGTATGCGCAAATCGCTCCTCCTCGCGCTCGGCTGTCTGCTACTGTGCAGCGTGGCTGCACACGCAGACACTCTCTATCTGTTCAACGGAACGCTTTCGACCACCTCGGGGAACAAGGCGGTGACTGGCCAGTTCACCTGGAGCGGCACCAACATCACCTCCTGGGATCTTGATTTCTCGGCCCTGGCGGGCACCTGCGGGTACGCCTGCCAACTGGGCGGCCTGCAGGCGTTCACCAACCTGGGCAACGGCTATGTGATGGTGGGCAGCAGCTCGGATAGCAACGGGTCCGACTCCAATCACAACTCTTACCAGAGCTATGACGGCGGCCTAAACAACACCGTGCTGGCGGTGAACAACTACAACAACAACAACACGGGCTACTCAGCGCAACTTCTGTTCGACTTCAACGCCATTCCAGGCACCTTCAACACCCAGAACGGCAACAATGCTTTCGCGGTTTTCCTCGATAGCAGTAGCAATTTCTATCCTCAGAACGACTACTCGTGGGTCAGCGGCAGCGCGGTGGAAGCGACACCGGAGCCGGCGAGCGTGGTGTTGGGGCTGACCGGCGGGCTGATGCTGCTGGCGGGGTTCTTCTGGAGTGAGCGGCGCCGGCAGGCGGCCGACCGCGCGGCCTGATTTCCAAACTGACTTCCTTCCTTGCATGCGCGGCTGCCGGGCGAACGGGCAGCCGCTTTTTTTGGGGGTCAGGGCGCGGTTCTGGCCGCCCGCCAGCGCACGGCGCCCTGATATCAGCTACTGCACAATCAGGGTAAGAGAAGTGGATCGGGACACCGTGCCATTGCTGGCGGTGACGAGAAGAGTGTAGGTCCCGGCCGGAGTGCCCGCCAAGCCACCGCCGCTGTTCCCTCCCAAGCCCGCGGATCCTCCTCCGCAGCCGACGGTCAGGCAGAGCATCGCGAACCCCAAGGCCGGCCAGAGCCTGCGGCGGGTGGTCACCGCCCGCAGTCCGCCGAGTGCAAGGAGAGCGAGCAGCATCAGCCATGGCTGACGGGGCAAGCGGCGGGAAGGCAAAGGCGGGAGCAAGCTCCGCGCGGTTGTCGTCACCGAAACCGTAAAAGGGGATGTGAGACCGGCGGTGTTGGCCGTGTACGGGCTGACCGAACAATGGGAACCGGAGGGCGCGCCCGAGCAGGTTAGGGCGAACGTTCCGGGCATGGACTCGGTGGCGTCCAACTCCAGCTCGTACTGTGCCGTTCCTCCCGCGGCCACGGTGCTGGAAAGGCTGGAGCCGCCGCTGGGCCGAAAGCTCAGGTCGCCACCGGAGCCGGCCAGGTCCAGGGTATGCGAGCCGCCGCTGGAGTCGGTCAGGGTGAGGACGCCGAATTGATTGCCGGTGGTGGTGGGGGCAAAGCTCACTTGGATCGAGCAGGAGGCGTTGACGGCCAGCCCGGCGCCGCAGTCGTTGCTCTGTACAAATGAGCCGTCGTCTGTGGAGATGTTGGTAATCGCCAGGGGCGCGCCGCTGGAGTTGGTTACCTCCACGACTTGCTCATTGCCGCTGGTGCCTACAAACACCGGTCCGAAGTTCAACGCCAGCGGCAGGTAGGTCACGGGCGGCGTGCCGGCCGCGTCAATCTTGGCGACGAAGGTGTGAGTTTCCAGTGTGCCGCTGCTATTCGCGGGCAATCGCGGTTCGGCGCTGGTGGGAGTGGTGGGAAAATTCGGTGACAGGGTTGTGCCGGTCACCACCAGATGATCAGAGGAGTCCATGGCCATGGCGGTGAAAGTCGAGCCTCCGCCGTAGGTGTCAGTCGCGCTGAGATAGGTGCTGAACTTCATGGTGCTAAGGTCAGGGCTCAACTCCGTCAGCACCATGTCCCACGCGCTGCCATTGCTGGTAACAAAAGATTTCATCAGGGGATTGACCAGGTGGAAGGCATCGGAACCGGTTTGTCCGGCCGCAAACACATCCCCTTGGCTGTCCAGCACAATGGCCTGCATTTCAGTTCTGTTCCACCCGGTGGTGCCTTCACCGCCGTGCAGGTAAGTGGCTGCCTTCACCGCGGTGGCGCCGGGAGCGAGTTCAGCGACAAAACCCGCCTCCTCAGGGCTGGGGCCGGAGTAGGACAGACTCGTCTGCCAGGCGTTGGCGCTGGCCGGGAAGCTGGTCTCTACGGTGTTGCCGGTGACAAACAGATCGCCTTGCGGATCCACCGCCAACCCGGCCACGGCATCCGTTCCCGGCACATAGCTGGCGAAATTGACGGCGCTGGCAGTGGCGTTCAACTGCAGCACAAAACCGGCGGTTGATTGCAGGCTCGCGCCGCGGCTGGGCATGGTGCTGCCTACCACCCCGGCGGTAACGGGAAGGCCATCGCCTCCGGTTCCGGCGATGGTGAGCTGGTCCTGGTCATCCGCGAACAGACCCGCTGGCTGGAAGTCGTTGGCGTTGAAGTCGGTGGGCCCGGCGGCGGCGTTTCCCGGCACGATGGTGGAGTAGAGCAAATTGCCGGCCGGGTCCACCTTCATGACGAACATCTGCGACGAGGGGTAGCCAAGCGCCGCCGGCGCCAAGGTCCCCGGTGTCACCAGGAAGTTGGGATCATCGGTTTCGCCCGCCAGATAGGCGTTCCCGGAGGCGTCCACGGTCACCCGCGCGTTCTGTCCAAAGCCGCCGATGGTGCCGCTATAGTTCAATTGGCTGCCATCGGGAGAGAGGGACAGCAGGAAAAAGGAGTTGTTGTACTGCGAAACCGGTGCGGGTATGGGGCCGACGCGCGGAAAATCCTGCCGCGAGAGGGTCGTGCCCGCACCGATGACGTTGCCGGTGGGATCCACCGCGATGCCGCCGGGGGTGTCAGCAGAACTGCCGCCCAGGTAGGTGGCGTACAGCAGCCGCGAGCCGCTGGGGTCGAATTTGGCCACGTAGACGTCCTGGGCAGAGTCGCAGGACTGCTGGCCGCAATCGAGGCTGGGCTGCACCGCCCCCAGGGTGGGGAAATCGGTTGAAGTTGTGGTTCCGGTCACCAGCACGTCGCCCGCGGCGTCGGTGGTCACGGCTGTGGACAGGTCGTTCTGGCTGCCATCCAGATAGCTGGCGAAGACCAGAATGGGATCGATCACCAGTGGTTGCGAGGTATTGTATGGGCCGAGCGCGAAGCCGACGCGGCCGCCGGGGAGCAGCACGAAGCGTGCCGCCACCACCTTCCGGCGGCCTGCCGGGCCCTGGTAGGCAAGCGGCCGGCGCAGCAGGATGCGATCCGCTTGGTCCTTTTCGGCCAAATCGCCGGCTGCGGTCACCCGCAACGCGCCGACGCCGCTCATGCGGAAAGAGATGCGGGAGGGATCGGCGCCGGCGGCGACGGTGAAGTCGTGTTCCAGCACCCCTTTACGTCCATAGAAGCGAAGGGAAATTCCCGGGTATAACCGGGGGTAGTTGACGGCGTCGTAGATGGGCACGTGCCGATGCCACTGCGCCGGATCGTTGCCCAACAAATAATTCGTGCGGCCGGATGGTGGACCACTCCCCAGCGGGAGGGCGGAGCTGCCGGGAAAGATCATGCCGATACGCTCCGGGCCGCCGGCGCGCCCGGCCACCACGAACTGGACGCCGCCGGGAAAAAACCCGGCCGCGACGGCGCCGCGGCGCAGGACGAGCGAGTAGCCGGCCGGGGCTTGTCCCCGATTGGCTTCGAAATGGAGCGGTATCAGCCTTGACTGGCGCGGGATCCAGCGTGGGGCGGGGCGCGGCGGCGCCGCGTTCGCGAAGGGAAGCGCGGCGAGGAGCGCGGCGGCGGCGGTGAGCAGGAGACGGCGGGCGGAACGATGGGGCAAGGAAAGTCTCCGGAATGCTGCCCCATGCTACCATCCCGCGCCCGGGCTTCGATCGACTCACGCCCAATAGGTGCGGTCGAGGGTGCGGTATTGGATGGCCTCGGCGATGTGGGCGGGTTCGATGGCGTCGCTGGCGGCGAGGTCGGCGATGGTGCGGGCCACCTTGAGGATGCGGTCGTGGGCGCGGGCGCTGAGGGCGAGGCGCTGCATGGCGCGTTCGAGCAACTGCTCACAGGCCGGGGTCAGGGCACAGTGGCGGGCCACCAGGCGGGTGCTCATCTGGGCGTTGCAGAAGATGCCGTCGCTGGGAAAGCGGGCCAACTGGCGGGCGCGCGCCGCCGCCACGCGCTGGCGGATCAGGCTGCTCTTTTCGCCCGCGGCCGCGGCGCCGCGCAGTTCCTGGTACTTCACCGCGGGCACATCGAGGTGGATGTCAATGCGGTCGAGGAGGGGGCCGGAGATGCGCGCGGCGTAGCGCTGGATCTGCGGCGGGGTGCAGTGGCACTCGCGGGTGGGGTCGTTGAGGAAGCCGCAGGGGCAGGGATTCATGGCCGCCGCCAGCATGAAGCGGGCGGGGTAGGTGACCGCATGGGCGGCGCGCACCAGCGTGACGCGGCCATCCTCGAGCGGCTGCCGCATGACCTCCAGCACCGAGCGGGGAAACTCGGGCAGCTCGTCGAGGAAGAGCACGCCGTGATGGGCGAGGCTGACCTCGCCCGGCCGCGGGCCGCTGCCGCCGCCGATCAGGCCGGCGTCGGAGATGGTGTGGTGGGGACTACGAAAGGGGCGGCGGGCGAGTAGCGCGGTCTGGCCGCCCTCGCGGGCGAGCGTGCCGCTGACGCTGTGGATCTTGGTCGCCTCCAGGGCCTCCTCGAATGTCAGGTCGGGGAGGATGGAGGGGATGCGGCGGGCGAGCATGGTCTTGCCCGAGCCGGGGGGGCCGATCATCAGGATGTTGTGGCCGCCGGCGCAGGCCACCTCCAGGGCCCGCTTGGCGGTTTGCTGGCCCTTGACGTCGGCGAAGTCCTCGCCGCCGGCGCGCTCGCGGTCGAGCATCGCCTGGGTATCTACCACCAGCGGCTGCGCGGATTCGCGGCGGGTGACGAATTGCATCACCTCCGGCAGGTGGCGCGCGCCGTAGACCTCGACCCCCTGCACCACGGCGGCTTCGGCGGCATTGGCGGCGGGCAGGATCAGCCGCGGGATGCCCTGCTCGCGCGCCATGATGGCGATCGGCAGGCTGCCGCGGATGGGCCGCAGCGTGCCGTCGAGCGCCAGCTCGCCGACGAAGAGGAAATCGTCAATGCCGTAGCGGCCCTGGCCGTGGCCGTTGCCGGCGGCGTGGCCATTTCCGTTGCCGTGGGCGCGGGCGCCGCGGGCCTGGGGCACCGCGCCCCAGCAGCCCAGCAGGGCCATGGCCATGGGCAGGTCAAAGCCCGAGCCTTCCTTGCGCACATCGGCCGGCGCCAGGTTGATCACCACGTGGGCCTGCGGCGGTTCATAGCCGCAGTTGCGCATCGCCGCGCGCAGCCGCTCCCGGCTTTCGCGCACCGCCGCATCCGGCAGGCCCACGGTGGAGAAACGGCCCTCGCCGTCGCTGGCGGGGGTGGAATCCACCTCGACCTCCACCAGGCGGGATTCGATGCCGACCACGGAGGCGCTGAGGGTGCGGAAAAGCATGCGGGCTGTCTCCGACTACACCCCAGCGGGGGCAGGCCGGTCAATTCCCGTAGTTGGGTGGGGCAGCGCGGTCAGGCGGAGGCGTCGAAGCTTTGGCGGGGGGCGTCGGGGAGGTCGCGGGCGCCGCGGGCGAGCCAGGCGAGCCAGGCGAGCCAGGCTGCGGCGGCGAGCAAAAGTACCACGCCGATGGCTTCGGTGCCGGGGGTGGGGAGCAGCATCCAGTTCACGGCCGGCAGACAGAGCATGGGGAGCAGCGCGGCGCTGACGTAGGCGAGGGGATTGTTGCGTAAATACAGTGCGCCAAAGCTGCACACCAGCAGCAGGGCGAGGCCGCCGAAGACGGCACTCTGGGCGAACTGGCCGGCGCTGTGGACGGCGGGGAAGCTGCCGATCCACAGCAGGGCGACGCCGCCGAGGGCCCAACTGCGCCAGTAGCGGTCGCGCCAGCCGCGGCGCAGCATCACCAGGATAATGCCCAGTCCGGCGGCGGCCCAGAGGGCATGCAGGGGAGCGCCGAGCAGGTCGGCGAGGCCGGGCAGCCAGTGGGTGAGGGCGCTGGGCGGGGCGGGGAGGGCGGCCATGCCGGCGTTGTGCCAGCGGGCGTTGACCACCGCCTGGGCACGCTGCCAGCCGAGAACCCAGGCGAGCGCCAGCAGGCCGGTCCACAGGGCGTCGCTGGCGGTCAACTGCAGCAGGCGCCGGCGGGTGTGGCGGCGGGTGAAGGCTTCGACGCGCGGCGCCGCCATGGTGAGAGGGGCGAGCAGCACCAGCGTGCCCAGGAAGCCGCCCAGCGCCAGCACGCCGACGCTGATCGCTTGGCCGAGCTGGAAGGTGCGCCAGGGCTGGGCGGTATCGTAGGTGGCAGCGGCGGCGGGTAGCACGTTCACCGCCAGCACGGCGCTGACCAGGCCGGCAGCGACGGCCCAGGCGAGCAGCGTCGCCCAGCGGACCTTGCCCTTGCGGGTGAAGTCGTAGAAGAGGAAAAAGATCAACACCGCGACGGCCGCATAGAGCAAACCCTTGGCGGCACTCAACAGCGTGGCCAGCAGCGTGGCCTTGCGATAGGCGCGCAACTGATCGTCGGGCACGTGGTACCAGCGGGAGAAGGCGGCGATGCTGCTGCCGGCGAGATCCACCTCGACGCGGGTGGTGATGCCGGGGGGCAAACCCTGGCCCGGCGCTTCCCAGACGAGGTGGGTGTCGGTGCGCGCCGGGCGCTGCTGCTGCACCGCATCCTTAAGCTGCATGCCGGCGGCGGGAACACGCTGGAGGGTGAGGAACTGAACGGCGATCTGCTCGGCGAAGGCCAGGGTGGGCTGGGCGCCGGGCGCGGTTTCGGGCAGGCGATGGCTGAAGCCCACCACGCCGCCGGTATCGGGGCGGACCACGACGTCGAACTCCTCGGCCTGCTCGGGCCGGAAGAAGCGCACCACCCAGTAGCGGGCGGG
>JBQCEU010000027.1:0-11727 GCA_051959955.1 Terriglobales bacterium | reverse complement strand
TGCGCGTCGGCCTCACCGGCCTCACCGTCGCCGAGTACTTCCGCGACGTCGAGAACCAGGACGTGCTGCTGTTCATTGACAACATCTTCCGCTTCACCCAGGCCGGTTCCGAGGTCTCGGCGCTGCTCGGCCGCATGCCTTCGGCGGTCGGCTACCAGCCCAACCTGGCCACCGAGATGGGCGAGCTCGAGGAGCGCATCACCTCCACCAAGAACGGCTCCATCACCTCGGTGCAGGCCATCTACGTCCCTGCCGACGACTACACCGATCCCGCCCCGGCGACCACCTTCGCCCACCTCGACGCCACCACCAACCTCAGCCGCGCCATCTCGGAGATGGGCATCTACCCGGCCGTCGATCCGCTGGCCTCCTCCTCGCGCATCCTCGATCCCCGCATCATCGGCGCCGAGCACTACAACGTCGCCCAGACCGTCAAGCGCGTCCTGCAGAAGTACAAGGACCTGCAGGACATCATCGCCATCCTCGGCATCGAGGAGCTGAGCGAGGAGGATCGCCTCACGGTGAACCGCGCCCGCAAGGTGCAGCAGTTCCTCTCCCAGCCCTTCTTCGTCGCCGAGCAGTTCACCGGCCTGGAGGGCAAGTACGTCAAGCTGGCCGACACCATCGCCGGTTTCAAGAAGATCGTCGAGGGCGAGCTCGACCACATCCCCGAGCAGGCCTTCTACATGCAGGGCACGCTCGACGACGTCTTCAAGAAGGCGGAAGAGCTGAAGAAGGGCCAGTAAGCGATGGATACCCTCCAGCTCACCATCGTCACCCCCCAGCGCCAGGTGCTCGACGCCGCCGTGCGCTGGGTGGATGTGCCCGCCTCGAGCGGCGAGCTGCGCGCCCTGCCCGACCACGCCCCCACCCTCGGCGCCCTGGGCGCGGGCACGGTCCGCTACGAAGCCGCCGGCCAACCCGGCGAGCAGACGGTTGCCGTGCGCGGCGGTTTCTTCGAGGTCCTCGCCGACAAGGTGACGCTCCTCGCCGACGCCGCCGGTAGCGATGCCGCAGCCGCCTCCTAAAGCCTTCCTCTCCTGGAGCTCGGGCAAGGACGCCGCCTTCGCCCTGCTCGAAGCCCGCCGCCTTGGTTGCGCCGACATCGTCGGCCTGCTGACCACGGTCAACGAAACCCACCAGCGCGTCGCCATGCACGGCCTGCGCCGCTCGCTGCTCCACCGTCAGGCGGCCGAGACCGGCCTGCCACTCCTCGAGATCCCGCTCCCCCACCCTTGCAGCAACGGGGTGTACGAGGCGCGCATGGCCGCCGCCACCCGGGAGCTGCTCGCCCAGGGCATCCGCCACATGGTCTTCGGCGACCTCTTCCTCGAGGACATCCGCGCCTACCGCGAGCACCAGTTGGCCGCCGTCGGCATGCAGGCCATCTTCCCCCTCTGGGGCCGCCCCACCCCGGCTCTCGCCCACGCCATGCTCGACGCCGGCCTCGAGGCCCGCCTCGTCTGCCTCGACCCCCGCCACCTCGACCCCCGCTTCGCCGGCCGCCTCTGGGACCGCACCCTGCTCGCCGAGCTCCCGCCCGCCGTGGACCCCTGCGGCGAAAAAGGCGAGTTCCACACCGCCGTCACCCGCGGCCCCATGTTCGCCCACCCCCTCCCTGTCACCCCCGGCGAAGTCGTCACCCGCGACGGCTTCGTCTACGCCGATCTGCTCGATGCGGCTTAGGCAAGCTGCGGCAGCCCCAGATCGCTCAGGTATTGGAACGTCGCGTCGTAGTACTCCGGCTGCCGCGTGGGATCGCCCGCATCGCCCGGCGGAATAAATATCGCCATCCCCTGCCGCGCCCGCGTCAGCAGCACGCGATACGCGTTGCGGATGTACGTCCGCTTGTCCTTATCGTGCACGTTCACCCAGCTCGTCCCTCTGAAATCGTGGTGGGCCCAGCCGCCGTCGCGCACACGCAGGTCACCGTCCCAGGTCACGCACGCCCAGTCGAGTTCCAGCCCCTGCACGTCGTACTCGGTGGCGGCGTCCTCCAGATAGAAGCTGGAGCGAATGTCGTCGCGGTCATTCAGAAACCAGTGCACCGGGTCTGTCTTGACGCGTACATCCACCGCATGCGGCTTCAGCCGCAGCCCCCGGGAGCTGGCCAGCAGCCCGTAGCGTTCGTTGGCGCGCGCTTTCCGGCGCACCCAGCGCTTGGCCGCCTCCAGGTCGCGGCTCAATACCACCGGGTAGCGTCCCGCCAACTTGGCCAGCTCCTGCTGCGCCTGCCCAGCCTCGAGATCCAGCACCGCCTGCACAAACCGCGACAGGTTCTCCGCCCGAAACGAGCGCACCGAAACCGCCAGATGCAGATCGTCACTCCAGGTCACCCCGCCTCGCTCCCGCAACGCCGCCATCTCCGCCGCCGCCCCAAACTCCTCCCCGCCCAGTTGGTGCGGCAAATGGATCTCCCACTCCCGCAAGCTCTCATCCCGGCGGAGCTGCTGTAGCCAGAGCGCGATGCCGCCTTCGCCGGTATTGATCTCCTGCCCGCTCCCCACCAGCGCCACCACCGTCGTCCAGTCCTCGCGGCGGTTCATGGTCTCCAAAAGCACCTCCGGCTCGGAATGATGGAAACCCGCACGGTGTTTCCATCGCTTCATAAACCGCTCCAGCTGATCGGCAGTCCAGGCGCGCTGCGCCTCGTCGAAAATCACCACATGCTCATTCGGCGATTTCTGGTCGCTCAAGCCGTCGTCACGAAAATGCTGCAAGTCCTGAATGAACTGCTTGATGCTCTGATCCACCCGCGCCCGCCCGCCCTCGCGCGCGGCCCGGTCACGCGCCAGCGCCGCCCGCAGCACCGCCACCAGCGGACCATTCCCCGACAAATAGACGGCGTTGTGCGAAGCGTCCGGCTGGGTGGCGAGGTTGAGGCCCACCAGCGTTTTGCCCGCGCCCGGCACTCCGGTTACAAAACAGATCACCTTGCGCCGCTCGCGGCAGGCGTGGTCCACAATCGCCAGTAGCCGTGCCGCGGTGCGCCGCAGGCTTTCGCCTCCCGCTTCCGAGTACGCGATCTCTTCCACCCGGTGCTGTGCATAAAGGGCTCGTGCCGCCTCGATGATCGTCGGCGTGGGATGATACGCCGCCTGCTCCCAGTCCCGCGCGATCTCCGGCCCGTGTACCTCGGCCGCGATCCGCTGCAGCAAGCCGCCCAACCCGGCCGCATTCGTCGCCACCGGCGCCAAAACCCGATCCTCTGCCGCCGCCAGGTCGGCGTCCTCTTCTTCCGCGCCTCCATGCACCAGCACCGGCGCCATCGCCGCCTCGTGGCTTGCCGCATGGAAGTGTTTCAGGTCGAGGGCGTAATCCCACACCTGGTCGAGCCCCGCCCGCGTGGCCCTCGCCGCCGACTTGAACTCCAGCACCACCACCGCCTCGCGCAGCAGCAGCACCGCATCCGCCCGATGCCCCATGCGCGGAATGCTGAACTCCAGCAGCAGCATCCCCTCGATCCCCGCCAGCGCCTCCCGCAGAACCGCGATCTCCTGCACCCAGGCGTCGCGCTGCTCCGCGCTCACATCCAGGCTCGCATTCGCCACCAGCTTGCCCAGCACCGACGACTCCGGCTCCGCGCAAAACTCCTCCACCGTGGCCCGGTACCACGCCCGGGGCAGCAACGCCGTCGCGCTGGCCAAATCCGCCATGCCCGACCAGGTTGCCAGAACTCGCCCCGAATTCCAAACCCTCTTTGGGGACGCTCTTGACATGCGCTGCGCATGTGCAGAATGCTAAACGCATGGCTAAAATGGTCCAGATCCGGGATGTCCCCGAAGCTCTGCACCGCACTTGGCGCCTCCGCGCTGCCGCCCAGCAACGCTCCCTTTCCGCCTACCTGCTGCAGGAGCTGCGCCGCGCGACTGCATCGCCTACCATGGAGGAGTGGCTCGAGCGGGTGCGCAGCCGCCCGCCCGTGGAAACCACGGCGGACGTTGCTGCCATGATCCGCGAGGACCGGAAACGGCGGTGATCGTCCTCGATGCCTCGACGCTGATCGCGCTGCTGCTCGACCTCGCCGCCGCCCCGATTCACGCCCGCCTGCGCGGCGAGCGCGCCAACGCTCCCCACCTGATCGATCTTGAGGTCATCCAAACCCTCCGCCGGTTGCAACGCGCCGGGCAGTTGAGCGACTGGCGTGCGCAGGCCGCGCTGCACGACCTTGGCGCCATGCCGTTGCGTCGTTACCCACACCAGCCGCTGCTGCCGCGCATCTGGCAATACCGCCACCTCCTCACGGCATACGATGCGGCCTACCTCACCCTTGCGGAGACCCTCGGCTGCGGCCTGCTCACCCGCGACCGGGCACTGGCTGCAACGGCGCGCTCGCGCGTGCCTGTTGAGCTGTTGTAACAGGCCTCACTTCCGCCCCGCCCCTACCTCCCCGCCAGCACCCCCACCCGCGTCGGCGCCAGCGGCGGACGCGGCGCCGGCGGCTCCCATCCGAACAGCGTCTCGCAGGCGGCCGCGCACACCCTCCCCTGGCAGGCGCCCATGCCCGCCCGCGTGTGCAGCTTGGCGCTGCGCCAGTCGCCATGCGCCGCCAGCCGGCCGTGGCTGACATCCTCGCAGCGGCAGACCAGGGTCCCGGCATCGGCCAGCTTGCGCACCTCCGGCCGCAGCGCGCACAGCGTCTCCAGCCGCGCGGCGAATTGCCGGTATGCCTCACGCCGTGATGTCAGACCGGCGTCGCTCCGCCCCGCCGCCGCCAGCCCGGCGATCCCGCCTTCCACCTCCGACAGTTCCACCCCGCCAATGCCGGTGGGCTCGCCCGCGCAATAGACGCCCTCCACCGTGGTCTCCTGCCGGTCGTTCACCACCACGCAGCCCTTCTGGGTGGCGCAGCCCAGCAGTTGCGCCAGCTCGATGTTGGGGACGAGATGAAAGCCGCACGCCACATAATCGCAGGCCAGCCTCCGCGGCCGCCGCCCCGCCCGCTGGATGGTCACTTCGCCGGGCGCGGCCGCCGTCGGCCAGGCGCCCATCCACACCGGCACGCCCCGCAACGCCCCCGCCAGCTCCACCCCCTGCCGCACTTTCGTCCACGGCAGCCGCGCCAAAAACCGCATCTGCGCCGCCCACGGCGTCTGGTCGCACACCGCGACAATCCGGGCTCCATGCAGCCGCAGCCACGCGGCCACCGCCACCAGCAGCGGTCCGGTTCCGGCCACCACCACGCGCTTGCCCGCGATCGGCAGCCCGCCCTTGACCATCGCCTGCAGACCGCCTGCTCCCATCACATGCGGCAGCGTCCACCCAGGAAACGGCAGAAACCGCTCCCGCGCCCCGGTGGCCAGGATCAGCTTCTGATAGCGCAAATCGCACCACCCCGCGTCCGTGGCCGGCCGGTCAACGCTCGCGCGCAGCACCCCCTCCGCCGGCGCATCCACCACCCGCGTCCCCGTCAGCAGCTCCACGCCCCGCGCCACCGCCGGATTCGTCCCCCTCCAAATCTGTCCGCCTGCGGCCAGGTTGTCGTCCACCAGCGTCACCCGCAGCCCCGCCCCGCTCGCCGCCCGCGCCGCCGCCAACCCCGCCGGCCCCGCCCCCACCACCAGCACCTCGCACTCTCTGACTACTCCGCCCCCACTGGCAACTGGCAACTGGCAACTGGCAACTTCCGTAGCGATCTCCATCCCCTCCGCCACCGCCATCTGGCAGCTCCGCTGATGCGGCCGCCCGTTGATCGTCACCCGGCACTCGAAGCAGATGCCCATGCCGCACAGCGGCCCCCGCGCTTCGCCGCTCACCGACCGCCGCGCCGCCGCCCCGCAGGCGGCCACCGCCGCCGCGACTGTCGAACCCGGTGCGGCCTCGATCGTCTGGCCATTAATGGTGAGGCGCATGGCGGGCTCCGTCAAACCGCGAGGGCAGAAACGGCTGCGGCGGCAGCGCGCACGGCGCGCCGGTGAGGTGATGGGCGATCAACTCCGCCGTCCCCAGCGCGGTGGTGATGCCCAACCCTTCGTGGCCGGTCGCCAGCCACACCGAACCATCGCCCGGCCACGGACCCACCAGCGGCAGGCTGTCCGGCGTCGCCGCCCGAAACCCTGTCCACACGCGAATCGCCTGCAGCTCTCGCATCCCCGGCATGTAGGCGGCGCAGCGGCCCAGCATGCGCGCCAGGATGGCGTGGTCCACGCCGCCGTCGGGCGCGTCAAACTGCCGCGACGAGCCGAACAGCAGTTGCCCGGTGGCCCGCGGCTGCACGTTGAACGCCACCGAGTCGCCGCCGTCCTGTGAATGCGCGCTCTTGATGTAGCCCAGCTCCACCAGCTCGTGATGCGCCCAGCCGGGGTAGCGGTCGGTGATCACCAAATGTCCCTTGCGTGCCCGAATCGGCAGCCCCGGCGTCAGCCGCCCCGCCTCCGCGCCACAGGCGTTGACAATCACCGGCGCCCGCAGCGTCGCCCCATCGCCGCCGCGCACCTCGCCGTTGCCCATGGCCTCGACCCTCAGCGGCCGCACCGCCGCACCGCTCTGTTCCAGCAGCCACGCCGCCGCCACCGGCGCATACACAATCGCATCGCCCGGCACCCGCACCCCGCCCGCCAGCCCCGCCCGCAGGTGCGGCTCATGGCGCGCCAGCGCCGCCGCATCGAGCATCTCGGTCCTCACGCCGTGCTCGCCGCAGAGGCGGTGCTTCACCTCCGCCGCCGCCATCTCTTCTGCGTCCGCCGCTACCCAGATGGTGCCGCAGCGGGTGTACTCGGCGGCCGCCGGCAGCCGCGGCGCCAGCTCCTCCCACAACTCCAGCGAGCGCCCGGTCAGCGCCAACTGCGCTGCGCTGTCGTCCATCACCGTCAGGTGCCCCATCCCCGCCGCCGTCGCCCCGCCCCCGATCACCCCGCCTTCGCACACCATCACCCGCAGGCCCGCCCGCGCGCACGCCGCCGCGCACGCTGCCCCCACAATCCCCGCGCCCACCACGATCACGTCGGCGTCATTCATGCCCGAATGCCGTCGCGGAACGGATCCGTCGCCTCGCGCCACAGCTCCGCCTGCGCCGTCACCCAGGCGCGCCCGGTGATCGAGGGAATGATCTGCCCGTTGACGATCTCCACCCGCCCCTCGAACACCGTGTCCAGAATGCTCGCCTGCCGCCACACCGCCCCCGCCGCCAGTTTGCCGTCCTCGTACAGGCAGGCCAGCTTGGCGCTCGTCCCCGTCCCGCAGGGTGAGCGGTCGTAGGCGCGGCCCGGGCAGAGCACGAAGTTCTTGCTGTCGGCCTCCGCCCCTCCCGGCCCATACAGCTCGATGTGATCTATCTCCGCCCCCTGCGCCCCCGTGATCCCCTTGGCCGTCAGCGCCTGCCGGATCGCCCAGCTATAAGCCGTCAGCTCCTCCACCCACGCCAATCGCAGTTCAAAAGGGTGGGTATGCGCCGTCACCAGAAAAAACCAGTTGCCGCCCCACGCCACATCCCCCTTCACCGCCCCGTAGCCGGGAACCTCCAACTCCACCCCTGCCGCGTGCCGATAGCTCGCCACGTTGGTCACCGTCACCCGGCCGTCATCATGCAGCACCGTCTGCACTTCCCCCACCGGCGTCTCCACCCGGTGCGCTCCCGGCCGAATCCGCCCCAGGTGGGCGAGCGAGGCGATCAGCCCGATCGTCCCGTGGCCGCACATCCCCAAATAGCCGACATTATTGAAGAAAATGACGCCCGCCGCACACCCCGGGTCCTGCGGCTCGCACAGCAGCGCCCCCACGATCACATCCGAACCCCGCGGCTCGTTCACCACCGCCGAGCGAAAGCGGTCATGATCCCGTCGCAGCCGCTCCAGCCGCTGCGCCAGCGACCCCGCGCCCAGGTCGGGACCGCCAGCCAGCACCAGCCGCGTCGGTTCGCCGGCGGTGTGGGAGTCAAGCACGGATATGGGAGCCTGCCCTGTCATTTTTTTAACCTAAAGCAATGCAATCTGGTGGCGACTAGTATATTGTATAAACCCGCAGGGCAACTCTAGGCACAACATGGAATGGAAAGGCGTTCTCCCGGCCATCACCACCAGCTTCGACGAAAAGCTGGCCATTGACCACACGTTTCTCGCCGCCCATGCCCGGCACCTGGTCGCCGCCGGCTGCCGCGGCATCGTCGCCCTGGGCTCGCTCGGCGAAGCCGCGACCCTCAACCGGGAAGAGAAGCTGGCCGTACTCCGCACCCTTGTGGCGGCCGTGGGCGGCCAGGTGCCGGTAGTGGCGGGCATCTCGGCGCTGAGCACGGCGGATGCGGTCGAGCTGGCCCGGCAGGCCGCCGCGGTGGGCTGCCAGGGCTTGATGGTGCTGCCGCCGTACGTCTACAAGGGCGACTGGCGCGAGATGAAGGCGCACGTCGCCGCCATCCTCAACGCCACCAGCTTGTCGTGCATTCTCTACAACAACCCGGTCGCCTACGGCACCGATTTCCTCCCCTGCCAGATCGCCGAGCTCCGCCAGGAGCACGCCAACCTCGAGGCGGTCAAGGAGTCGAGCACCGACGCCCGCCGCGTCACCGCCATCCGCGCCGTCTGCGGCGACGGCCTCAACGTGCTGGTGGGCGTGGATGATTGCGTCTTCGAAGGCGTCGCCATGGGCGCCGTCGGCTGGGTGGCGGGCGTCACCAACGCCCTGCCCGAGGATACCGTCGCCATGTTCGAAGGCGCCGCCTCCGCCAACGGCGCGGGCGAGCGCGCCCTGCAGCTCTACCGCTGGCTGTTGCCGCTGCTGCGCATGGATACGGTGCCGAAATTTGTCCAGTTGATCAAGCTCATCCAGCAGGAAGCCGGTTTGGGAAACGAGCGGGTGAGGCCGCCGCGCATGCCGCTTACGGGGGCGGAGCGCGAAGCGGCTCTGGGGACCATCCGCTCGGTGCTGCAGGGGAGGCCCACTGCGGCCTCCCCGAGCAGCTCCGAGCCGAGCGGGCGCCCGCTGCCGGCGAGCGGTGCCACCGCGCTGAGCGACCGCAGGGAGCGACCCGGGTCAGGTGTGGAGTATCCACGTTGAGTGAGCCGCTGGTAACGCACTCGCTCCTCGGCCGCGGCACAAGCGCCTCAGGCGGTGTCGGAAATGCCTTCCGCGCCCGCAACCCCGCCACCGGAGCCGCCCTCGAGCCGCCGTTCTTCACCGCCTCAACCGCCGACCTGGAGCGGGCCGCGGCCCTGGCCGCGGCCGCCGCCCCCGACTACGCCCGCCGTTCCGGCCGCGACAAGGCGGCCTTCCTGCGCGCCATCGCCGCCGCCCTGGAGGCGCGCAAGCCGGAAATCGTCGCCCGCGCCGGCCTCGAGACCGCGCTGCCCGCCGCCCGCCTCGAGGGCGAGCTGGCGCGCACCGCCAACCAGCTCCGCCTCTTCGCCTCGCTGGTCGAGGAAGGCTCCTGGGTGGATGCCCGCCTCGACGCCCCGCTCGCCGACCGCCCCGCCGGCCGCAAGCCCGCCATCCGCAGCATGCTGCGTCCGCTCGGGCCGGTGGCCGTGTTTGGCGCCAGCAACTTCCCGCTGGCCTTCTCCGTCGCCGGCGGCGACACCGCCTCCGCCCTGGCCGCCGGCAACCCGGTGATCGTCAAGGCCCACCCCGCGCATCCGGGCACCAGCGCCCTGGCCGCCGCCGCCATCCGCGCCGCCGCCGAGCTGACCAGCATGCCCGAGGGGGTGTTCTCGCTGCTCTTCGATGACGGCATCGCCATCGGCGCCGCCCTGGTCCAGCACCCCGCGGTGTGCGCCGTCGGCTTCACCGGCTCGCTCGCCGCCGGCCGCCGGTTGATGGATCTGGCCGCCGCCCGGCCCCAGCCCATCCCCGTCTACGCCGAAATGGGCAGCGTCAACCCGGTCTTCATCCTCCCCGAGGCTCTCGCCACGCGAGGCCACGAAATCGCCGCCGGCCTGATGCAGTCGGTCACCCTCGGCGCGGGCCAGTTCTGCACCAAGCCCGGCCTGGTGCTGGTCGCCGATGGCGCTGACGGCGAGGCGTTTCTGCGTGGTCTGGGCGAGCGCCTCGGCGCAGCCCCCGAATACACCCTGCTCACCGCCGGCATCAGCGAAAGCTTCCGTCGCGGCGCCGCCGCGCGGGCCGCCGCCGCCGGCGTCGTCACCCGCGTCCGTCCGGCCCGCGAGCAGCTCACGCGGCAACCTGAAGACGTTATCGGCCACAGCGGGCGTCCCTTGCCGGCGAGCGACGCCCGGCCACAGCCCGACCAGCGGGAGGGCGGCTCCAGCAAAAGCTGGCTGTGCCAGGCCTGGCTGTTCGAAACCACCGCCGCCCATCTCGAGCAGCACCCGGAATTGGCCGAGGAGCTCTTCGGCCCCGCCACCCTCGCCGTCCGCCACCGCGACGCCGGCGAGCTGCTCCGTCTGGCCCGCGGCCTCGCCGGCCATCTCACCGCCACCGTCCACGGCACCGAGGCCGATCTCCGCGCCCACACGGAGCTGCTCGAAGTGCTGGCCGCGAAAGTCGGCCGCCTGGTCATCAACGGCTATCCCACCGGCGTCGAGGTCACTTCCGCCATGGTCCACGGCGGCCCCTATCCCGCCGCTTCGCTTCCCCAAAGCTCGGTCGGCACCCGCGCCATCGTCCGCTTCACCCGTCCCGTCTGCTATCAGGACATGCCCGAGTTCGCCCTCCCGCCCGAACTCCAGGAACACAACCCGCTCGGCATTTTCCGCCTCCGCGACGGCGTCCCCGGCCGCGATTAACTGCGCCGTCGCGCTTCGAGCAGTTGCCGCAGCGCCACCCCGGCGCTGCGAATGTGCCGGTCGAGCAGCGCGCACGCCTCCTCCGCCCGCCGCGTGCGGCTCAGCTCCAGCAGTTGCCGGTGCTCCTCGATCGCCCGCTCCCGCCCCGAGGTCAGAAACAGGTGCAGCCGCGTGTACCGCTCGCCGTTGTTGTTGATGGTGCGCAGCACCGTCTTGAACTGCGGCAGCGTCGCGCCGGCATAGAGCGCCGCGTGAAACTGGGTGTTGAGCCGCCCCCAGGCGCTCACCGTGTCCGAATGCTGCAGCTCGTGCGCGAACCGCTCCTCGATCGCCGCCGCCGCCGCCAGATCCGCCTCCGTCATCCGCGGAATCGAATGCCGCAGCACCTCGCCCTCCAGCACCGCGCGAATCTGGAACAGCTCCTCGATCTCCGCCGGCTCCAATACCGACACCACCGCCCCCCGGTTCGGCGTGATGCACAACAACCCCTCCGCCAGCAGCTCGCGGAACGCCTCCCGCACCGGAATGCGGCTCACCTGAAACTCCGCCGCGATGACGTCCTGGCGCAATTGCTCCCCCTCCTGCAACTCGCCTAGGATGATCTTGTCTCTCAGCTTGTCGGCCACGGCCGAGGCCAGCGACTGGCGCGGAATGGGTGCGTCGGGCATCTGGCACAGTGTAAAGGAAAAAACGATGAAGATTCTCACTTCTCCGTCGCCGCATGGGCCTCTGCCCGCCCGCGCCGCAGCCGTGGCCGCGTTCTTTCTGCTGGCGGCGGCGGGCGCGCAAGTCAATCCCGCGCTCTTTTCCGGCCTGCAATGGCGCTTCCTCGGCCCCTGGCGCGGCGGCAAGGCCACCTCCGTCGCCGGCGTGGTGGGCAACGGCGCGATCTTTTACATGGGCCCCGACACCCGCGGCGCCTGGAAAACCGATGACGCCGGCCGCACCTGGCGCAACTTCAGCGATGCCCAGCGCCTCACCGGCATCGGCGCCGTGGCCGTGGACGGCGCCACCGTCTACCTCGGCGCCAACCGCGGCGCCAACGCCGGCGTCT
>JBQCEU010000026.1:0-2228 GCA_051959955.1 Terriglobales bacterium | reverse complement strand
GGGCCTCACTTCAGAAGGAAGATTTGCGGAGCGCGCGAGGCGCCGCATTGCGCGACCAGGCGAGATGCAGGCTCCCGGCGTGTTCGGCGGGGCCGCGTCGTGTGTGGAGTGCATCGCGCACCCAGCAGCGGAGAGGCGCGGGAATTAGGCTGAAGACGCCAAAGTGCAGGCAGGAGCGCCAGCCGGGCGTGCCTTCCAGCAGGAAGGTGCGCAGGATCATCAGGCGTGTGGCTGTGCCGGCGTGGGCGGCCTTTGCGCGCCAGACGCACTGCACGGCGACGAATGAAGAGAAGGCGCGGGGCGAGAGGAAGGGGCGCATCTCGCGAATCCACGCGAGAGAGAACTGCCAGTTCAGGGCGCGGCTGGTGCGGTCGCGGCCATCTTCGACGCGCCAGATGGCCAGCGGCGTGCGCACCATGGTGAAGGCGACGCCTTCACAGGCGGCGACGCGAATGACCCAGTCCCAGTCCTGATGCATGGGCAGGCCATCGCGGAAGGGAAGCGCGAGCAGCAGGTCGCGCGGCGCGAGCAGGGTGGAGGTCTGCATGAGGCCACCAGGATCGGCGAGACCGCTGCGGCAGAAGAGATAATCGCCGACGGCCTGCATGCCGTCGTAGGTTCGCTGCGGCAGAACGCGGCTGGCGTTCGGCGACCGGGCGACGACGCGGCTGGTGATGACAGGGAACCAGGCATCCGTCTGCTGCGCTACGGCCATCTGGCGCTGAATCTTGTCGGGGAACCACTCGTCGTCGTCGTCGAGGAAGGCGATCCACTCACCCTGGGCAGCCTGTACGCCGGCGTTGCGCGCGGCGCATCCACCGGAGGCTTCGGGCAGGGTAATTACCCGGAGGCGCGGGTCGGTGATGCCGGCCAGGGATGCCGCCGTTTCCGCGTCCGGGCCGTCCACGACCACGATGACTTCCATCCGCCGCCACGTTTGGCGGAGGGCGCTGCGGATCGCACTCAGCACGAGCGCAGGCCGGTTGCGCGTGGGAATCACGGCGGAAACCAGCGGGTGCTCGGAAGTTGTGGACGGGCGGTCCATTGCGGCTAGCCCGAGCATAGGACGAACCGCGGCGGGGGAACAGATTACAGGCGGGGGCGAGGCGTACCGAGGTAACGGAGATTCATCACAGCGAAACGGATGGGGGCGGCGTGACCGCCCCGTCTCCTAACGATTATTCATGTTGTCGAGCACCGAGCCGACGATGCCGCCAAGGACTCCAGCCTCGGTGGTCTGGCGGCGTTCCGCGGCGGGCATGTATTCCAGGAGCTGATGCGCGAGGCGGGCGATGGGCAGGGTCTGGAGCCAGACGCGGCCGGGGCCGGCCAGCTGAGCAAGGAAAAGGCCGTCGCCACCGAAGATCATGTTGCGCATGCCGCGAACCATCGTGATCTGGAAGGAGACACTGGCCTGGAAGGCGCCAACGTGTCCGGGGTGCACGAGGAGCATTTCGCCGGGGCGCAGATCGCGGGCGACGAGTTCGCCGGAGAGCTCGATCCATGCCGTGCCCTGGCCGCCGATTCTCTGGAGCAGGAAGCCGCTGCCGCCGAAGATGCCGGCGCCGAGGGACTGCTGGAATCCGACGCTGATGTTGACCCCCGCGGTGGCGCAGAGAAAGCCGTGGCGGTGCACCATAAATTCGTTTCCCGGGCCGACCTCGACCGGGACGATGTGACCGGGAACGTGGGTGGCGAAGGCCAGCTCGCCGGGTCCGCCCATGGCGCGGTATTCGGTCATAAAGAGGCTGCCGCCGCCAGCCACCCGCTTGATCATGCCGAAGATGCCACCGCCGCCTGCGAACTGGGTGTGCGTGGTCATCTGCACGTTGGGGGACATCCAGGAAAGCTCGCCGGCTTCGGAGATGATGGCGTCGTTGGGCTCGAGGAGGAACTCGAGCACAGGCATGGTGGTGCCGATGATGCGGTTTTGCATAGGCGACAAGAGTACCGCAGTTTGGCTGTGGAGGGCGGGGTCGTTGGCAGCCGAAAACGGGGCTCGGCAGGGCAGCGGGGTGAGCTGCCTACCGAGCTCGGCCCCGGGCTAATTAACGAAAAAGTAATGCTCCTGTGGAAGAAAATATTGCGTTCTCGCCAATAGTGGCTGGTATACTCCAACCAAAGTCACACGCCAGTAACCATAGGTAATCATTCAGCTTCTCTCGTGATGGCCCGGGCAGATGACGTTTTTTGCACGAATCAGCAAGCCCGGAATCAGCGGAGAGTCG
>JBQCEU010000025.1:0-21608 GCA_051959955.1 Terriglobales bacterium | reverse complement strand
TGGTGAGCTTGTCGGATTTTACCCGCGTCAGCGGTACCAACGAGCTGCGGCCAGCTTGAAGATTTTCCCAGAATTGGGCCGTTTCGGTGCCGGAAGCGGCCAGCACTGCCATCCCCGTGATGACGACCGATTCCATCGTGGGCGGGATCAGGCGGGCGAGGGCGAAGCCGCGCCCAACTGGTTCCGCAGCGCCTCGACCACCTGGCGGACGCTCTTCATTTCGCGCGCCACCTCATCGGGAATGGTGAGGTTGTACTTTTCTTCCAACGCGAAGACGATGTTGACGCCGTCGAGGGAATCAATCTTCAGCTCCTCGAAGGTGGCATCCGGAGAGATGGACTCCGCGGGCAGACGCTGCTCGCGAGCGATCACCGCGATCACTTCCTGGGTTAATTCGTCAGGCACACATCTCTCCAGTGAAAGCATAATCATACAACGGAAGGCCCGGTTCAGTGAACCGGACATTGGACTGCTATGCCGGTCATGGACAATCGCAGCATCGCCCGCACACTCCGTCAAACCGCCGACCTCATGGAAGTGGCGGGGGAGGACGGCTTCCGCGTGCGCAGCTACCGCAAGGCAGCCGACGCGGTGGATAGCTGTCCCGAGCCGCTCGCCGCAATGTGCGCCGAACCCAAGCGCCTGTTGGCCATCGCCGGCATCGGCAAAGCCATGGCCACCCACATCCAGGAGATGGTGCAAACCGGCGAACTGTCGCTGCTCCGTGAGCTGCTCACGCGTTTCCAGCCCGGGATGCTGGATTTGCTGGAAGTCAAGGGCCTGGGACCCAAGACGGTGGCGCTCATCTGGCAAACCTATGGTGCCGGCACGCTGGACGAAGTGGAAGCCCTCGCCCGGCAGGGCAAGCTGCGGGAACTGCCCCGTCTGGGCGCCAAAGCCGAGGAAAAAATCCTGCACAGCATCGCCACGTTGCGCCAGATGAGCGGGCGCTTCCGCCGCGATCAAGCGGATGAGGCGCTGGCCTTGCTTGTTCCCTGGCTGCAGCAGGCGCCCGGGGTGGATTCGATTACGGTTGCCGGTTCGTATCGCCGCGGCCGGGAGACGGTCGGTGACCTCGACCTGCTGGCCACCGGCGCCGGCTTTCCGGGCGCCGGCGGCGCGGTCATCGAACGCCTGGTGACCGCTCCGCGGCTGCAGGAAGTGATCGCCCAGGGAGAGAACAAGGTCTCCATCCGCATGCACGGAGGGCTGCAGGTGGACTTGCGCCTGTTGCCTCCCGAGAGCCTGGGCGCCGCCCTGCTGTACTTTACCGGCTCGCAGCAGCACAACATTCACCTGCGCGGACGGGCGCAGCAGCGCGGGGCGAAGCTGAACGAGTATGGACTGATTCGTGAGTCCGATGGCGCCCGCCTTGCCGGAGCCACCGAAGAAGAAGTTTATGCCGCCCTGGGTCTCGTCTGGATTCCTCCCGAGCTGCGCGAGGACGCGGGCGAGATCGAAGCCGCCGCCGCCCACCCCCCGGCCTTGCCGCAATTGATCGAACCGGGCGATATACGCGGCGAGGTGCACATGCACACCACCGCCAGCGACGGCCGCGCCTCCATCGAGGAGATGGCCCTGGCGGCCGCCGCCCGCGGCTACCGTTACATCGCCATCACCGACCACTCGCAGGCGCTGGCCATGGCCAACGGTTTGAACGAGGCCCGCATGTTGGAGCATTTGGCGCGCATTCGTGCCGCCGAACGCCGGTTCCAGGCCTCCCATCCGGGCTTCCGCATCTTCGCCGGGGTGGAGGTGGACATTCTCGCCGACGGCCGCCTGGATCTTGAGGATGTCGTACTGGCGCAGCTCGATGTGGTGATCGGCAGCATCCATTCGCGCTTCGACCAGCCGGAGGCCGAAACCACCGCCCGCTTGCTGCGGGCAGTGGCCAACCCGAATCTCGATATCCTGGGCCATCCCAGCGGACGCCTGTTGCTCCGCCGCGAACCTTACGCCTTTGATTTTGAGCAGGTCCTGGCCGCTTGCCACCGCCATGGGGTGGCGATGGAGATCAACGCCTCCCCCGAACGCCTCGACCTGAACGCCGTCCAGGCCCGCCGCTGCCGCCAGCAGGGAGTGGCGGTGGTGATCAATACGGACGCCCACCATCCTCGGCACTTCGACAACCTGCGCCACGGCATTGCCACCGCGCGCCGCGGCTGGCTGGAGGCAAAGGACGTGCTTAACACCCGTTCGGCGGATGATTTTCTGGCGGCCCTGCGGCGCGCATGAGCCGCTCGCCCACCCGCACCCGGCTACCGGCGCCGACGCTGATCTCCCAGGGCCGCTCGGGCGCGGCCAGCAGGATCACGGTGGATCCAAACTCAAACCGCCCCAGTTCCTGCCCGGTGGTGAAGCCAGGCGGCGGGTCGTAGCGCCGCCGGTCCGCGGTATGCGGACCCGGCCCGGCATTCCAGGGGGGATCGAAATTCACCCGCAGGCCGCCCACCAGGCAGGCTCCCACCATGACCACGGCCAGGGGGCCCAAGTGGGTGTCGAGATGGATGATCAACCGCTCATTGACCGTGAACAGACCCTCGACTTGCTGCACGGCGGCGGCATTCACCGGCCAGTGGGCTCCCGGAATGTAGCGCGCTTCCCGCACCAGCCCGGCGGCGGGCGCGTGCACGCGATGGTAGTCGCAGGGTGCCAGGTAGATGGTGCAGTAGCTTCCCCCTTCGAATTGTTGCGCCCGTTCGCCATCGCCCAGCAGCGCCGCGAGCGTATAGGTCCGGCCCTTGGCCTGCAGCAGCTCGCCTCCCCGTATGATTCCACACTGGCTCAGCAGGCCATCGGCGGGGGACACCAAAGCTTCGGCGTCCGAACAGATGGGCCGGCAGGCGGGCCGCAGCGACCGGCAGAAGAAATGTTGCAGGCTTTGGTATCCGTGCGCCGGCGGCTCCACTTCGTCCAGCGTGATGTGGTAACGCCAGCGGAACCAGGGAATCAACCAGCGCGAGGCGGGCGAACGTGCCACCCGGCCCAGCGCACGGGAGGCGCGTGCCCGCCAGGCAGTGGGCTCGCCTTCACTCATAGCGCAGCGTCTCGGCCGGCAGGACTGCCAACGCCCGGTGGGAAGGATACAGCGTAGCCAGGTAGGCAACAATCAGCGCGATGGCTGCCACAATGACCCCATCCCAGGCACGCGCATGCAAGGGAATGTAGTCCACCGCATACACCTCGGCGGAGATGTGAATCCACTGATACCGGTTCGCTGCCCAAGCCAGTGGATAGGCCAAGCCCAGCCCCACGACGGTGCCGAGTCCGGCGATCCATAGCCCCTGGTAGACGAAGATGCGCCGGATTTGCCAACGCCGTGCCCCCATGCTCAGCAGCACGGCGATCTCCCGCCGTTTTTCCAGCACCAACATGGAGAGCATCACCAGCACGTTCATGGCGGCTACCAGCACCACAAGGCCGATGACCACCAAGGTTCCGAGCCGCTCCAACTGGAGGGCCTGGAAGATGGGGCGGTTTTGCGAAATCCATGTGGTTGTAGTGTAGCCGGGTCCAGCCACTTTCTGAGCCGCCGCCGCCACCCCCTCCGCCTGGTAGACATCGTCGAGGCGGAACTCAATATCGCTGGCCCATTCGCCTTGGTTTTGGGGGTAGAGTGCCTGGGCCGCTTGAAAGCTGGTAAACGCCCAGCCGCTGTCCAGATCAAGAAAACCTGAAGCAAAAATTCCGGCCACCTGAAACTGGACTCGCCTGCCGGTCATGCCCAGCGGAGTCAACTCGGCGTTGGGCAGGTAAAGTTCGACCCAGCTACCCGGCATCGCCCCCAGGCTCTCCGCCAGGCTCTTGCCAAGGATAATGTGTCTGCCGTGCGGATCCTGCTCCAGCGGGGCCATGCTGCCGGCAGCGAGCTTATCGAGCAGATGGCCGACCTGGCGCTCCTGGGCCGGGAGAATGCCTTTGAGCACCGTATAGTGGCTTTGGTTGCCGTAACTGAGCAATCCTGCCGCATAGATTTCAGGGGCGACCGCCAGCACATGCGGCAATTGCCTGAGCTTGTTCATTAACCCGGGGTAGTCGGGAATGGAGGTCGGCGTGCTGGGCAACAGGTTGACCTGGGCCGTAGCGCCCACCAGTTCATTCTGCAAGGTCTCCTGGAAACCGTTGGTGACCGCCAGCGCCAAAATCAAGGCCAGCACCCCGGCGGCAAAGCCGAGGATGGCAATGGCGGTGACCACCGACATTACCCCCCTTCCCCGCCGCGCCCGCAAATAGCGCCGCGCCACAAATCCCGCCAAGCTCATCCCTTGCAGCATACAACGGCCCCCGGCGCGGCGTCGGACAGGCGGTGCGCCGGGCGCCCGCCAGGGGCGGGAGGGTGGGGCTGGGTCATACTGTAGGGAATGCGAGTCGAAGTGCTGGAGCGGGCATCCAAACAAGTGGAGGTGGCGTTGCGAGCCCAACGGCTGACGCGGCGCTTCCCGTCCGGCACGGGTGTACTGGTGGTTTTTGAGGACTTGGACTTGCAGGTGAACCCTGGCGAAATGGTGGCCATCGTGGGCGAATCCGGAACCGGCAAAAGCAGCCTGCTGCATTTGTTGAGCGGGTTGGACAGGCCTTCGGACGGTGACGTATACTTCGGGACAAGATCGCTCGCCCAGATGGGAGAGGAGACCTTGGCGGAGTTTCGCAACCGTGAGATTGGTTTTGTATGGCAACAATCGTATCTGTTGCCGGAGTTCACCGCTCAGGAGAACGTGATGCTGCCGTTGCTCATCGCCGGGCAGACGGAGGCCAAGGCCGCCCCCGAAGCCGCCAAGTGGCTGGAACGCGTGGGTCTCGGCGCCCGGGCCTCACACCGCTCCGGCGAGCTCTCCGGAGGCGAACAGCAACGCGTTGCGATGGCGCGCGCGCTGGTCAACCGCCCCCGCTTTTTGATGGCGGACGAACCGACCGGCAACCTCGACGAACGCGCCGGCGCCGCCCTGTTCAGCCTGTTGCGCCGCCTGCACGAAGAAGAACACCTAACCTCGATCCTCGTCACCCATAACCAGGCCCAGGCCGCCACCTGCGACCGCATCCTCCGCCTCCGCCAGGGTCAGCTTCATGCCGAAGAGCCTGGCGCCGGCGCCGCCCGCCGCGAGTAGATTATGTTTGAGCGCTATACCGAAAAAGCCCGGCGAGTCATCTTCTTCGCCCGCTACGAGGCCAGCCAGTGCGGCAGCCCCAGCATCGAGACCGAACATCTGCTGCTGGGCCTGCTGCGCGAAGACAAGGCGCTGACCAATCGCTTTCTGCGCAGCCACGCCTCCATCGAGGCTATCCGCAAGGAGATCGAAGGCCGCACGGTGATGCGCGAGAAGGGCTCGACGGCGGTGGACCTGCCGCTCAGCCACGAATGCAAGCGCGTGCTCAACTATGCCGCCGAAGAGGCCGAGCGCCTGAGCCACAAGCACATCGGCACCGAGCATCTGCTGCTCGGGCTGCTGCGCGAGGAACGCTGCTTTGCCGCCGAACTGCTACAGAACCGCGGGCTGCGCCTCGCCCAGGTGCGTGAGGATCTGGCCCGCAGCACCCAGGAGCGCGGCGGCAACCGGCCCAAGGAGTCTTCCCTGCTGATCGAGTTCAGCCGCGACCTGACCCAGGCGGCGCTGGATGGCCTGCTGGATCCGCTGGTCGGAAGACAGCACGAATTGGAGCGGGTGATCCAGATCCTGTGCCGCCGCACCAAGAACAATCCGGTGCTGATCGGCGAGCCCGGCGTGGGCAAGACCGCCATCGTGGAGGGCCTGGCGCAGCGAATCGCCGACAGCGAGGTGCCGTCGTTCCTGGCCGAGAAGCGCATTCTCGCCCTTGACCTCTCGCTGATCGTCGCCGGCACCAAGTACCGCGGGCAGTTCGAAGAGCGGCTGAAGACGATCATGAAGGAGCTGATCGAGAATCAGAACATCATCATCTTCATTGACGAGCTCCATACGCTGGTGGGCGCCGGCTCGGCCGAAGGTTCCCTCGACGCCGCCAACATCCTCAAGCCAACGCTCTCGCGGGGTGAAATTCAATGCATCGGCGCCACCACGCCGGGCGAGTACCGCAAGAGCATCGAAAAGGACCGCTCGCTGGACCGGCGCTTCCAGTCGGTCAAAGTCCTGCCTCCGGACGAGGAGCAGGCGGTGCTGGTGCTCAACGGCATCAAGGACCGGTACGAAAAGTTCCACGCCGTCAGCTATACCGACGAGGCGCTGCGCTTTGCCGTCTACCACTCCAGCCGCTACATACCCGACCGCTTCCTGCCCGACAAGGCGATTGATCTGCTCGACGAGGCGGGCGCCCGGGTCAAGCTGCGGCAGACCAGCGTGCCCGACGAACTGGCGGAGGTGCAGAAGCAACTCAAGGTGATCAACCACCGCATGAACGCCTCCATCGCCAATCACGAGTTCGAGAAGGCGCGCTTCTACTCCGACGAGGAGCGCAAGGAGCGCGACAACCTGCGCCTGCTGCGCGAGAAATACCAGCTCGACGAGACGGCTTCGGGGGTGGTGACGCGCGAAGACATTGAGGATGTGGTGGCGCGCTGGACCGGCGTGCCGGTGCATGCGGTCAAGGAAGAGGAGATGCAGAAGCTGCTCCGCATCGAAGAGGAGCTGCACAAACGGGTCATCTCCCAGGACAAGGCGATCAGCGCCCTGGCCCGCGCCATCCGCCGCAGCCGGGCCGGCCTGAAGAGCCCCAACCGCCCGGTGGGCTCCTTCCTGTTTCTGGGTCCGACCGGCGTAGGCAAGACCGAAGTCGCCCGTTCGCTGGCCTCGTTCCTCTTCGGGAGCGAAAAATCCATGATTCGTTTCGATATGTCCGAATACATGGAACAGCACTCGGTGTCAAAGCTCATCGGCTCGCCTCCCGGCTACGTGGGCTACGAAGAGGGCGGCCAGCTCACCGAACGGGTGAAGCGCTCGCCCTACTGCGTGGTGCTGCTGGATGAAATCGAAAAAGCCCACCCCGACCTCTTCAACCTGCTGCTGCAGGTCTTCGAGGACGGGCAATTGACCGACGGCCTGGGCAACACGGTGGACTTCAAGAACACCATCATCGTCATGACCTCCAACCTCGGCGCCCGGCATCTGGAGAAGCGGATGCATCTCGGCTTCCAGAGCCCCAACGAGCAAGTACTTCTGGGCCACGTCGAGGATCAGGTGCGCGAGGAGGTCAAGCGGCTGTTCAACCCCGAGTTCCTCAACCGCCTCGACGAAATCATCCTCTTCAACTCGCTGTCCGAGGACGACCTGGTGCAGGTGGTCGAGATCCTGGTGCAACAACTCAACCGCCACCTGGCGCAGCGCGATGTCAGCGTGACCTGCACCGCCCCCGCCAAGAAGTGGATCGTGGACAATACCTGACTCGACAGCAACTATGGCGCGCGCCCGCTGCGCCGGGCCCTGCAGAAGTACATCGAAGATCCGCTGTCGGAGTTGCTGATTCAGGGATCGCTCCAGCGCCCGGCATTTCTCGAAATCTTCCTTGATGCCAACAGCCTTTACTACCGTCCGGTGGGTGCGGAGCCGCGCGATGAATCCGCCGCGGCCGATGCCTCATCGCAGGAAGCCGTTCTGCTCTCCCATTAGCCGCGGTGGCGGCGCTCTGCTGCTGGCCGGCGCCCTGCTCGCCGCGGGGTGGGCGCAGCAGCCCGCCCCGCCGCCGGCGCCCACCCCGGATCTGCAGCAGCGCCTGCTGCAGGCCTTCGAGCTTGACCAGCGCGCGCTCCTGACGTACAGCCACTGGGAGCACGTCACGGTGGTCAAGGACGGCAAGACCCAGCGCACCACCGCGCGGGTGTGGTATGTGAACGGTCGGGCGGTCAACGAAACCACCGCGCGCACTGGCGTGCCCCTGAGCGACGCCGAGCAGGCGCTGGAACACAGTTACGCGCTCAAGCGCGCCCACGCCGCCGCCCTGCGGCCGGCGCCGCCCATCGGCGAACTGGAATTTGCCGGCCGCAGCTATCCCTTTTCCCGCCTGGCCGAGGACTATCTTTTCCGGCCCCTCACCACCCGCCTCTGGAAGGGCCGCACCATCTGGGTATACGAGGCGGCGCCGAATCCCGAAGCCAGGGCCCGCAGCCGCGAGGAGAAACTGCTGCTGCACTCCGCCGGCGAGGTTTGGGTGGATGCCGAAGATCAGCACGTCACGCACATCCAAATCCATGCCACCAGTCCCGTGCGCTACGGCTTCGGCCTGCTGGCCGTGGTCCACGAAGCCGACCTCCTGCTGGACCTGCAGCGCATAGCGCCGGGCGTGTGGCTTCCGCAAACCACAGCCTTCCACGCCCAGGCCACGGTGCTGATGCTCGACTCCATCACCCGCGCCAAGGAACAACAAGCCTACGATTACCAGACAATGGAAGCAGCCCGCCAGCGCCCCCTGCCGCGGCTTTAATGACCTGGGCCGGGCGGCGCTTGGGGAGTGCCTCCGCCCTTCTCCGAGCTTCCCGGCATGACGCCGCCGCTCATGGTTCGCAGGGTGGGGTCCATGGTGTAGCTGTAGACGAACTGCCAGTCGTTGGGGGTGTCAAAACCGTTGAAGCTGTGCACCGCCCCCTTCTTGTTCATGCTGGCGACGCCAATGACCGGCCCACCGCCGGGCCCGGTCGTGCCGGAAGCCCCACCAGTCCCAGCCGTTCCCACCGGCGTGCCCAGCGCACCCGGCGCCGGCCCCGCACCCGGCTTGGCGCCGCCGGCACCGGCGGCCGAACCCGCTTCTAAAGCGGACCCGCTCGACGCCGTCTGACTGCCGCCGGCTGCTGCCGCAGGCGGCTGATCAACGATCTTGGCGCTGTCAGCCTGACCGAAGTGGATCACGTCCCAAGCCCCGTCAGCGTCGCCCCGGGTGTTCAGCGGGTCCGGCCAAGCCTGCCGCAAGTAGCGTATGCCGTTGCCGTCCTTCTGCACCAGAACGTCAAGGCTGGCAGGGTAGCGGCCATTTTTGTGAAAGTAACGCTTGATGGCAGTGCGATACTCGCGCGCATGGTCAATCATGCGGTTTTCCCGCTCCCGTTGAATCCCGGTCTTCCAGGAAGGCACAGCTTTGGCCAGCGTCAACACCAGCACACTTAAGGCCAGTAAGATGACCAGCAAAGCATACCCGTCCTGGCTGCGCCTCACCTGCTTCACTGCCCCAGTGTAGCAGTTTCGGGCATGAAAACAGGCGGGGCGCATGGCGCCCCGCCCTGGCCCAATTTCAGGTTGGATCAGTTATTGCCCTTGGGCTGCTTGGTGTCGAGCACCACGCCACCCGACTCTTCCTTGTTCTGCTTCGCCACCTCCGCCTTGCGGGCCGCCAGGGCCTCGCTGACGTAGTTGTTGGCGATGTCCAGGTTGGCCTTGCGAACCGCATCATCGCCGCAGGACAGGTCGGCCTTGGCACGATACAGCAGGTTGAGGTAGGTCATGGCGTCGGCGTAGCCCGGCCGGAGCGTCAAGGCCTTCTTCAGTTGGGCAATGCCGTCGTCCACGACGGGATTGTCTTCCTGCGCCATGCTGACGCAGCTCTGCCGGTCCGCCTTGGTGCTCTTCTTGGTAATCAGCGGATCGTCGGGTTTGGTCAGGCCATGCGTCTGGCGCATGAGCGAGATGCCGCGGTTGGTCTGCTGGTAGGCGATGGCGCCCAAAGTGTAGTAGGCGGTGGGATCGGTGGGCTGCAGTTCCACGGACTTGAGGTAGTAGGTCCGGGCCTCGTCCAGGTTGCCCATGTCGTAATTCAACCGCGCAATGCCGGCCGTGGCGTTGGCCACCGCCTGCCTGTTATTGGGGTCGGTATCGAGCACCACCTTGTATTCGTCCAACGCCATTTGCGCCATCTTCAGGTTGTCGGCCGAGGGGGCGCCCGGAATGAACTGGGACTGGTAGGCCGTGGCCAGGTACAGCTTGGCGTTGGTCAAGGTGGGATCCAGCTTGATGGCGGTCTGAAAATTTTCGATCGCCTCGTTAAACTGGGCAGCCTTGAAGGCGGCCACTCCCCGGTTCAATTGGTCCCGGGCCTTGAGTTGGTTGCAGCCGGCGGCGGCGAGCACCAATCCGCCCAGCGCCCCGGCCAGCAGCAGTTGCGAAACCTTGTTCATCATTGCCCCGCTTCCATCTTGGGCGTGAGCACGCCGACCATAATGGACGGGTCCACACCCTTGGCGATGTCAATCGCGTGCGCGATCAGAGCGAAGGGGATGTCATCATCGCCCTTGACGAACATGACCTTCTGCGCGCGCGTCTTGTAGATGTCGGCCAACTGCGCCCCCAGCGTGTCCCAGGTCACCGTCTGATCGTTGATCTTGACCACGTTATGGTCGAGGATCTGCACCACGATCGTGCGGTTGCTCTGCTCCTTGGGCGGCGTCTTCTCGTGACTCGGCTGCGGCACCAGCGCCTTGAGCCCGCTGGGGTGCAGCGGTTGGATCACCATGAAGATGATGATCAGCACCAGCAGCACGTCGATCAGCGGGGTGATATTGATATCGTGTGCGGGGCCGCCCTGGCCGCCCCCTACTGCCATTCCCATAGCGATCTCCTCGTCTACTGCCCCATGCCCGGCGGCAGGTTGCTGCGATCCACCTTTTCGGTTTCCATGGCGATATTGTCCACCCCGGCATCGCGTATGGCATCAATGACCGAAGCCACGGCGGAAAATTGCGCCGCCTTGTCGGCCTTGACGTAGACCATTTTGTCCAGCTTGTTGCTGACCAGGTCCCGCACCTTGTCCGTGATGTCGGCGGTGCCCATCATGTCGTTGCCCAGGTATAGGTGCCCGTCATGGCTGACGGCCACAATCACCGCGTCATCCTTGTCGGCGTCCGGCAGGGTAACCGGATTCACCGCCTGTGCCAAGGTGACGTTGGTGCCGTGCTGCATCAGGGGCGTGATAACCATGAAGATGATCAGCAGCACCAGCATCACGTCCACCAGCGGGGTGACGTTGATGTCGTTGGTGACTGCCACTTCCGGACGTTTCCAAGACATTGACCCTCCTCCTTAGGTTGGCGCGGACCGGAGCCGGGCTCCAGTCCGCCGTCCGGTTTCCTACTTGCGGGCGGCCGCGCGGCCGGACTGCTTGAGGAAGTAATCAATCAGCTCGCTGCCGCTGTTGTCCATTTCGATGTCGAAGGCCTCGATCTTGCCGGCGAAGTAGTTGTAGGCCCACACCGCCGGAATGGCCACGAACAGGCCGATGGCGGTAGTCACCAGCGCTTCGGAAATGCCGCCGGCGACCGCGGTCAGACCGGTGGTCTTCTCCGCGCTCATGCTGGCGAAGGCGTGAATGATGCCCAGCACCGTGCCGAACAGACCCACGAACGGCGCCGTGGCCCCGATGGTGGCCAACGATCCCAGGCCGCGCTTCAGCTCGGCGTGTTCGATGGCCTGGGCGCGCGCCACGGCACGCTGTGAGGCTTCGATCTCGTCCGTGCTCACCTCGCTCGAACCCTGGTGCGCCTGGAATTCACCCAGACCGGCGCTCACCACCTTGGCGAGGTGGCTCTTCTTGTTCACTTCCGCCACCTTGATGGCCTCATCCAACCGGCCCTGCTTGAGGGCGCCGGCGACCTTGGGGGCGAAAATGCGCGACTGGTTCTTGGCCGCCGAGTAACGCATCCAGCGCTCCACCATCACCGCGATGGAGAGCACCGACATGCCAAACAGCACGATCACGACCGCGCGCGCCGACCAGCCCATATTCCGCCACATGCCAAGCGGATCGAACGACACCGCGCCGGAGTCCTGCAGCCACATCATCATTGCAAAAAGCATGAGAATCGAGTTCCTTTCGGGAATTTTGAAAAATCAACGAACTGAAAAACCGAGCACTTGCGAAAACCTGCTTCCATCCGGCGTCAATTATTAAGCGTAAAGTTCACGGTAATGGTCGTATCCACTTCCGACGCCTGGCCATTAAGTTCCATGGGGTGGTAGACCCATTGCAGCACCGTATTGCGCGCTGCTTCCACCAGCATCGGATTGCCGGTGATCACATCGAGCTTCTTCACCCTGCCATCGGTGCCGATGATGGCATGGAGCACCACTTTGCCGGTGATGTGCGCCTGCCGGGCAATCGCCGGGTATTGCGGTTTCGGACAACTGATGCACATCGCCGCCTGGACATCACCGCCGACGGCGATGGGCTTGGGCGGCGGCGGCGGCGGCGGGGGCGGCGGCGCGTTGCTGATCAGCCCGGTGATCACATCGCTGGCCGAGGCCGCGTTGTTGGCGATGTTCACCGGCGGCGGCGGCGCGGCCTCCACGATGTGGGCGATGCCATGGGGAATCATCCGCGGCGCCACCAATTCGTTGTTGGTGGTCACCTCGCTCACCAGCCGGTGCACCTCAACCTTGGGCATGGGGGCCGGCGGCGGCGGTGGCGGCGGTGGCGGCGGCGGCGCACTCAGGAACGCCGTCATGGACGAGGTCGGCAGCACGTTGTAGTAGATCAGCGGAATAATGGCCACCACCGCGATCACCGCCAGCTGAATAACCAGCGACAGCAGCATGGTCATCGGCTTGCGCGTGCCGACCCGCCGTGTGGTCTCGACTAGACTCTGTTCAAACATGTTGCCCCCCTGAAGCGGTTAACTGCGCCCAACTTTTTCCACCTTTCCAGCCGTCTTCCCCGCCGCCGCCCGCGCCGGCTGCTGCCGCCGGTTGCGCCACTCGATATAGGCCACCATCATGGGCGCCGCCACCGCGATCGAGGAATACGTGCCCACGCAAATTCCGAACGTCATCGCAAAACTGAAGCCCCGCAGCGCCTGCCCCCCCAGCACCAGCAGCGACAGCACCGACAAAAACGTCAACCCTGAGGTCAACACCGTCCGGCTCAGCGTCTGGTTGATGCTGCGGTTGACCACAAACGCCAGCTTGTCGCGGCGCATGATGGGCAAGTTCTCCCGCACCCGGTCGAAAACCACGATGGTGTCGTTCATCGAATAGCCGACCAGCGTCAGGAACGCCGCCACCACGGTCAGGTCAATCGGCAGCCGCGCCACTGAAAACATCCCCAGCGTGATCAGCACGTCATGGAAGACAGCGACCACTGCCGCCACACCATAAATCAACTCGAAGCGGAACGCAATATAAATCAGCATGGCGCCCAGCGAATAGAGCACCGCGCGCAACGCCTGGTCGCGCAACTCCGATCCCACCTGCGGGCCGATGATGCTGGTCGAGCGCACCGTAAACGGCCCCAGGAAGAAATCCTGGCTCGCCTGCTGCGCGATCTGCGGACTGCCCGGGGCGTCGGCCAGCGCCTGAAAGCTGGGCAGCAGGCCGCCGTACTGTGTGTCGCGCCGGGTCTTCAGCAGATCCTGCGCCAGCGCGGTATAGCGCTTCTGCGCCTCGTCCGCGCCCAGCCCCATGAAGCCCGACGGATCTTTTTGCATCAGCCAATTGGTGAACGTCTCCACGCCCACGTTGTTGATGTCGGGCTTGCCCTGGGTGTTCACGCTCAGCACCTGATAGAGCACCGAGACGATCTCGCTCTTGCTTTTCTCCAGATCGTTCTGGTCGAGCGACGACAAGGGCGCCGAGATCAGCACTTCGTCGCTGTCCTTGCCGCCGATGGGCTGAATGGTGACATCGCCGAGTTTGGCCGTTTCCAGCCCATGCCGGATCTGCGCCGTGGGCACATTGCGGACGAATTTCACGTCCATTTGCGTGCCGCCGGTAAAGTCAATGCCCATGTCAGGACCGTGGTGTATGGCCAACGCCACCATGCCCACAACAAACAAGACCATGGTGAGTGCCAGGAAGTACCACTTCTTCCCCAAAAAATCTATGTCGGTTTCGCGAAAAAATTCCATGCCCAGCCCTTTAGTCTTATCCCCGTAGCCGGTTGGGCATCACCAACCCTGTAGACTCCGCGGATACAAAATTTGTTCCCGTCCTGGCCCTCGACCTGGCTCCTTTTTGCCTCAGCCGATGCTCAGCCGTGCCCCCCGCACCCCCTGCTGCCGCATGAGCACGTAGTCAAAGATTACCCGCGACACATACACGGCAGTGAACAGGTTGGCGATCAGGCCCACCGTCAGCGTTACTGCAAACCCCTTGATCGGCCCGGTGCCGAAGAGGAAGAGGAAAATGGCGCTGACCACCGTGGTGACGTGGGTGTCCAAAATGGTGATGAACGCCTGGCGGAAGCCGATGTCCACCGCCGCCGGCACGCTCTTGCCGTGGCGCATCTCCTCGCGGATACGCTCGAAGATCAGCACGTTCGAGTCCACCGCCATACCGATAGTCAAAATGATGCCCGCTATGCCCGGCAATGTCAGCGTCGCCGAGACGACCGACATGTAGGCCATCAGGATCACCAGGTTGAGCACCAGCGCCAGCACCGCGTTCACCCCGGCGCCGTGATAGTAGAAAAGCATGAAGCCGGCCACCAGCAGGAAGCCGGTGAGGGCCGCCAGGATGCCGGCGTGGATCGAATCCGCACCCAATGATGGCCCCACCTCCTGGTCCTGAAAGTATTTGATCGAGGCCGGCAGCGCGCCCGACCGCAGAATCAGCGCCAGGTCGGAGGCCTGCTGCTGCGTGAACTGGCCTTCGATTTCACCCTGATCGTTGATGCGGCCCTGAATGGTGGCGTACTCCTGCACCTTGTTGTCCAGCACCACCGCCAGCGGCTGTCCGATGTGGGCGGCGGTGAAGGTCCCGAAGCGGCGGCCGGCATCGGTGGTCAAGGTGAAGCTGACCTGCATTCCACCCGCCGAAGGGTTGGCTTGCGGCTGGGCGTCGCGCAGATCCTGCCCGCTCACCACCGAGGAACGCGATACGACGTAGTATTCGCCGCCGGTCGTGCTGCTGGTGGAACCGATGTTGCGTCCGGGCAGAATTTCGCTGTCTTCGGGCAGAATGCCGCCGTACTGTGCCCGCGCCTCGGCCGGCGTGCTGAACGGTCCGGCCTTGCCCAGCCGGAACTGCAACTGCGCCGTCTCCTGCATCACTTGCTTGACCCGGTCCGGATCCGTGATGCCGGGCAACTGCACCATGATTTCGTAGTCTCCCAGCCCGTGCTGCTGCACCGTGGGTTCGGTCACACCCAACTGGTTGATGCGGTTGCTGATGGTCTCAATGGACTGCTGCAGCGCCTTGGTCTTCAATTGCGCCATCGCCGCCGGGTTCATGTCCAGGTTGTAGTCGCCGGCGCTGAGCACATTGATGTCGTAGTTGGCGCCCAGATCGTTTTGCACCGCGGTGCGGAAATCGCCGCCTCGGGTGGGGTCCACGCCGCTGATGGTGATGCGGCCGGGATGGCCCTGGGGATCGGGCTGGGCCAGCGACTTGTAGGCGATGCCTTTGGAGTTCAAATCCGAGCGCAGCCGCTCCATGGCCTGCGAGGCATCGGCGCGGACCGCATCATCCGCCTGCACCTGCAGAATCAAATACGTGCCGCCTTGCAGGTCCAGGCCCAAGTGGATGTTGCCGACGATGGACTGCTTCCAGGACTGCCAGCCCAACCCCTTGGGAATGCCGGTGATGGCCAACAGGCAGGCCAGGATCACCACCACGATAAAGACCGATTTCCACAAAAGAATGCGCTTCATGATCTCCGCTTTTTGAAACTACTTTTCGCCCGCTTCCGGCAGTACTTGGGCCACCGCCGAGCGCACAAACTCAAGCTTGACCCGGTCGGGGCCGATCTGCAGGTACAACGAGTCGTCTTTCAAACTGACGATGGTGCCGCGGATGCCGCCGGAGGTAATCACGCGGTCGCCGGTTTTCAACTCGCGATGCATCTTCTGCACCCGCTTCTGCCGGCGCTGTACCGGCATGATCAGCAGGAAGTAGAAGATGGCGAACACGGCCAGGATCATCACCAGGCCGAGGCCGCCGCCCCCCGCGGGCGCCGCCTGTATCCACAAGGCGGACAAGGTATTTATCGCCACTCGATCTATTGGCTCCTGTGGCCGGCTTGGCCGCCGGCGGGCAATGCCCCAAGTTCGATAGCATGACGAAGTTGCCGCATGGTGTCAAGGTAGAGGTGTAGGTTGTGGTGGGTAAGCAGCTGCGCCCCCAGCATCTCGCCGGCTTGGTGCAGGTGGCGCAGATAGGCCCGCGAGTAGCGGCGGCACACAAAACAGGTGCAGTCGGCATCCAGCGGGCTGGGGTCTTCGGCGCAGCTCGCGTTGCTGATCGTCACGCGACCGGCGGAGGTGAAGGCGAGCCCATTGCGCCCGCTGCGGGTAGGCAGAACGCAATCCATCATATCCACTCCCATGTGGACGTATTGCCGCAGTTCCTCCGGCATGCCCACCCCCATCAGGTAGCGCGGCTTGTCGGCAGGCAGCCGCTCCAGCGCCGCGGCGACCGCCGCTTCGCTTTCCGCCCGCGGTTCGCCCACCGATACCCCGCCGATGGCATATCCCGGCAAGTCCATGGCGGCCATGCGCTCCGCCGCTTCCCGCCGCAGCGCCGGGTACATACCGCCCTGCACGATGCCGAACAGCGCCGTGCCGGTTTCCGGGCCGCCCGCGGCCAGCCAGGCCGCGCGGCAGCGCTCCGCCCAGCGCAAGGTGCGTTCCAGCGAAGCCCGCGCTTCGGCCTCGGTGGCGGGATAAGGGGTGCAATCGTCGAACGCCATGGCGATGTCGCTGCCCAGCGCCAACTGAATCTCGATCGCCAGCTCCGGCGTCAGCAGATGGGCGCTGCCATCCAGGTGCGAACGAAACCACACGCCTTCTTCGGTGATCCGGCTGAGCGCCTCTTTTTTGTGCTTGCGCGCTCCCAGGCTGAACACCTGGTAGCCGCCGCTGTCGGTGAGGATGGCGTGCGGCCAGGCGGCGAACCGGTGCAGCCCTCCCAGCCGCCGAATGCGCTCATGCCCGGGCCGCAGATAGAGATGGTAGGTATTGGCCAGAATGATCCCGGCGCCCAGCGCCTCCAGCTCATGTTGCGGGATGGCCTTGACCGTGGCCCGCGTCCCCACCGGCATGAAGCACGGGGTTGCCACCAGCCCATGGGGGGTGAGCAGTTGCCCGCGGCGAGCTGCGCCGGCCTGCGCCAGCCGTTCGAACCCGAACTCCGCCATCAGGCGAAGGCCGCCGACACGCCCGAAATTACCAGCACGTACAGCAGCCACAGCGACACCATCACCGCCAGCGCCGATCCGAATTTGCCTTTCTTTCCGCCGAGCTTGCTCAGGCCCAGGGCCAGCAACACCACGATCCAGATTGAGAAAATATCGAGGTGGGTGGCGAGCTGATACAGAAACGCAGGCGTCGCATTCTTGTCCAGAAAGAACCCGACATTGCTGCCCATGGGATTGTTGAGCTGGAACGAATACGGTGACGCGGTCAGCGCCAGCACCCCTAGGGAGAGCAGCCCCACCAGCGTCTGCACCAGATAGGCGTGGCTCACCATGCTCACCTGCTGCTTGTAACGCGTCTCATAGCCGAGCACGAAATTCGCGATGCCCATCATGATCGCCGCCATCACCAGCATGAAAACGATGGCAATCACCGGGCTGGCCCACATGCCGAACTTGAAAAAGGTGGCCGCGGTGGCGACCGCCTTGTCCAGTTGTTCCGGGCTGAGCGACTGCGCCCGCGAGCCCTGCATCAACTGCTGGCGCGCCATCGCGTAGGCGCCCACCCGCGACAGCAATTCATAGGCGAACAGCAGCCCGACGATGATCTGAATGCACCAGCAGAGAATGAAGTGCGGATCCGCCGCCAGCTCCGCAAACGTCTTGCCCGGTGAGGCGAACACACCGACAATGCGCGCCGCCGAGGACGAGCGGGCGGGCGGCGTGGCGGTGGTTGCTGACGAAGTGGTGGACGGCGGCGTCATGCCCCAAATTATATCCCTGTTCTGACTTGCGGGGGCCAGGCCGGGACGGCGGCCACCATGGCCCGCGTGACCGCATGTTGCGGCGACTGCAGGATCTTTTCGGCCGGTCCCACTTCGACAATGCTTCCTGCCCCCACTTCGGTGGCCAACACCGCCAGCCGTTGCGCGTACGCCGCCGTCTGCGCCAATTGGTGGGTGACCAAAAGCACGGCCAAACTCATCTCCCGCTGCAGCCGTGCCAGCAGGTCCATCACCTGGGCGCCGGTCGCGGCATCGAGCGCCGCCACCGGTTCATCAGCGACCAGCAGCCGGGGCTGGGTGATCATGGCTCTGGCAATTGCAACCCGCTGGCGCTGTCCGCCACTGAGCTGGTGGGGGAAGCGATCGGCCAAATCCGCCGTCAGGCCTACCCGCTCCAGCCATGCCGATGCCTGCGTTCTGCGCCACTCCTGCCGCCTGCGTCCCCATCCGCGAGGTCCCGCCTCGGAGGAAGCCTGCAACTCCAGTCCCTCACACACGATGGCAGCGACGGTGAGAGCGGGATCGAGCGCCCGCTGCGGATCCTGCTGCACGTACCCGACAGCCGGCCGCAGTTGCCGTTGCTCGCGCGCCGACAGGCTGGCCCAGTTTCTGCCTTCGATCCGTATGCTGCCCTCCGCCGTCGGCACCAGTCCCAAGGCCAGGCGGCCCAGCGTGCTCTTGCCGGCGCCAGACGGCCCCACCACGGCCACCATTTCTCCCCGGGACACAGACAGGTCAACGCCACGCAGTATCCAACGGTCGCCCGTGCGTACCCCAATCCCGGTCATATCCAAAGTCGGCCCGGGAGCCGCGGTGGCGGCGATGCTCATGCCCGCGCCGCCCAGCGCGGTTGCGCGGCCGTCATCGCGGCAGTGACCCCATGGCGAGGGCACAAAAAGACTTCGGAGGTTGTGCCCTCTTCTACGACGCTGCCCTGGTGCATCACATAAACCCGGCTCGTCACGGCCGCGGCCACCGCCAGATCATGGGTCACCAGCAGCAAGCCGAACCCTGCCTGCCGCCGTAAGCCATCCAACAATTCCAGCAGCCGGGCCTGCTGCAGCGGGTCCAGCGCCGAGGTGGGCTCATCGGCCAGTAATAGGCGCTCGCCACTGGCTGCAAATCTGGCCAGTGCCATGGCGACCAACAGGCGCTGCTGCATGCCGCCCGACCACTCGTGAGGAAAGGCGTCGTGCCGGGTTGCTTCCAAACCCACTTGCGCCCACAGCGGCTGCCCGCCGCCGCACTCCGCCAGGTGCTGGGCAGCGGTGCGCCGGGGATCGAGCGCCGCCGAAGGCTCCTGCGGTATCCACCCCACTTCCCTGCCCCGCACCCGCCGCCAGGCCGCCGGCCTGAGCTGCAATAAATTGTTTCCGCGCCATTCCACCCGTCCGCTGGCCCGCATGGCGGAGGGCAACAGCCCCAGGCAGGCGCGCAGCAGGGTGGTCTTGCCGCTGCCGGATCCACCCACCAGGGCCACCGCCTCGCCCGCCTCCACCTGCAGCGTGACGTCATGCAACAAAGGCCGCCGGCCCAGCCGCACCCTGAGGTTCCGAATGCTCAGCCCCGCCATGGCCGCAGTCTACAGGTTCCGGCGCAGAAACCGTACCATCCAATAGGCGTCGAGGTATTTGTAGGGCCAGCGGCCGATGGTGTAATGACCGCAGGGGAGGGCGTGGACCTCGTAATCCAGCCGCCAGCGCTCGAACTCCGCCACCACCTGCTGCGAGAATTCCGGCAGAAAGCACGGGTCATGGCGCGCCCACAAGAGGAGGTTGCGCTTGGGCGCGGCGCGATCCATGCGCGCGAACTGCTCCAGGTAGCTGGCGGGGCTGATGGACCGCCAGGCCTCGCGCAAATCCGCCTGGGCCACGAAGGGCTCCAGGCTCTGCCGCACATGCCGCGTGGCCAGGCCCGTCCACACCACATCGCCGAAGTGTTGCGAAATGTGGTTGAAAGCGTTGACCCGGAGGCGGGCATCGTGGGCGCTGGTGAGCAGGGCGTAGCAGGATCCCAGGCTGGTGCCCACAATGCCCAACGATTCGTAGCCTTCGCCCTGCAGCCAGTCCAGCCCGGCGCGGATGTCGCAAACCGCCTGACGCGCGGCATGGATGGTGCGCCCGATGTTGGCATCCACGGTGAACTCGGCGCGCTTCAGTTGGCGTGGCATGCGCACGTCGTGGTACGGCATGCTGATGCGCAGGGCGCTGATCCCGGCCCGTTGCAGCAGCCGCGACAAACCCAGGTGTCCGTGCTCGTCCGCATTCCACTGCGCCACCACCACACAGGCGCGCCGCGGCTTGTCCGGCGCCGGGAACCAGCGGGCATGCACGCTATGGTTTTCCTCGTAAGGGGTTTCCACCGGCGACGTATAGCGCAGCACATCGTCACGAAGCTGGTAGTCGCTTACCGGAGCATGGGAAAAAAACTCGCTGCTGGCCGCCACAACCCGCTGATTCCAGGTTTGCAGCAGAGGCAGCACTTCCTCCGGCGGGGCGACCGGCGCGCGCTCCGGCAGGCCGTTCACCGGGGTGCGGCGCAGCCACTCCAGCCCCCAATCGAAGGGGGTAACCCGCCGGTGTGGATCCACCTGGTTGAGCCGTCGCTCCCAGCGAAGGATGAAGTTGGCGTAGCGTGAGGGCGAGATGGCTTCAGTTTGGCATCCTGGTTGCACTCAGTCAATATAGAGTCAGCAGTTCTCACTTTTGCGCGTGTAAACTGCTTTTGGCTACGTAGTTTTTACCAGGGGGAAGCATGTCACACCGCCGATTTATTGCCATCACCGCCGCCGCTTGTTTGCCGGTTTTCATGGCGGGCTGCAACCGCAGCGCCGCCAGCAACCAGGACCAGGCACTCAATCAACAAGTGCAGGCCACGCTCGATGCCGACACCGCCCTGCAAGGTGACGGCGTCAAAGCCAGCACTGAAAACGCCGTGGTGACTTTGACCGGCAGCGTGCCGACCGAAGCCGCCCGCGTCGCCGCCGCCAAGGATGCCCAGGTGCCGGGCGTTACCCAGGTGAACAATGAGATCGCCACCCGGGTGGCCGCCAGTGAACCCGCTGCCGCCCCCGCCATGGCGATGAGGGCCGCCGCCGAGCCCGGCAGCGGCCGCGCCAAGGAGGCACCGGCAGCCCCCGCCGCGCCGGCGGCGCCCGCCACCGTCGAGATCAGTTCCGGCACCGATCTGCACGTGCGCCTCAGCCAGGCGCTGAACTCGAGCAATGCCCAGCCGGGCCAGTCCTGGCAGGGCCAGATATCGGAGCCGGTGCGGGTCAATGGCGAAATCGCCATTCCGCAAGGCGCGGCGGTCAGCGGCACCATCGTCGCCGCGGATTCCGCCGGTCACTTCAAAGGCCAGTCGCGGCTGGTGCTCAAGCTCACCGCACTGGAATTCAACGGCGCTTCCTATGACCTCGCCAGCAAGGAAGTCTCCCGCTTGTCGTCATCGCGCGGCACCCGCTCGGCGGAAACCATCGGCGGCGGTGCTGCCGTCGGTGCGCTGATCGGCGCCCTGGCGGGCCACGGCAAGGGCGCGGCGATTGGCGCCGTGGCCGGCGCGGGCGCCGGCACCGCGGCGCAGGCGATGACCAAGCCGCCCGAGGTCAATCTGCCGGCGGAAACGGTGATGGCCTTCGCCCTCGCGGCGCCGCTCAAGGTGGTCCCCGCCGCCAGCGCGCATTAAGCGGGCGCTCCACGCGGAAACAAGAGGGGCCGCCCGCGGGGGCGGCCGGCCCCCCCGCGGTTGAAGGGTTGCGACCCCGGAAGGTGGCCCCACGGCGGGCGCAACAGCGGTGGGGGGGGGGGGGGG
>JBQCEU010000024.1:0-13679 GCA_051959955.1 Terriglobales bacterium | reverse complement strand
GGAGCCCGCCGGGTCATGCTGGCCGTGGCCGCCCGCGCCGACCTGCGGCTGGAAGGGGCGGCGGCATGAGCGCCTCTTCCAGCGCGTTGCTCAGCCCGGTGCTGGTGCTCAACGCCAGCTATGAGCCCATCAACGTCTGCGCGGCGCGGCGGGCGGTGGTGCTGGTGTTGAAGGGGGCGGCGCGGGCGGAGGAGATTCACTCGCAGCATCAACTGCACAGCGCCCGCAGCCACCATCCTGTACCTTCGGTGATCCGGCTGCTCGACTACCGCCGCATCCCGCATCGCACCCGCGCCCTGTCGCGCAAGAATATTCTGTTGCGCGATCGCAACACCTGCCAGTACTGCGGTCAGGTTTGCGCCGCCCCCGCGCTCACGCTGGACCATGTGGTGCCGCGCTCGCGCGGCGGCAAGAGCGCCTGGGAGAATCTGGTCGCCTGCTGCCACGAATGCAACCACCGCAAGGGCGACCGCCTGGTGGCCGAGGCGGGTATGAAGCTGCTGCGCGATCCCCGCCCCTTCAGCCTGCACACCAGCCGTCACTTGATGCGCATGATGGGCCGCAGCGACGAACAGTGGCGCAAGTACCTGTTTTTCTAGTTGCCAGTTGGGGCCATGGCAACGGCGCGGCCGCGTCTGTTGCGCCCTCGCAACTTCCGAGCGTTAAACTGGCAACTGGCCACTGACAACTGGCCACTGCTTTATGGACCACCTCTACTCCCCCTGGCGCTACCGCTACCTCCGCGAAGCCGTCGCGGCGGAGGGGGGCGCGTGCGTGCTCTGTGCCGAGCTGGCCAAGCCGGATGACGCCGCCGGTCTGGTGGTACTGCGCGGCACCCACAATGCCATCGTGCTCAACCGTTATCCCTACACCAGCGGCCACATGATGATCCTGCCCTACCAGCATTGCGCTTCGCTGGAAGCGTGCGGCGAGGCGGCGCGAGCAGAGATGATGGAGCTGGCGGCGCGGGCCGAGCAGGCATTGCGCGCCGAGTATCAGGCGCAGGGGTTGAACGTCGGGCTGAATCTCGGCGAGGCGGCCGGGGCCGGCATCGCCGGCCATCTCCATTTGCACGTGGTGCCGCGCTGGCGCGGCGATGCCAACTTCATGAGCGTGGTGGGAGAGACGCGGGTGCTGCCGGAGGAGTTGGGCGACACCTGGCGACGCCTGCGCGCCGCGCTCAGCCCTCCCAGGCCTTGAGCAGGACGGCGGCGTTGGTGCCGCCGAAGCCGAACGAATTCGACAGCACGTAGCGCAGCCTGGCCTGGCGCGGCTGATTGGGGGTGTAGTCGAGATCGCAGTCGGGATCGGGTGTCTGGTAATTGGCGGTCGGCGGAATGGTCTGATGCTGCAGCGCCAGCGCACTGATGCCGGCCTCCAGCCCGCCGGCTCCGCCCAGCAGATGGCCGGTCATGGACTTGGTCGAGCTCACCGCCAGCTTGTAGGCGTGAGCGCCGAACAGGCGCTTGATGGCCATGGTCTCGAACTTGTCGTTGTACTCAGTCGAGGTGCCGTGGGCGTTGATGTAATCCACGTCCTCGGGACGGACCCCGGCATCGGTCAACGTCTGTTCCATGGCGCGGTAGGCGCCATCGCCGCTGGATTCGGGCATGGTGATGTGGAAGGCGTCGGCGCTCATGCCGTAGCCCACCATTTCGGCCACGATGGGGGCGCCGCGGCGCCGGGCGAACTCCAACTCCTCCAGCACCAGGATGCCGCTGCCCTCGCCGATGACAAACCCGTCGCGGGTCAAATCAAACGGCCGGCTGGCGTGCTCGGGATCTTCGTTGCGGGTGGAAAGCGCCCGCATGGAGGCAAATCCGGCCACGCTCAGCGGCGTGATCGCCGCTTCGGTCCCGCCGGCGATCATTGCCTCGGCGTAGCCGTGCTGAATGAGCCGGAAGGCGTCGCCCAACGAATGCGCGCCGGAGGCGCAGGCGGTGCAGGCGGCCGAATTCGGACCGCGGGCGTTGTAGCGGATGGAAACGTGGCCGGCGGCCAGGTTAACGATCGAGGCGGGGATGAAGAACGGCGACACCCGCCGCGGCCCATTCTGCATCAGGATGGTGTGCTCGCGCTCGATGATGTCGAATCCGCCGATGCCGCTGCCGATGTGCACGCCCACCCGCGGCGCCAGCGCGTCCTCCACCTGCAAGCCCGAAGCCGCCATGGCCTCCGCCGCCGCCGCCATGGCGAACTGGATGAACAGCCCCATCTTGCGCTGTTCCTTCTTCTCGATGAAAGCGGAAGGGTCGAAGTTCTTGACTTCGGCGGCGAAGCGGCAGCTATAGGCCGCGGCATCGAAGTGGGTGATGGGCGCAATGCCGCTGCGGCCGGCCAGCAGGCTCTCCCAGGTTTCCGCCGCCGTCAGACCCACCGCCGACACCAGGCCGACGCCGGTTACCACCACACGCCTGCGCGAGTTCAGGACTTGGCTCCTACCTTCTGCGTGATGTAATCAATCGCGTCCTGGACTTTGCGGATCTTCTCGGTGTCCTCGTCGGGAATCTGAACCTCGAAGGCAGTCTCGAACTCCATCACCAGTTCCACCAAATCGAGCGAGTCGGCGCCCAGGTCTTCCACAAAGGATGCAGCCGGCGTGACTTCGGACGGCTCGACGCCCAGCTTTTCGACCACGATTTGGCGAACCTTCTGTTCGATCTCACCGGCCATTGGCAAAGTCCTCCGTGCGCTTCTGCTCCCAGTCAGCGACTGGATAATAATACCCTAAAGCACGCCGAAGGGAGCCAGGCGGCCGGCGGCGATGGCCCCGGCGCGTACGATGCGCGGCTGCGGTCCGCCCAGGTCCACGATGGTGGAAGGCAGGGTCGAGGGCGACGGCCCGGCGTCCACCAGCAGGGGGCAGTCGGCGCCGAACTGGGCTTCGACTTCCTCCACCGTGCGGCAAGCGGGGGCGCCGCTGCGGTTGGCGCTGGTCGCGGTCAGGGCATAACCGGTCGCCAGCAACAAGGCCGCCAGCAGCGGCTGGTCGGGTTGGCGCATGGCGAGGGCGCCGGTGCCGGCGGTGAGCGCCGGCGGCAGATGGGCCGCCGCGGGAACGATCAACGTCAAGGGGCCAGGCCAGAAGGCGGCGGTGAGCGCTTCGAAGTTGGGCGGCAGGCGCGCGGCCAGCTCCGCCGCCTGGCGGCGGTCGCGCACCACCACCGGCAGCGGCTTGTCAAAGCTTCTGCCCTTGAGCGCGTACACGCGCGCCACCGCTTCCGCGTCGGTGGCCTTGGCCGCCAGACCGTAGAGGGTGTCGGTGGGAACCACGGCGACCTGGCCGGCATCCAGATGCGCGCGCAACTCTATTACCGCGCTCGCCAGTTGCTCGCCGCCAGCGTGCGTGGGGATGGGAATGCGTCGGGGCACGTTTATCAGTTTGGCACCTCTGACAAAAAACGAAGGGGGACGACTGCGTCGCCCCCCTTCGTCCAATTCCCGAAGAACTTGCTTACTTCTTCTTCGAGGTCTTCTTCTTCGCCGCCGGCTTCTTCGCAGCCTTCTTGGCGGGTTTCTTCGTAGCCTTAGCCATGAACTATTCTCCAATCGAACAAGATCTGCGTGATAACGTTCCACGCAGGTTTAGTGAATGTATAAAATTTGCGCGCGCAGGTGTCAAGTAAAAAATGGAGGCGAGCACTCCTCCGCGATGCCGCATCGCAACCTCGCGGTTGCGTCTGCCGTCACAAGGGTGAGCGAAAGAGGCAATCCATGAACTCGCAATCGTCAACGTCACGCATCGCACGGCATGCCCTCGTGGTCTTGATCGCGAGTTGTGTTTTCGCGTGCGCCGCGGCGGCGCAGCAGTTGCCGGGTGCGCGCGTGGCGCCGATCCAGGCGCCCAAACCGCAGGCGCCCGCCGCGCCGCAGGTGCCCACCATCACCGCCAACGTCACCCTGGTGAACCTTGTCTTCAGCGTCGAAGGGCCGCACGGCGGGTTTGTTGCCGGATTGGGAAAAGACGACTTTCAGGTGCGCGAGGACGGGCGGCCGCAGGCCATTCAGTTCTTCTCCGCCGAGGATGAGCTGCCGCTCACGCTGGGCTTGCTGCTCGACACCAGCCCCAGCCAGACCCAGGTGCTGCGGCAGCAGCAGGCGATCAGCGATCAGTTCTTCCGCCAGGTGCTCGAGCCCCACGACCTCGCCTTCGTCATCGGCTTCGATGTTCAGGTGCAGCTTCTGCGCGATCTCACCGCCTCCAGCGCGGCGCTGAGCGCGGCGGTGGACGGCGCCCACATCGGCGGCGGGGACGCCGCCAGCTACGGCATCAATCCCGGCACCTTTCCCCAAAGCGGCCATCAGGGCGCCACCCATTTGTGGGATGCCATCTACCTCGCCTGCCATGACGAGCTGGCGCAGCAGGCCGGGCGCAAGGCCATCATCGTGGTCACCGACGGCGGCGAGCAGGGCAGCACCTACACCGACCAGGACGCCCTGCGCGCCGCGCTCGACAGCAACACCGTGGTCTTTGTCATCTTCGCCAACGACAGCTCCAATCCCTACTTTCGCGGCTCCGGCCCCGGCCAGTTGAAGAAGATCGCCGAGCAGACCGGCGGCCGCACCCTCGACGGCAACAAAAACCTGGGCAAGGCGTTCACCGAGCTGGCAGCCGAGCTGCGCAGCCAATACTCGCTCGGCTACCACAGCGACCAGACCGCCCATGACGGCAAGTTCCGCAAGGTGGAGATCACGCTGACCGAGGCCGCCAAGAAGCAGCACCCGAACGTGAAGATTCGCGCCCGCTCGGGCTACTTCGCGCCAGGGCATTGATCAATCGCGGGCGCCCGGCGCGGCTTCGCCGCGCCGCCCGCTCTCGCAGGCCGCCAGAGACGCGGAACCGCGGCCCCGTGCTCCCCGGTTCCGCACCTCGAGAGGACGCGGCGCAGCTTCGCGCGGGGGACTGGGCCTCGCCCAGGCTGGACGCGGCGGGAACCCACGGCGGGGCGCTTCGGCTTAGTCGAATTCCAGTTCGAACTGAAGCGGGCCGCGGGCTTCCCACGGCGCCACGGCGGCCACCGGGGCGAAGCTGAAGCGGTGGAGCGGGGTGGCGCCGCAGCGCTCCAGGGCGGTCAGGTGCTGGGGCGCGCTGTAGCCTTTGTTGCTGCCCAGCCGGTAGACGGGATAGATGGCGTCCCAGCGCCGCATCAGCGCGTCGCGGTGCACCTTGGCCAGAATCGAAGCGGCGGCGATGGAAATGGACAGGGCATCGCCGTGAATGATCGCCCGCTGCGGACCGGGCCAGTCAATCGTCACCGCATCCACCAGCAGCAGATCGGGCGCGGGCGCCAGGGCGCGCACGGCGGCCAGCATGGCCACCCGCGAGGCCTGGTAAATGTTGATGGAGTCAATCACCGCCGCGTCGCAGGCGGCCACCGCCCAGCCGCGGGCGCGCTGGCGGATGTGCCCGGCCAGGCGTTCGCGCTCCTCCGGTTCGAGTTGCTTGGAGTCGTTGAGGCCGCGAATGCGGTCGTCGGGATTGAGCACCACGGCCGCCGCCACCACCGGCCCGAACAGGGCTCCGCGGCCGACTTCATCCACCCCGGCGATGTGCTGATGCCCCTGCTGCAGCGCCTGCTTCTCGAATTGGATCGAGCAGCGCATGGATGGGCGCGGGTTCCTGGCGGTTGCGCCGCCATCCCGCTGTTGGCTTACGCGGCCCCTTTACTCTTCGCTGCCTGCCGCGGCCGCCGGAGCCGGGGCGGCTTCGTTGCGGGTCACCTCGCGCAGCCGCGCCGCCTTGCCGCGCAGCCCGCGCAGATAGTAGAGCTTGGCGCGGCGCACCCGGCCGGAGCGCACCAGCTCGACCTTGTCAATCACGCGCGCGTTCACCGGGAAGATGCGCTCCACCCCCTGGCCGAACGAGATCTTGCGCACCGTGAACGAGCGGCGGGCGCCGCGTTCGTTGCGGGCGATGCACACCCCCTCGAAGGCCTGCACGCGCTCCTTGTCGCCTTCCTTGATCTTCACGTGCACGCGCACGGTGTCGCCGGGCTGGAAGGCCGGCAGGGGGGTTCCGGCCTGTTGGTTGGCAAACTTCTGGATAGCGGGTTTCAAGCTCATGGTGCACTCCTCGCCGCGTTGCGCCGGCAAGGACACGCCTGCGGACGCCGTCTGCGTTGGTCAGGAATTCAGGCTCTTATTCTAGCATTGCTGGGCGCGGGCCCCTGCCGGCTGCGCCGGCATCCCGCTTTCTCCGTACCGCCGAGGGCGCCGGGCCGGGGGCGGGGAGGAGCCGGGCGCCCGCGATTAAGGCAGCCGGCGCCGGGTTTTGGCCTCGGCCTGCTCCCGCCGCCAGCGGGCGATGGCGGCGTGGTTGCCGCCGCGCAGCACCTCCGGCACTCCCCAGCCGCGGAACTCAATCGGGCGGGTGTAATGCGGGCAATCGAGCTGGCCGGGGATGGAAAACGACTCGTTGATGGCCGATTGTTCATGCCCCAGCACCCCCGGCAGCAGCCGCGCGGTGGCATCCAGCACCAGGCAGGCCGCCAACTCGCCGCCCGAGAGCACAAAATCGCCGATCGAGACCTCTTCATCCACCATGTGTTCGGCCACCCGCTCGTCCACGCCTTCGTAGCGGCCGCAGATCAAGATGAGCCGCTCACAGGCGGCGTAGCGGCGGGCGTCGGCCTGGCGAAACAGGCGGCCCTGCGCCGACAGCAGAAGGGTGCGGGTGGTGGGATCGGCGCCAGGCGCGGGCGGACGCCCGAGCAGGGCCTCGAGGCAGTCGAAGATGGGCTCGGGCTTCATCACCATGCCCTCGCCGCCGCCGAAGGGGCGGTCGTCGGTGATGTGGTGGGGCGGCGGCGCATAGTCGCGCAGGTTGTGGACGGCAATCTCCAGCCGCCCGGCGGCCCGCGCCCGCGCCACCACGCCATGCGCCAGGGGCGAGGTGAAGAATTCGGGGAAGATGGTGACCAGGTCGAACTTCATGGGTTCAGTTCGGCCAGGCCCTGGGGCAGGTGCAGCCGCACGGCGCCCGGTTGGATGCTTTCGACGTAGGCCGCGGCAAAGGGAATCAGCAGCTCGGCGCCGGTTACGGTGCGGACATGCAGCAGGTCGGCAGCGCCGGCCACCGGTTCGATCTCCTCCAACTCGCCCAGGAGTTGGCCATGGTCGTAGACCTTCGCGCCGAGCAGATCGGAGATGAAGTAGCTGCCTGCGGGCGCCGCCGCCCGCTCCTGCGCCGGGACCTGCACCAGCGCGCCCACCCAGGGTTCGGCGGCATTCAGGTCGGTGATGCCCCCAAGTTCCAGCACCAGCCACTGCTTGTGGGGCCAGGTGCGGGTGAGGGGGAATCCGGCGCGCCGGCCGTCGCGGGCCGCCAGCCAGACGTGCGGGAGCGCGGCCAGGCGGCCGGGGATATCGGTGAGCACTTCGACCGCCAGCTCGCCGCGCCGGCCCTGGGTTTTCACCACCCGGGCCAGCGTGACGAAATCGGCGCTTTCAGACGGGCTGGCCATCGTCTTCGGGATCCATGATGTTGAGCCCGGGACGATCGTAATCGTTGCCGCCCATGGCGCGGTAGCTGCCGTCGAGCAGCGCGCGCAGGGCGCGCGCCGTGCGCCCGCCGCGGCCCACCACACGGGGGAAATCCTCCGGCGCCACGCGCAGCTCCCAGTTGGGGGCGCCGTGTTCGCGGCCGCCGCGCTGCGGCAGCGGGGTGATGCGCACCGCGTCCGGATGCTGCACCAGCCCGCGCACCAGATAATTCAGCAGGGCTTCCATGGCCTGGCTCCCTACGCGGCCGGCGCCGCCGCGCCGCGCTCCTGGGCGCGCCGCATGAGGTTGGCGACGGTTTCGGAGAGCTGGGCGCCGCGCGCCACCCAGTACTCGATGCGCTCGCGGTTGAGGTCAATCAGCGCCGGATTGGGCACGGGGTTGTAGGTTCCCAGGATCTCCAGCGAACGGCCGTTGCGGGCCGAGCTCTTCTCCAGCAGGAATACACGGTAAAACGGCTTTTTCTTGGTGCCCTGACGGGCGAGGCGGATAACAAGCACGGGTTTCTCCTATTGCGAAGGGTTGGACAGGCGGCTGCCCATCAATTTCTTGGTCAGGAACGACGACGCGGTGACGGACTTGAACATCTTGCGCATCTGCACATATTGCTTCAGCACCTGGTTGACGTCCTGCACGCTGGTGCCGCTGCCGCGCGCGATGCGCTTGCGGCGCGCGCCGTTGATGAGCTGGTGATGCATGCGCTCCTGCTGGGTCATGGAGTTGATGATGGCCTCCACGCGGGTGATCTGGCCTTCGTCCACCTGGCTGGAGGCCTGGTGCAACTGCTGGAACGGCCCCACGCGCGGCAGCATCTTCACCAGGCTCTCCAGCGAGCCCAGCTTCTTCACCTGCCGCAACTGATCGCGGAAATCGGCCAGGGTGAAGCTGTCGGTGCGCATGCGCTTTTCCAGCTCCATCGCCTGGTGCTTGTCCACCGTCTGTTCGGCGCGCTCGATCAGGCTGAGGATGTCGCCCATGCCCAGGATGCGGCCGGCGATGCGGTCGGGGTGGAACACCTCCAGCCCGTCCAGGCGCTCGCTGGTGCCCATGAACTTGATCGGCTGGCCGGTGACGCGGCGCGCCGACAGCGCCGCGCCGCCGCGGCTGTCGCCGTCCATCTTGGTCAAAACAATGCCGGTGAGCGCCAACTGGCGGTGAAAGGCGTCGGCCGAGCGCACCGCGTCCTGGCCGGTCATGGCGTCGGCGACGAACAGGATCTCCTGGGGCGTGAGCAGCGCCTTGAGTTCGCGCATCTCCTGCATCAGGTTCTCGTCAATGTGCAGGCGTCCGGCGGTGTCCACGATGAGCACGTCGCAGCCCTGCCGGCCGGCCTCGCGCCGCGCGCCGCGGGCCAGCTCCAGCACCGTGGCGGTGGCCTTGCCCGCGTCCGGCTCGGCGCCTTCGGCCAGCACCGAAGCCCCGGAGAACAGCGGCGCCGGGATTTGCTCCGCCAGCAGCGCCAACTGCTGCCGCGCCGCCGGCCGGTAGACGTCAACGGAGACCAGCAGGGGGCGGTGGCCCTGCTGCTTGAGGAGGTTCGCCAGCTTGGCGCTGGAGGTGGTTTTGCCCGAGCCTTGCAGGCCGGCCATCAGCACCACGGCCGGCGGCCGCGCGGTTTTGAGATTGAGCCTGGCCTCGCCGCCCAGCACCTGCAGCAATTCGTCGCGCAGGATTTTGACCACCTGCTCGGCGGGCGAGAGCGAGGTCATGACCTCCTGCCCGAGGGCGCGCTCGCGGATCGAGGCGAGCATGTCGTCGGCCACCTGCTGGCTGACATCGGCCTCGAGCAGCGCCAGCCGGATCTCGGCCAGCGGCTCGGCGATATTGGCCTCGCTCAGTTTGCCTTCGCCGCGCAGCGTCTTGAAGACGCGCTGCAGCTTGTCGGATAGGGTTTCAAACATGGGGAAACGGCGGAAAACGGGGAAAGAACCATTCTATGCGGACCTTCATGCGGCGGTCAAACCCTGGCCGCCCGTCCCAGCGTGGACATATCCCCCTTCGGGCCGGTTGCGCGCGAATTCAGGCTAAGGTAATGTATGGTGCGCGGTAGTCCTTGTACCTCGCGTACCCCGTTTCGGAGGAAAACCAACTTGACCTGGCCCCGGCTTTGTCTGCCCCGCCCCCTGCGTTTTGTGCTTTCCAGCCTGACCCTGCTGTCCCTGGCCGCCGCCGGCTGGGCGCAGTCCGCCGCACCCGAGGCGGGCGGCGAGGCCAACATGATCCTGCCCAACCTGCACCAGGGCACGTTCCTGGGCACCAGCGGCACGGTGATCCTGACCTGGGGACTGCTGATCTGCGCCCTGGGTCTGTTGTTCGGCTTCATCACCTATGCCCGTCTGCGCGATCTGCCGGTGCACACCTCGATGCGGGAGGTCTCGGAGCTGATCTGGGAGACGTGCAAGACCTACCTGTTCACCCAGGGCAAGTTCCTCGTCGCGCTGGAGGCCCTGATCGCGGTGGTGATCGTGGTCTACTTCGGTTACTTCGACCACATGAGCGCCACCAAGGTGGCCACCATCTTCGCCTTCAGCGTGCTGGGCATTCTGGGCAGCTACTCGGTGGCCTGGTACGGCATCCGGGTCAACACCTTCGCCAACAGCCGCACCGCCTTCGCCAGCCTCAAGGGCAAGCCGTTTCCCTGCTACGCCATCCCGCTGCGCGCGGGCATGTCCATCGGCATGGTGCTGATCTCGATCGAGCTCACCATCATGCTCTGCATTCTGCTGTTCATCCCCGGTGACTACGCCGGCCCCTGCTTCATCGGCTTCGCCATCGGCGAGTCGCTGGGAGCGGCGGTGCTGCGCGTGGCCGGCGGCATCTTCACCAAGATCGCCGACATTGGCGCCGACCTGATGAAGATCGTCTTCAACGTCAAGGAAGACGACGCGCGCACCCCGGGTGTGATCGCCGACTGCACCGGCGACAACGCCGGCGACTCGGTGGGCCCCTCGGCCGACGGCTTCGAGACCTATGGCGTCACCGGCGTGGCGCTGATCACCTTCATCCTGCTGGCGGTGAAGAGTCCGCTGGTGCAGGTGCAACTGCTGGTGTGGATCTTCATCATGCGCATCGTGATGATCCTCACCGCCGGCGGCAGCTACTTCCTCAACGAGGCCTTCGCCAAGGCCAAATACCAGCTCGCCGACAAGTTCAATTACGAAAAGCCGCTGACTTCGCTGGTGTGGGTGACCTCGATTGTTTCCATCATCGCCACCTACATCGTTTCCTACTACGTCATCCCGGTGGTGAATGGCGATGCCAGCCTGTGGTGGGAGCTGTCCACGGTGATCACCTGCGGTACCCTCGCCGGGGCCATCATCCCCGAGCTGGTGAAAGTGTTCACCTCCACCGAATCGCGGCACGTGCGCGAGGTGGTGATCTCGTCGGAAGAGGGCGGGGCGTCGCTCAACATTCTCAGCGGCTTCGTGGCCGGCAACTTCAGCGCCTTCTGGCTGGGCTCGGTCATGCTCGGCCTCATGGCGGTGGCTTACTGGGTGAGCAACTACGGCCTCTCCGATCCCAACCTGATGGTGGCGCCGGCGGTGTTCGCCTTCGGTCTGGTGGCGTTCGGGTTCCTGGGCATGGGGCCGGTGACCATTGCGGTGGACTCCTACGGCCCGGTGACCGACAACGCGCAGTCGGTGTATGAGCTGTCGCTGATCGAGCAGATCCCGGGCATCGAAAAGGAACTGCAGTCGCAGTACGGCTTCACGCCCGATTTTGATCGCGCCAAGATGAACCTGGAGGAGAACGACGGGGCCGGAAACACCTTCAAGGCCACCGCCAAGCCGGTGCTGATCGGCACCGCCGTGGTGGGCGTCACCACGCTGATCTTCTCCATCATCGTGGCCCTGACCAACGGGCTGACCACCAATCTCGACAAACTCTCGATTCTGTACCCGCCGTTCCTGCTCGGCCTGCTGGCCGGGGGCGCGGTGATCTACTGGTTCACCGGCGCCGCCACCCAGGCGGTGACCACCGGCGCCTACCGCGCGGTGGAGTTCATCAAGGGCAACATGAAGCTCGACGGCGCCACCAAGGCCTCGACCAGCGACAGCAAGACGGTGGTCGAGATCTGCACCAAGTACGCGCAGAAGGGCATGATCAACATCTTCATCACGGTGTTCTTCGCCGCCCTGGCGCTGGCCTTCGCCGAGCCGTTCCTGTTCATCGGCTACCTCACCGCCATCGCCTTCTTCGGCCTCTACCAGGCCATCTTCATGGCCAACGCCGGCGGCGCCTGGGACAACGCCAAGAAGATCGTCGAGACCGAGATGAAGCAGAAGGGCACCGACCTGCACGCCGCCACCGTGGTGGGCGATACGGTGGGCGATCCCTTCAAGGACACCTCGTCGGTGGCGCTGAACCCGATCATCAAGTTCACCACCCTCTTCGGTCTCCTGGCGGTCGAGCTGGCGGTATCGCTCACCGCTCAGGACGGGGCCAGGCTCAGCCACTGGCTGTCGGCGCTGTTCCTGGTGATCGCCCTCGTCTACGTGTGGAAGTCGTTCTACTCCATGCGCATCGAGCGCGAGGCGAAGAGCGAGAGCCGCGAGATGACGGCGGTGCGCTAGAGTACAGAAGTGAAGTGGTTACCGTTTACGGCCGCCATGGCATGCGCCCTGGCGGCCGCTTGTTGGGCGCAAGTGCCGGCGGCGGGCCTCGACCACTACTACAATCTCGAATACCCCGAGGCCATCGCCGATTTCCGCGCCGCCACGCGGGCGGCGCCGGGCGATGCCGGCACGTGGAACCGGCTGGCGCAGGCGGAGCTCTACCAGGAGATGTACCGCATCGGCGCGCTGCAGAGCACGCTCTACGGCAAGGGCGACGACTTTCTGGCCGACAAGCCGCTGCCGCCCGATCCCGCCGCCGTGGCGGCCTTCGAGGACGCCGAGCAGCAGGCCGAGCATTGGGCCGGCGAGGCGCTGCAGCGCGATCCCGACAACGCCCAGGCGCACTACGACCTGGCGGTCGCCTACGGCCTGCAGGGCAACTTCGACTTCTCGGTGCAAAAGTCCTACTGGAGCGCGCTGAGCGAAGCGAAAGCGGCGAGGCGCGAGGCCGAGGCCGCCCACAAGCTGCACCCCGGCTGGGTGGATCCGTTATTGATTCTGGGCGTGCACAACTACGTGGCCGGAAGCCTGCCCTGGAGCGTGAAGATCTTCTCCAAACTGGCCGGCTACGGCGGCGACAAGGACGAGGGCCTGCGGCAGGTCACCGAAGTCGCCGAGCACGGCGAGCATGCCCGCACCGACGCCCGGGTGCTGTTGGCCGTGGTGGACCGCCGCGATGGCCGCAACCAGGCGGCGGCGGAGCTGTTCGCGGGACTGGAGCGGCAATATCCGCGCAACGTGCTCTTCGCGGTGGAAACCGGCGAAGCCTGGGAAGCGGCCGGCAACCACGACGCCGCCCGCGCGGCCTTCCACAACATCCTCGCCCGCGCCGACCAGAACGCCCCCGGCTACGCCCACGCCCCCCGGGCCCAGGTCTGGTACGACCTCGGCCAGATCGCGGTGATCTACTCCGACTGGGCCGAAGCCCTTGCCGACTTCCAGAACGCCGCGAACGTCCCCCAGGCGCCCGCGAAGTACCGCGCCGCCGCGGAAAAAGCCGCGGCCGATGCCCGGCAACACCTCAGCGGGAATTGAGGGCGGCGGCCGGTTGCCGCTTGGCCTGATAGATGGCGAGCATCTGCTCGCGCACCCGGGCGGCCAGGGCGGGGGCGTCGCGGCGGCTCAATCCAGTGGTGGGAACGGGCGGGGCGATGACCAGGGCGACGTGGCCGGGGCGGAGATGGGCGGTTGAAGGAGGCAGGATCTCGTAGGTGCCGATCAGGACCATGGGCACCACCGGCAGCTGCGCCTGGATGGCGATGTAAAAGGCGCCGGGGACGAACTCCTGCATCTCGCCCGAGAAGCTGCGGCCGGCTTCGGGGAAGATGAACAGGGGCAGACCCCCTTTCACCGCCGCCGCGGCTTGCTGCAGGCTGCGCATGGAGGTGCGGGCGTTGCTCTGGTCCACCGGCAGATGCTGGGCGCGTTGCAGGTGGCCGCCGAGAAAGGGAATGCGGAACAGGCCGGCCTTGGCCAGGATACGGAACTGCAGCGGCAGGCTGGCGAACAGCACCGGCACGTCCATATAGCTCAAGTGATTGCACACGACCACCATGGGCCGGC
>JBQCEU010000023.1:0-6497 GCA_051959955.1 Terriglobales bacterium | reverse complement strand
AAGGGGCGAGAAGCAAGTGGCGCGAGGCCGCAGCCGGAGACGGCGAGGGAGCGTACACAGACGTACGTGACCGAGCCGGAGACGGCGAGAACGAAGCGCCGCGCCGCTTGTCGCCCCGCCCCACTCCTCGGCGTTGGCCTGTAGGGATGCCGCTGTGTCGTCCGTTGGGCAATGGCCTCTGGGAAATTCGGACGGACCTGCCCGCGAAGAAGACGGCCCGCGTGCTGATTTGCCTCCATAGCGAGCGCCTGGTCGCGCTGCACGGATTTATCAAGAAGACACGGGCAACACCGGCATCGGATTTGGCAAGGGCGCGCCGGCGTCAGAAGGAGTTGGAACGATGAGCAAAAGGCATATGGGGTCGAGTATTGATGATTTCCTGAAGGAGGAAGGGATCTTCGAGGAAACCCAGGCGCAGGCGATCAAGGAGGTCGTCGCGTGGCAGCTCGCCGAGGCCATGAAGAAGAAGAGAATCTCAAAAAACAAGATGGCGATGATGCTGAAGACGAGCCGCACGCAGGTGGACCGGCTGCTCGATCCCAAAAACGACATCACGCTGGGAAGCCTGCAACGGGCGGCGGCGATGCTCGGGCGGCGGGTGAGTATCGAGCTGCTTTAATCCCCGCGCTTCGCCGCCTGGTTGCCCGTGCCACGGGACGCGGGGGCCGCGCCGTTGGCACTGTGGGCCAAGTCGGCGCGGGAGGCTGAAAAATACGCCGTGGGCGAACGAGCCGGTGGCTCGTTCGCGCCCCCGGCAAACAACGAGGCGCGGACCCGACCGGGCTGGGGCTCCAGGGGCCCCCCGCCCCGGCGAGCGTCAAGCGGGTCGAGTGGCGCAGCCACTCGGGGTCCCGCGCCAATCAACGCGTGGTGGCGTCGCCGGCGGGAAGGGCGATGGCAGGTTATTCCTGGCGCAGGGCGGTGAGCGGGCTGAGGCGCGTGGCGCGGAGGGTGGGCACCGCCGCCGCCAACAAGGCGATCAGGGCGAGGAAGGCCGCCGCAACGCCGAGCGTGAGCGGGTCGCGGGGGCTGACCTGGAACAGGAGGCTTTGCAGGGCCTGGCCGGCGGCGAGGGAGAGCGCCAGGCCGGCGCCGGCGCCGAGGGCCACGATCACGAGGGTTTCACGCAGGATAAGGCGGGCGACACCGGCACGGGTGGCGCCCAGGGCGATGCGGATGCCGAATTCGCGCGTGCGGCGCACGACGGCGAAAGCGATCAGGCCGTAAAGACCGATGGCGGCCAGCAGCAGCACCACGATGGCCAAGCCACCGCAGGACCCAGCGAGCAGGTTTTGTGCCAGATAGGTGGCGGCCATGGCCTCCTGCTGGGTTTCCAGATTGGTGACCGGGACGCTGGGGCTGAGATCGGCAACGGCGCTGCGGATGGCGGGAGCGAGCGCGGCGGCGGAGAGCGGGGAACGCAGCACGAAGCTGAGCAGGGGCACGCTGTCGAGCTGCTGGGCGACCGGAGTATAGACAACCGGCACAGGGCCCTCCTGGACACCGCGGTAGCTGGCATCGGCGGCCACGCCCACCACGCGCAGCACGCGCGCGCCCCAATACAGGTTGTGCCCGAGCGCGCCGTTGGGGAAGCGCCGGGCCATGGTCTGGTTGACGATGGCCACCGGCTCGGCGGTGGCGCTGTCGGCCGGACCGAATTCACGGCCGGCCCGCAAGGGGAGATCGTAGGTAGTGAAGAAGCCGGGTGAGACCGAGACGGTATACGTGCGCGGGTTGCGGGTGTGCGCTGCCGCGGGGGTGAGGGCGATGCCGCTGGTGGAGTCGCGGCCTTCGCCGGCGGGAACTTTATCGGAAGCCGCGGCCGCGGTGACGCCCGGCAGAGCACGGAGGCGGGCGAGCAGGCCGGCATAAAAATCGCCGAGCTGCGCGCCGCGGAAGCCGTCGGCGCCGGGAGCAACGTTGAACAGCACCAGATGGCGGGCATTGAAGCCGGTATCCACCGATTGCAGGTTGCGCAGGGTGCGCAGGAACAGGCCGGCGCCGGCCAGCACCAGCAGGCAGATGGCGAGCTGGGCCGTCATCAGGATCCTGGCCAGGCGGCGGCCGGCGGGAGCGTCCCCGGGCGCGCCGGCGGCTTGCAGGGCAGGCTGGGGGCCGGAGCGGCCGGCACGCCACGCGGTCGCCAGGCCCAGCGCCATGCCGGCGGCGAGGGCCACCAGGGCGTCGAAGCCGAGCACCCGGGCATCGAGGCCGAGCGCCAGATTCATGGGCAAGGCGCCGGCGACCCAGCGCTGGATCAGCGCCGCCAACGGGAGCGCGGCCATGCCGCCCAGTGCCGCCAGCAGCAGGGCCTCGGCCAGGAGTTGGCGGGCGATGGCGGAGCGGCCGGCGCCGATGGCCATGCGCAGCGCCAGCTCGCCGCCGCGGGCGGCGGTGCGGGCGATCAGCAGGTTGGCGAGGTTCACCACCGCGATCAGCAGCACCAACGCCACGAAGCAGCGCAACAGCAGCAGCAGCGTCGCGAGATTGCGAAAGTTGGCGTCAATACCGTGCCCGGCGGGCACCACCAGCAGCTCCGGCTTTTCCTTCCCCACCTCGGGATCCTGCCTCATGCCCGCCGCGGCCTGGTCGAAGCTGAGCCGCAAGGCCGCCTGCGCTGCGCTCACCGTCGCGCCCGATCGAAGCCGCCCGATCGTCTCCAGCCACCAGGAGTTGGCGTCCGTCAGCGACGGCGGATGGGGCAGCACGCGCTGCCCGAGCGGCCCGGTCACGGCTCCCACCGGCACTATGACCGCGGCCGAGTAGCCGGCTTCGAGTCCGGTGAAGGCGCGCGGCCCCACGCCCACGACGGTGGCCGGCAGGCCGTTGATCTCGATGGTGCGCCCGAGCACGTCCGCATCCCCGCCCATCTGCGAACGCCAGAAGCCGTAGCTGATCTCCGCCACCAGCGGCGCGCCCGGCCGGTTGTCGCCGGCGTTGATGCCGCGCCCCAGCGCCGGCGTCAGCCCCACCACGGCATCGAAGTTGCCGCTGACCATCATGCCCGCAACCCGTTCCGCCGCACCGCCGGTGGATACATCGAGCCGGTTCAGATTCTGGAAGCCGGCGAGCTCGACCACCGCGGCCGCGCCGCTGCGCCACTGCTGCCATTGCGGATAGGAGAAGGTCGTATCCACCAGCCGCCCGCTCTCGTCATGGAAATCCGCCGTGGAGTGCGAGCTGTCGGGCCGCCAGCGGTGCGCCGCCCAATACAGAGTGATCAACCGTCCGGGATCGCGCACCGGCAGCCAGCGCAACGCCACCGCATCCACCAGACTGTAGACGCTGGTGTTGGCGGCGATGCCGATGGCGAGCGAGAGGACGGCGACGAGGGCGAAGAGAGGCGCGCGGCGGAGCATGCGCAGCGCGTAGCGCAGATCGCGAACGAGGGCGGTGAGCCATACCCATCCCCAGGCATCGCGGCTGCGCTCCCGCAACAGCAGCTCGTTGCCGAAGCGGGCGGACGCGGCGCCGTCGCGGGCCAGCATCTCCTGATGGAACCGCATCTCCTCCGCCAACTCGCGCTGGCGGGAGGGGCGCAGCAGGTGGCGAAGGCGGCGAACAAGACGCATGGCGCTACTCCTGTCGTAACACGGTGCAAGGATCGGCGCGGGCGGCGCGGCGTGCGGGCCACCAGCCGGCGGCGAGGCAGCCCACTGCCAGCAGTCCCGCCGCCGCCGCCAGCGTGCGCGGATCGTAAGGGCTGGTGGCGTAGAGATAATGGCGGAGCAGGCGGACGGTGGCCAGCGCGCCGGCCGTGCCCAGGGCCAGGCCGCCGAGCGTGATCCCCAGCGCGTGGCGCAGCATCATCCCGGCAATGGCCCGGGGATGGGCGCCCAAGGCCATCCGCACACCGATTTCATGGTTGCGGGCGGCGGCATGAAACGCCATCACCGCCGCCACGCCGGCCACGCTCAGCCCCAGCGCCAGCAGCGCGAACAGGCCCAGCAGCAGGCTGCGGAATGCCGGTTCGGCCAGCTCCTGGCGGGCGAGCGCCGGCATGGTGGCGACATCAGAGACCGGCAAATCTTGATCCAGCGCGCCGACCGCCCGGCGCAGCGCCTCGGCCAGCGCGGCCGGGTCGCCGTCGGTGCGCAGCAGCAGCGCCAGCGCCTCGGCCGGCGCCTGCGCCAGCGGGAAGTAAAGCGCTTCCGTGGGCTCGCCGGCCAGCTTCAGCCGCAGGTCGCCCACCAACCCCACCACCCGGTAGGCGATGGTCTTGCTGCCGCCCGCGGGCATGGTCAGCAGCCGGCCCACGGCGGCCTCCTGGCCCCACAACTTCCGCGCCAGGGAACGGCTGACGATCACCACCTGCGCGCTGCCCTCACGGTCGGAGCCATCGAAATCGCGCCCCGCCAGCAGCGGTATGCCCAGTGTGGTGAAGTAGCCGGGTGAAACCTGGGTGAAGTAGGCGTCGGCGGTCCGCCCCGGCGCGTCGAGACGAGCGGTGAAGGTCGGGCCGGAATTGAGGGGCAGGTTGTTGCCCAGCGCCGCGGCGGCGACCCCGGGCAGCGCCCGCAGCCGCGCCTGCAGCCGCTCGTAGAACAGCGCCCGGGCCGCCGGCGTCCGATAAGCGGCGCCGCTCAAATTGAGTTTGGCGGTAAGCACGCCGTCGCCGCGGAATCCAGGATTCACCCCCGCCAGCCTCGCCAGGCTGGTGAGCATCAGTCCTGCGCCCGCCAGCAGCACCAGCGCCAGCGCGATCTCGACCAGCATCAGCCCGCTGCGCCACCCTCCGCTATGGCGGTCGCGCCGCCGCTGCGGCACACCCTGCGCCCATCCGCTCAGCGGCAGCAACCCGATCAGCAGCGCGGTCACCACCACCGCCGCCAGCGCGAAGCCCAGCACGCGGGCATCCAGCCCCGGCGCGGCGGTGAGCGGCAGGCGGGCGGGCAGCATCCGGCGCAGCAGCGGCAAACCGAGCGCCGCCAGCCCCACGCCAGCGCCCCCGCCCGCCGCCGCCAATACCAGCGCCTCGGTCGCCTGCTGCCGCACCAGCCGCCCCCGGCTCGCGCCCAGCGCCGCCCGCAGCCGCAACTCCTCGCGCCGCTGCAGGGCGCGGGTGAGCTGCAGGTTGGCCACATTGGCGCAGGCGATAAGCAACACCAGCCCCACCGCCCCCAACAGCAGCCAGAGGGCGCCGGCGGCGTCACCCACCAGGCTCTGCCGCAGCGGCGTCACCGCCACCACTGACCGCAGACTCGCCGGCAACGCCGGTGCGGCAATCACCTGCCGCTGCGCCGCCGCGGCCGTCACGCCCCGGCGCAGACGGCCAATCACCGGAAAAAACAACACCCGCGACTGCAAGGGATCGGCGGCGAAGGTCCAGGGATCGGGCAGCGGCAGCCAGGCCGCGACGCCGCGTGGCAAGGCAATCCCGGCCGGCGTGATGCCCGCCACGAGATAGGGTGTGCCGTTGACCCGCAAACTGCCGCCCGGCTTCAGCCCAAAGTGCGCCGCCAACTGCCGCGACAGCACCAGCACGTGATCGCCGCTCGCTCCCCAGCCCGGCCCCTCGAGCGCCACCCCCAGCAGCCGAAAAAAGTTGCGCGACACGGCCGCTGCCTCCACTTGCTGCGGCAGCACCGCTCCCTCGCCGTTGCGGCTCAGGTTGATCGTGCCCGTGTGGAAGGCGGCGCTGCCGGCCAGCCCCGGCACCTGCTGCCGCCACGCCGCCGGGTGGCCCACCAGCGTCTGCGTAAAGTCCGTTCCTCCACCGAACTGGATTCCTTCCGCCCCATCAATGCGCACCAGTTGCTCGGGCTGCGCATACGGCAACGCCTGCAGCAGCACCGCATTGAGCACGCTGAACAGCGCGGTATTGGCCCCAATGCCCAGCGCCAAAATGACAATCGCCGCCCCCGCCCACCCCGGCGCGCGCCGCAACTGCCGCGCTCCCTGCCGCAGGTCTTGCCCAAACTGCTCCGCCCACACCCATCCCCAGGCGTCGCGGCTGCGCTCCCGCAACAGCAGCTCGTTGCCGAAGCGGGCGGGCGCGGCGCCGTCGCGGGCGAGCATCTCCTGGTGGAACCGCATCTCCTCCGCCAACTCGCGCTGGCGGCCCGAATGCAGCAGGTGACGCAGGCGGCGGATGAAGCGCATAAGGTTACTCCTCTAGGCGGGGCGCATGACGCGCTGGATGGCGGCCACCATCCGCTCGAAGCTGGTGGTCTCGATGCCCAGTTGTTTCCGCCCCGCCGCCGTGAGCCGGTAGTAGCGGGCGCGGCGCTTGGTCTCGCTCAGCTTCCACTCCGCCGTCACCCAACCGTTGAGCAACAGCCGCTGCAGCGCGGGATAGAGCGAGCCCTCCTCCACCTTCAGCGCGTCCTCCGAGCGCCGCTGGATCTGCCGCGCGATCCCATAGCCATGCAGCGGCCCCCGCTGCAGCGTATCGAGGATCAACATGTCGAGCGTACCGGGCAGCAAATCCGAAGATGCCATACGGTGAGAGTCTATGCATAGATTGCCTAGGTGTCAAGCCGGTCAAGCCAACTGCC
>JBQCEU010000022.1:0-2029 GCA_051959955.1 Terriglobales bacterium | reverse complement strand
GTATCCCGTGTACTGGCCCGGCTGTGCGACTACCTGCGCCGGGGTAAGGTTCCAAGCGTTTGCTCGGTTTAGGATCGTCGCCGCCACGCCAGCGCGGCCAGCTGCGCCTTGATTTGCCGCCTCCGCAATCATTGTGTCGATGACACTGCCGGGCACGCCGTTGAGGTCAGCGCCACCCGGCGGGTCAGTTCCCGCATAAGCCGAACCGCTCGCACTGAGGGTCGGGACCATGCTGGCGGCCTTGTCGTTGACCGCCGTCTGCAATTCCTGCGAACTGGAGCTGTCCGGCGCAACGCCAGTGGGGAAAATCCCCGGCGCGTAGAAGCTCGATGGATCGGCACCCTGCGGCGAAGGCGCAACGCTCGAATAGCGGGCACTCAGCACGTCCGCGAGCGACGGGGCGGCTGGAGGTGACGGGACAGCCCAGCCAACGCCGCCGGCCGCGCCTGATGCCATTGGGGGCAGTTGCGGCGGGATTGCGGGGCCAGCGTAGCTCAGACCCCCGACAGGAGGGGCGCTGAGGCTGCTAGTGCCGTTTGCAGACGTTCCTGCACCGGTCTGCCCCGAAAGGTTCGGGATCGGCAGCACGGGGACAACCGGAGCCGGCCGCGGGCGTGGTAACGGCGGAGTACTGCTCGCCGGGACGGTAATCTGCTGGCCGACGGATAGACGGTTGGGATTTTTGATCCCGCTGGCCTTGGCCAGAGCCTGGACAGTCGTCCCGTACCGCTGGGCAAGACTCCACAATGTATCGCCCTTGCGGACGGTGTAGGTTGCCATTTGCGGTTTCCCATGCGGGTGACTATGTTCCGCTCATGCGGATCGTATTGATTGCGGCCTTTGGCCTGCTCGCCACGCCGGCTCTGGCTCTGGACCAAGCGGACCAACTAACCACCCCGGCGCTGACCTGTATGGCGCTCGCCGGTCAGGCTGGACGATTGGACGAGATGGACCGCCTATTTGCCTATGCGAAGAAAACGCTTCATTCGGTCTGGCCGCAGGAACGGGCGCAGTTGCGCGCCATGACCTACGGACCGCACTATTTGACCGAAGCCAGCGAGGACTACATGCTTGGCAGCATGGCGGGGAGCATCATGGCCGCCGTCGATGAAACGCTGGCCACGTCCAGCGACAAGCTTGCGACCGCCAGCAAAGAGTTCGACAAAGCCCACTGCTCAACGGTCGGTAAGTAGATGGCCAAGCGCGAGAGGCCGCCCCTCACATGGGGCTCGTGGCTTGCCCGGATGGTTGCGGCTGCTGCAATGGGATTTGCCCTATATTGGGTACGGACGCACCACTAGGCGCACTCACCGCGCCAGCATGGGCAATTGCGTTCGAACCCTCAACCAATGCATCCAGCGCGCCCTTCCATTTGGGCGACATGCTGGCATTTGCGATAACCTTGTTCAGGGACGCCTTGTCGCCAGAGGCGAGCAACTTGGCGACATTCTCCGAAACAGCCTGATCTACCTTGCGGCCAAGCACGCCACGGCCTGCACGAAGGGCCGCGAGGAAGTAAGCCGCCGTCGAGAAGTTGTTGCCCGGAGCGAAATAGCTGCCCGTCGCGCCCGCCGCGCCGAGACCACCGGCAACCATCAAATCATCGGTGTGCGAGCCGCCCTGGATAGCGCGCTTGGACTCGTCCATGAGACCCTGCACCTTGACGTAATTCTCGAGTTGGGCGGCTTTCTGCGGTCCAAGGGTCGCCTGCCAAAACTCGCGCTGCGCCGGGCTGCCGAACGTCCCCTTGACCACGGCGTAAGTGTTGCCGGTTTTAAGTTTGTCGATGGCAGACGATGCCGCACCGATGGCGAACGCCTTTTTGTCGGGTGCGGACATTTTGCCGATGGCCTGCACGGCTTCCGGCAACTGACGGGGCTGCATGACGTATTGCCTCCCGGCGTCCAATGCATCTTCCGCGCCAAAGAACCCGGCAGCGCCAGCGCGAGCCGTCCGGAACTGCGGAACAGTCGAATCCAGTTCCCCCAAGAGGCTGTTGCGGATGTTGGTCAGATCGCTGAGTTTTGCC
>JBQCEU010000021.1:0-56216 GCA_051959955.1 Terriglobales bacterium | reverse complement strand
GCCAGCCGTGGTGCTCGGCTTCCAACAGCAGGGCGCGCATCTCCAACTGGGGAATTTCACCCCAATAGGGCGCCGGCTCACCCAGGCAGAGCACACCGCCTTCGTGGCTCCCCAGCCGGCGGCCGCAGGTACAGGTCAGGTTTCCGTCCTCCGCCATCACCTCCCGGCCGCAGAGGCACTGCAACCGGACCCCCTCGGCGTCGCGGGGGGTGTTCGCGGCCTCGCCGGCCAGCGGCGCCAGCAGCGGCAGCGGGATGCTGGCGCCGGCGCGGTAGCCGCGCCAGCGCCGCATGCCCGGCCGCGAGGTCAAGGCGCGGCTGGCATGCCGCCGCCAGCCGCCACAGCGCGCGGTCCACAACTGCGCCCAAGCCTGGTAACCCAGGCTTTGGTGCGCGAGATGCGAACGGCGGTTGTCGAAATCCGTCTGCCCGACGTAGAAGCGCACCCCGGGCCCGGGCGGATGCTCGCGCAAATAGGCATACAGGTGGGGCACCGCGCCCAGCACGTCGGGATGGGAGTAGAGATCGTACAGCCAGGCCATGCCGCCGTTGAGTTGCCAATGACAACCGAAGGAGGCCGGCAGCCGGGCCGGTCCCCGCACCACCCAGACAAAGGCCACCAGGCGGCGCTCGAGGCAGGCGACCACGGCGCGATGCGCCTGCCCGAAGCGCGTCGCATAATCCACCCCCACCGGCGGGCGCAGTTGTTGGAGGGCGTCGAAGTCTTCCAGGCCGGCCTCGCGCACCTCCAGCCCGCGGGCCAGCCGCGCGGGCGGGTGCAGGTCGTGAGGCGCTACGCCGATTATCTGGTGCAGCCGCAGCTCGAGCCAGCGGTTCATGCCGCAGCGGCGCAGCAGCGACTGCAGCGCCCGGTAGGAGAGCAGGCCCAGACCCGGGCGGCGGCGACTGCGCCAGGCGGCCCCAGCCGACGCTCCCGCCTCGTTTCCCATGCTCCTCGCGCTTGCCATCAGGCGCCTGCGGCCAGCCGCAACAGCCCCAGGCGGTCCGTCTTGCCGGTGGCGGTCATGGGAAAGGCGTCGCGCACCTCGATGCGCTCCGGCAGCATATAGTGGGGCAGCCGCTCCCGCAGCTCCGCTCGTACCCGCGCCGTCAGCGGAGCGGCCTCTTCACCCGGCGCCGCCAGGAGAAAGGCCGCCAGCGACGTTGCCTGCGCCGGCTGCGGAAGGGCGACGACGGCCGCCTGGCGGACGCCGGAACAACCCTCCAGCGCCTGCTCGATCTCGCGTAGCGAGATGCGGTAGCCGCGGCATTTGACCAGGTCGTCGCGCCGCCCGTGAAAATACAGCTCCCCGCCGGCGCCCTGACGGACCAGATCGCCGGTGTTGTACCAGCGTTCCCGCCGCCCGCCCGCCGCCTCCCGCTCCCAAGTCACCGCCTGCGTGCGCGCCGGATCGCCCCAGTAACCGGCCAGCAGCCCCGGACCCCGCACCCACAGCGTGCCTTCCACCCCCGGCGCCACGGGACGGTGCTCCTCATCCCACACCGCCAGCTCGAAATCCGGGCAGGCGGTGCCGATGGGCAGCGGCTCCGGCTCGGATTCGCCCGGCGGCCCCGGCGGCAGGGCATGATGGGCGCAGACGTTGGTTTCGGTGGGCCCGTACCAGTTGTGAAAGCAGGCCGCGGGCAGCGCCCGTCGCCAGGCCGCCAGGGCGGCTGGAGGAAAGGGCTCGCCAGCGAAGATCACCTCCCGCAACTGTCCCTGCGCCACGGTGTCCGCCTGCGGCAGCATGGGCACCAGCGCCGACGGCACCGAATACCAGACGGTGATGGCCTGGTCGCGGATCCAGTCGGCGGTGGCCCGCGGAAACCGCGCGGTCACCGGATCCAGCAGACACACGGTGGCCCCGCGGCTGAGCGTCGCCCACAGGTCAAAAATGGACAGATCGAAGTGAAACGGCGCCTGGCTGGCGACCCGGTCGCCAGGCTGCAGCCGGGCGGCCGTGGCCGCCCAGTCGGTGAAATTGAGGGCGTGGCCGTGGCTCAACATCACCCCCTTGGGCACGCCGGTCGAACCGGAGGTGTAAAGGATGTAGGCCAGTTCCTCACTGGTGCCCGCCGGCGGCCGCCAGGCGGCGCCGGCCGGCACCGCCTCGCTCTCCACCTCCCAGACCCGTTCCGGCGGCCGCAGCCAACTGGCGATCTCCGCCCGCCGCCGCGCGTCGGTCAGTACCGCCGCCACGCCGCAGTCGGCCGCCAGCGCCTCGATCCGGGCCTTGGGCGCCCAGGCGTCGAAGGGCACATACACCGCGCCCGCCCGCATCACCGCGAGTTGCGCCACCACCGCGGCGGGCGACTTGGCGAGGTAGACCCCCACCCGATCGCCACGACCGATGCCGGCGGCCTGCAGCCGAGCGGCCCAGCCGCGGCTGGCGGCCTCCAGTTCCCGGTAGCTCATCTCTTCCCCTCGCGCCCCACGGATGGCCACCCGCCCGCCGTGCGCCTCCATGGCGGCCTCCACCGCCTCGCTGAGCCTACGCGCTCTCATCGTCCCGCCTCCTCGGTCCGCGCCGCCGGCCGCAACAGGCTTTCGGCGATCAGGTTGTGCTGCATTTCGGTGGTGCCCGAGTAAAGGCTGCTGGCCATGGCATCGCGCCAGGTGCGCTCAAACTCCAGCTCGCGCATGTAGCCGCTGGCCCCATGCAGATGCACGGCCAACTCGCTGCAGCGCCGCAGGCTCTCGCTCAGGTAAAGCTTGACCATGCTGGCCTGCACGCCCGCCGGCTGTTGCTGATCCTTGAGCCAGGCGAACTGGTAGGTCAACAGGCGTGACATTTCCAGGCGCAGCCGCATCTCCGCCAGTTGCTGCCCCACCGCCTCGAATTCCATCACCGGCCGCCCGAACTGCTTGCGGGCCCGCGTATAGGCGACGGTGGAGTGCAACAACCGCTCCATGGTGCCCAGCGCCGGGGCCAGCAGGCAGCCGCGCTCCCACTCCAGGGTGTGCAACAACACCGCCCCGCCGCCGCCGATTTCCCCCAACACCGCTTCCGGCCCCACCCACGTCCCCTGGAAACTCACCTCGGCCATGGGGCTGGTCTCCAACCCCATTTTGGCCATGGGCGCCCCGACGGCAATGCCCTCGGTGCTGCGACGCACCAGAAAGCTGGTCAGTCCAAAGTAGCCGGCATGAGGATCGGTGGCGGCAAACATCAGAAACACGTCCGCCAGCGGCGCGTTGGTGATGAAGGTCTTGATGCCTTCCAGGCGGAAGCCGCCGCGCTCCGGGTAGGCGCGCGTGCGCAGGTGGAACACGTCCGAACCGCTCTCCGGCTCGGTTAAGGCGAAGGCCCCCACTTGCGCGCCTTGCGCCAGCAGCGGCAGCCAGGTGCGCTTCTGTTCCGCGGTCCCGAAGGCAATCAAGGGCGGATGCACGCTCCACAACTGCGCGCCCAGGACCATCAATAACCCGTTGTCATCGCAGCCCTGCCCCAACCCCTCGAGCACATGAACCGCCGTGCGCGTATCCAGGCCCAAGCCGCCGTAGGCGGTCGGGATGTTCAGGCCCTGGATGCCAAAGCCGGCGCAAGCACTCCAATGCCGCCGCCAGGCTGCTTCCGCGGCCGCCTCGTCGCCTGCTTCCGCCACATGGCACAATTCCTGGCGGGCAAACTGGCGGGCCTGATCAAAGCTTCGCTGTTGTTCTTCGGTCCACGAGAATTCCACCCACGCTTGGAGTACCCCTTTCACCTAGGTAGTTGGAAGCCAAAATGCTGATTCACCTCGGGTGAGAGTGCTTGGCTAAAGGGCGGCAATGCTGCTGGACGCCAGAGAGGGGCATCCCATCTTGGGTGGCGGCAAGTCTCATCGCCCGACTCTCCTCACCACGGTTGCTTATGGCTGACCCGCTTGCCTCTGCCCACGATCTGACGGCTCAACTGCGCCAGTTCATCCTCACCGAATTGGCTGCCGCGCCTACCCGGACGTTGGACCTCGACACCCCGCTGTTTGAAACCTTGCTCGATTCCACCAGCGTGCTGGTCCTGGTCAGCCACCTGGAAGATCGCTACCAAATCCAAATCCAGGACCACGAACTGGTACCCGCCAATTTCAGCACCCTGCGGCAGCTCATTGCCTTCATTGCCCGCAAGACGCAGCTCGCCGCCGCGCCGATGGCCGCTAACGGCTGAGCCCACGCGGCCGGCGGCCGTGGGCTATTGATTGGCGCGGGACCCCGCGTTCAGTGCCGAAAGTGACGTATGCCGGTAAACACCATGGCCACGCCGAGCCGGTCGCAGGCGGCGATGCAGTCGGCATCGTGCACCGATCCGCCCGGCTGCACCAGGCAGCTGGCTCCCTGTTCGACCGCCGCCTCAATGCCGTCGGGAAACGGGAAGAAGGCATCGCTGGCCACCGCCGCGCCGGCCAGCGGCAACTGCGCCTTCATGGCCGCCAGTTTCACCGCATCCACCCGGCTCATCTGCCCGGCGCCGACCGCCAGGGTCTGGCCGCCGCCGTTGGTGGCGCGGGCAAAAACGATGGCATTGCTCTTGACATGCTTGGCTACCGCCCAGCCGAAGCGCAGCCCGCGCTCCTGGGCCGCATCCGGCTGCCGGCGCGTCACTACCCGCCAGCCTTCCTCGCTCCACAGCCGATCATCCTCGCTTTGCAGCAGCCAGCCTCCGGAGATGCTGCGGAGACGGGGCCGCGGCCGGGTGGGCTCAACCTCCACCAGGCGCAAGTTCTTCTTCACCGCCAGCCGCTGCCGCGCTTCCGGACTGAACCTCGGGGCGGCAATGCACTCCACAAACAGGCTGGCGATGGCCTCCGCCGTCTCGCCATCCAGTTCCCGATTAAGGCCAATCACACCGCCATAGGCCGAGATCGGGTCGCACTCCAAGGCCTGCTCATAGGCCAGACGCAGCCCCGTGGCGCTCATGGCGCATCCGGCCGGGTTGGTGTGCTTGATGATGGCCACCGCCGGCTGTTCCAACTCATTGACCAACTCCCAGGCGGCATCCAAGTCCACCAGGTTGTTGTACGAAAGTTCTTTGCCCTGTAGAATCCGTGCCTGCGCCACTCCGCCCGCGGCGCCCCCATCGGTATACACCGCGGCGCGCTGATGAGGGTTCTCACCGTAGCGCAGCACCTGCCGCCGCTCGGCCGTCAACCGCAGCCGCAGGGGTAGCTCCTGATCGCCGAGTTGAATCGTTTCCTCGGGTTCGCCTTCGGCCATCGCGCCCAAGGTTCCGGCAATGGCGGCATCGTAGTCGGCGGTGCGTTGAAACGCCTTTTGCGCCAGCCGCCAACGGGTGGCGCGGCTGACCTCGCCCGCGGCCTCCAGTTCGCCGGCGACGGCATCATAGTCGGCGGGATCGGTGATCACCGCCACCGATTCGTAGTTCTTGGCTCCCGAGCGCAGCATCGCCGGCCCGCCGATGTCAATGTTTTCAATCAATTCCCGCCGCTCCACCCCCGCCGACTGGGCTTGGGCGGCCACCTGCTCAAACGGATACAGGTTGACGACCAGCACCGTGATCGGCACAATTCCCTGCGCCTGCATCTGGCGGCGGTGGGCCTCCACCGGCCAGCGCCCGAGCAAGCCCCCGTGTACGCGCGGATGGAGGGTTTTAACCCGGCCTTCCAGCATTTCCGGATATTCCGTGACTTCCGCCACTTCCCTTACGGTCAGCCCCGCTTCGCGCAGGGCGCGCGCCGTACCGCCGGTGGAAATCAGCTCGAACCCACAGGCGGCGAGCCGCCGCGCAAAGGCGGTGAGGCCTTGCTTGTCGCTGACCGACAGCAGCGCACGACGGGGCTTGGGTTGGGGTTGGTGTGGCGCCTGCGGGGAAGACATTCTTCCACTATAACGGCGGCGGCGGCGGCACTCGATCCAAATAGGACTGGAGCAGCAGCACCGCCGCCATCTGGTCCACCGCCCGCCGCCGCTGCGCCAGGCTGGCGCCGGCGGATTTAAGCACGCGTTCGGCCTCGACCGTGGTCAGCCGTTCATCCCAGAACTCCACCGCGATGCCGGTGTGCCGTTGCAGGCGCGCGCCGAAGAGGCGCGCCGCCGCCGCCTGTTGGCCCTCTTCTCCGCTCATATGGCGTGGCAGGCCGAGCAGCCACAACCCCACGCCATGCTCGGCCGCCAAGGCGGCCAAGGCACGCAGATCGGCTCCCTTCCCCTGTCGCTGCAGGGTAGGCAACCCCTGGGCGCTCACCCGCAAGGGGTCGCTCATCGCCAGCCCAATGCGGCGTTGGCCCAAATCGAGCGCCAGGATGCGTTTCAGATCCATGTTCCACCTTGATTATCGCCGCCCAGCAGCATGGCTCGCTTGCCATCCAACGCCGATCCCACCCTTCCCATCCAAGCAATCATGGGAGACGTGGTCAAGTTCAGCGCCCGCCGCCGCGCCCTCGGCGACAAGCGCCGCCTCAACCGGGATGACTACGTGCGCGGCCAGCAGGTGCTGGCCAACGCCATCTTTCACTGGAAGAATGATCCTGCCAGCGACGCCCGCGCGGCCGTGCGCTTTTTGTTGCACCACCTCGCCACCGCGTTTCGCGCCGATGACAGCCCCCTGCAGCCGCGCCCGGTCCACCCTGCGCCCCCGTCCTCGCCCGCCTCCTGACGCCGCACGCCCGCGCTATACTGTGGCCCGGAGCTGCTTTGGCCGACATTCTTTTCATACGCCTGGCCTTGGTCATCACCTTGGCCACCGCGGCTGCCTATCTGCGCCCTTTCGATCTCCGGCCCGCTTGGGCGGTGGCGGTGGGGGCGGCGATCGCCGGCATCATCATCCTGTTTGAGATCCGCCTCAACCGGGTCAACTACAAGCGTCTGATGGGGGCCGCGGCCGGCTCGCTGCTGGGGATCATCGGTGCCTTTCTGGTCTCCCTGGTGGTCAGCGGCGCCGGGTTTGAGCCCCGCACCACTTCCTACGCCAATCTAGTCATCCTGCTGGTTATGGGCTATATCGGACTGATCGTGGGAGCCGAAAAAGGCGAGATGCTCAACCTCTCCGCCTTGGATGTCCTGTTTGGCGCCGCTCACAGCCGCCGCAACTCCAAATTACTGGACACCAGCGTCATCATTGATGGCCGCATCGCCGACATCTCCGAAACTGGATTTCTGGAAGGCGCCCTGCTGGTACCCCAGTTTGTTCTGCGGGAGCTGCAAATGGTGGCGGACTCGGCGGAGCCCAACAAACGCCATAGGGGCCGGCGCGGCCTCGAAGTACTCCAGAGGATGCAAAAGCTGACTTGCATCGAAGTGCGCATCATCGAAGACGACGCTCCCCAGGTGCGCGAGGTGGACCTGAAGCTGATCGAGCTGGCGCGGCGCTTCGAATGCAAACTGCTCACCAACGACAGCAATCTTGGCAAGATGGCGCAATTGCAGCGGGTGCCGGTGTTGAACATCCATGAACTGGCCAATACCCTCAAGCCAGTGGTGCTGGCTGGCGAGGCCATGCGGGTATTCATCCTCAAGGAAGGCAAGGAACCTGATCAGGGCGTCGCCTATCTCGATGACGGCACCATGGTGGTGGTGGATCACGCCCGCCGCCATATTTCTCACAACGTGGATATCACCGTGACCTCGGTGCTGCAAACCACCGCCGGCAAGATGATTTTTGGCCGCTTGGCGGCAGCCGACGCCAGTCAGGTATCCTGATCCCCATGTCTAACGACTCCTACGCCTACGCCATCATTCCCGCCGCGGGTCTGAGCACGCGCATGGGCTCGACCACCAGCGGCCAAGCCCGCAAGCAGATGGTGGAAGTTGCCGGAGCCCCCATACTCATCCACACCTTGCGCCGTTTCGACCGCTGCCCCGGACTGCGGGCCATCCTGGTTCCGGTGCGGCTGGAAGACCGCGCGGCCGTGGTGGCGCGCGTGGCCCAGGAATCATTCCAGACGCCGGTACGGGTGCTTGAGGGAGGCAATGCCCGCCAGGATTCGGTGTGGAATGCGGTGCAGGCCCTGGCCGACGAACTGGGAGCCGGGGGCGATGATGCCCGCATCCTGATCCATGACGCGGTCCGGCCCTTTGTGGATGAAAAAACCATTGCCGGCGCCCTGGCGGCCGCGGAGCAGCATGCGGCGGTCATTGTGGCCATCCCCGCCGTGGACACGGTCAAGCAGGTGGAGCGGGTGGGAGCGGACGCCAATCGGGTTACCGCCACGCTGCCCCGGGAGCGCATTGTGCTGGCGCAGACGCCCCAGGTATTCCGGCTGGGGCTCTTGCGGCGCGCCTTTACCCGGGCGCAGAGCGATGGTTTTTACGCCACCGACGAGGCGGCGCTGGTGGAACACCTGGGCGAGGACGTGTACGTGGTTCCCGGCTCGGCCCGCAACTGGAAGATCACCACTCCCGCCGACCTTGCCCTGGCGGAAGCCACCCTCGCCGGGCATTGACTGGCGCGGGACCCCCGAGTGGCTAGCGCGGTGCGCTTTCCGGCGGCTGCTCACTCATCAAGGCCAGCAGATTGCCCTCGCTGTCGCGAAAAAAGGCCATCCACACCTCCCGATCCGCCAGCTTGGCGATGCAGTGCGGCGCCCCGTCAAAGCGCACACCTCGCTCCACCAGGGCCTGGAAGCCCTGGCGGATCTCCGGCACGCTGAAATACAGAACCGAGCCCGGGTGGTCAAACTCCGGCCGCTCGGCCACGCTCAGCATCAGCCGCACGCCGCCGGCGTCGAAAAAGGCCAGCTTACCAGCCTCAAACAGAAACGGCAGACGCAGTACCCCGCGGTAGAAACCGACGGCCCGCTCCAGATTCCTGGCATTGACCGAGATTTGCCCGATTCGACCCAGGGCAAAGTCGCCGCCCAGCGGCAGAGTGACATTGGCCATGCCCGATTGTACGCTCCCGGCCAGCGCCCGGCAGGGGAGCGGACCGGGTGCGCCGGAGACAGCGCACTGCGGTTTTCATTGACGCTGGCGGCAGGATTTGTTAGGTTTTGAATTCCCGGTTTTCGAGTCCATCCATGGTTGCCAAGAAGATCTTCCTCACCAAAGGTGTGGGCAAGCATCGCGAACGCCTGACCAGCTTCGAGCTTGCCTTGCGTGATGCCGGCGTAGCCGCCTTCAATCTGGTGCGCGTCTCCAGCATATTCCCGCCGCGATGCAAACTGACTCCCCGCGCCCAGGGGCTGAAGCAACTCAGCCCGGGCGAAGTGGTGTTCGCCGTGCTCAGCGAAAATTCCACCCGCGAACCGCACCGTCTGATCGCCGCCTCGATTGGTCTGGCCCTGCCCGCCGACCGCAACACCTACGGCTATTTGTCGGAGCACCATTCCTTTGGCGAAACCGAGCAGCAGGCGGGCGAATACGCCGAGGAGCTGGCGGCGGAGATGTTGGCCACCACCCTCAATGTGGAATTCGATCCCGACCGCTCCTGGGACGAAAAAAAGGAGATCTATCGCATCTCCAACAAGATCGTCCGCACGATCAATATAAGTCAGTCAGCGGTGGGCGATAAGCGCGGGCTGTGGACGACAGTGCTGTCTGCCGCCATCTTGCTGGGCGGATGACGGCCATTGCCAGCGACGTGCTGAACCTGTTGGCAGCTCATGCCGGCGAGCGGATGGACTACGTGGCGGTGTTCATGTTTCTTAACACCACCGATGGCGGACACTACGAAGATCGCTATGGCGAAGATGCCATTCAGGCAGCCTTGGCTGAATTGCTAGCCACCGAACGCATCGTCACCATCACCGATCAGCAGGGCGCGTACTTTCGCCCCCGCTAGAAAACATTACTTTTCTTCCACTTCGACGCCCGGGCCCGCAAATTTGCGCCGCCAAGCGGCCAGTCGCAACATCCAACAAAAGAGTCATCTCGGGACCCCATGGCCCGACCCAGTGAACCGTGCCCGCCTCCCCCGAATTTCTGCGCCCGCGCCGAGAGTTCCGCGTCCTCGTAGTGGAGGACGACGAAAGCAGCCGCATTCTGACCCAGGAACTCCTCTTGGGGCAGCACTACCAAGTGGAAGGCGCCGCCGATGCCGAGCAGGCCGAACGCATTGTGCGTGAACGGCCGCCCGACCTCATTCTGCTGGACGTGGTCATGCCGGGCCGCAGTGGTATCGAACTCTGTCGCGAGCTCAAGGAAGACCCTGCCACGCGTTTGATTCCGGTAATTTTGGTCACTGGCCTGACCGAACGGGAGGCCAGACTGCAGGGGATTGAAGCCGGCGCCGACGATTTTGTGAACAAGCCGTTGGACTCCCCGGAGTTGATTGCCCGGGTGAAGAGTCTGTTGAAGTTGAAGCAGTTCACCGATGAACTCGAAAACGCCGAGACCGTACTGTTCTCGCTGGCCCTGGGGGTCGAGGCCCGCGATCCTTACACCGAGGGACATTGCGCCCGCCTCTCCAGCTATGCCGCCCAACTCGGCCAGGACATGGGGCTGAGCGAGGAGGACATTGTCGCCCTGCGCCGCGGGGGCGTATTGCACGATATCGGCAAGATCGCCGTGCCGGATGCCATTCTGCGCAAGCCGGGCCCGCTGGACGCCCATGAAATGGCCATCCTCCGGCGCCACCCCGTGACCGGCGAGAAGATCTGCCAACCGCTGCGCAGCCTGCAGCGGGTGCTGCCCATCATCCGCCATCATCATGAACACTGGAATGGCCGGGGCTATCCGGACGGGCTGGCGGGGGAGGAGATCCCCATTCTGGCGCGGGTGCTGCAAGTGGCGGACGCCTATGACGCCCTCACCACTTCGCGGCCCTACAAACCTGCCTGGACCCATGCGCAGGCTGCCGCGGTGCTGCTCTATGAAGCGCGCCAGCAATGGTGGGATGAGTCCATCCTGCGGTTATTTTTGGAGCGCATGGGCGCCCGGCTGCACGTCGAACCGCAACGCCGCGCCGGCTGACCGGGGCGGATAACTCCCGCGTATACTGGGCGCAGCGATGAATGCCGACCTGAGCATTATCATCCCGGTCTACAACGAGGCCCAGCGCCTGCCGGCCACCCTGGCCGCCATCCAGCGCTACTTCGCCCAGGACGCGCGCGCCGTCGAGATCATCATCGTGGATGACGGATCCACCGACGGCTCGGGTCATCTGCCGCTGCCTGCCGACCGCGTGGGGCTGGTTTGGCGCCGGCTCTACAACCCCGGAAATCGCGGCAAGGGATACAGTGTCCGGCAGGGAATGCTGGCCGCCAGCGGGGAACGCCGCCTGTTCACCGACGCGGACCTGTCAGCTCCGCTCAGCGAACTGCCGCGGCTGGAGGAGGCGCTGCGCGACGGCGCCGATATCGCCATCGGCAGCCGCCGGCGGCGCGACTGGATTGGCGTTCACCAGTCCTGGTTTCGGGAAAACGCCGGCCGCGTGTTCAATGCCATCGTGCGCCTCGGGCTGAGCCTGCCCTTCAGCGATACCCAATGCGGCTTCAAGCTCTTCAATCGGGAAAGCGCGCTGGCGATTTTTCCGCAACAGCGGATTGAGCGCTGGGGGTTCGACCCCGAACTGCTCTTTCTCGCCCGTCGCTTCGGCTTTCGCGTGGAGGAGGTGCCGGTGGTCTGGTCGCATGCCACCGGCGCCAAGATTCACCTGCTGCGCGACAGCCTGCGCATGTTCTGGGATGTCATTGAAATCCGCCGCCACGCCCGTCTCTACCGAACCCAGAAGCAGCGAGCCCACCACGGGGGCTGAAGCACCCGCCACCCACCATTTGCACCACTTCGATGGTGTCGCCCGGGGCCAGCCGGGTTTCCGCCCACAGCCGCCTGGGTACCAGGTCGCGGTTGCGTTCCACCGCCACCCGCTCCTCCCCAATCCCCATCTCGGCCAGCAGTTCCGTCAATGTGCCGGCCGTCACCGTGACCGGCCGCCCGTTGAAATGGATCTCCACCCGCCTACTTCTTCTTTCGCCGGCTCCATAGTCCCCCGAGAGGATCGTAGAAACGGTCCACGACACGCTCCTTCAGGGGAATGATCCCGTTGTCGGTAATGTGGATGCCCTCCGGGCAGACCTTGGTGCAGCACTTGTTGATGTTGCAGTAGCCGATATTGAAGTCGTCCTTCAATTCCTTCAGCCGGTCGCCGTCATCCAGCGGGTTCATCTCCAACTGCGCGATGTGGATGAGGAAGCGCGGCCCCACGAACTGGTCGTGCATATGGTGTTCGCGCAGCACGTGGCAGACATCCTGGCAGAGGAAACACTCGATGCACTTGCGGAACTCCTGCGGGCGGTCCACATCCGCCTGCGTTTCCCGCCACGTCCCGTCGGCCTCGGGCGGCTTGGGGTGGAAAGGCGCGATGCGCTCCTTGGTGCGGTAGTTCCACGAAACATCCGTCACCAGATCCTTCACATGCGGGAAGGTGCGCATGGGTTCGATGGTCACCGGCTGGGACAGATCCAGGCTGTTGAGGCGCGTCATGCACATCAATTTGGGCATGCCGTTGATTTCGGCCGAACAGGAGCCGCACTTCCCCGCCTTGCAGTTCCAGCGCACCGCCAAATCCGGCGCCTGGGTGGCCTGAATATGATGCACGGCGTCGAGGACCACCATGCCGTCCTGGACCTCGGTGGTGAAATCCACATAGCCGCCCTGATTGTCGTTGCCCCGCCAGATGCGGAAGGTTGCCGAACGGGCCTGCGCCGCGCCGCCGGCGGTGGTTCCCTGCGCCTGCGCCGGGGCGGGTTGGGTCGCCGATGCCATTACTTGTTCTCCTCAATCGCCTGCTGCAAATCCTGCGGCAGCGGCGTGACGGGGAGCTTGCGCAACTGCGGCGCTCCGTCCGGCCCGCGCCGGATTTCCAGGTTGACCTTGCCCCACGCTTCATCCTTGCCGGGGAAATCGTCGCGGAAATGCCCGCCGCGGCTTTCGGTGCGCTCCAGTCCGGCACGGGTCACGAGTTCGGCCACGGTGAGCAGGTTGTCCAGATCCAGCGCGGTGTGCCAGCCGTTGTTGTACTCGCGGTTGCCGCCCACGCCCACCCGCTCCGCCTTCAGCCGCAACCGCTGCAGCGCCTCCAGCGCCTGCTCCATCTCCGTCCGGGTGCGCACAATGCCCACCCATTTCTGCATCGTCTCCTGCAGCTCCTGCTGCAGCGCGAACGGGTTTTCGCCGCCCGGCCCGCGTTCAAATGGCGCCTCGGCCCGCCGGATGGCAGCCTCAATCTGGTCCTTCACCCCTCCTTCGGAGACGGCCGCGTGCTCCCGGGCAAAGCCGGCGGCATACTCGCCCGCCCGTTTGCCGAACACCAGCAAATCGGATAGCGAGTTTCCGCCCAGCCGATTGGCGCCGTGCAGGCCGGCCGCGCACTCCCCGGCGGCGAACAGGCCGTCCACGTTGGTCATCTGGGTGTCCCCATCCACTTGGATGCCGCCCATGAAGTAGTGCGTGGTCGGCCCCACTTCCATCGGCGTCTGGGTGATATCCAGATCGGCGAGCTGCTTGAACTGGTGATACATGCTGGGCAACTTCTTTTTGATGTGCTCCACCGAGTTGGGCAGCTTCTCCTTGATCCAGGCGATGTCGAGAAACACCCCTCCGTGCGGGCTGCCGCGCCCCGCCTGCACCTCGCGGCGGATGCAGCGCGCCACGTGGTCGCGGGTGAGCAGCTCCGGCGGACGCCGCGAGTTGCGGTCGCCCTGCGTGCAGCGCCAGCCCTCCTCCGGGTTGTCGGCGGTCGAGCTGCGGTAATTTTCGGGCACGTCGTCGAACATGAAGCGCTTGCCCTGGTTGTTGCGCAGCACCCCGCCTTCGCCCCGCACCCCCTCGGTCACCAGAATGCCGCGCACGCTGGGCGGCCACACCATGCCGGTCGGGTGGAACTGGACGAATTCGCAGTCGCGCACCGCCGCCCCCGCATGGTAGGCCAGCGACTGGCCGTCGCCGGTGTACTCCCAACTGTTGCTGGTGATCTGGAAGGCGCGGCCGATGCCGCCGGTGGCCAGCACCACCGCCTTGGCCAGGATCAACAAATAGCGCCCCCGTTCGCGCTCATACCCGAATCCGCCCACGCAGCGTCCGCCGCTCACCAGCAGCGTCAGCAGCGTGGTCTCCATGTGAAAATCAATGCCTTGATGAATGCCGTGATCCTGCAGCGTGCGGATCATTTCCAGCCCGGTGCGATCCCCCACGTGCGCCAGCCGGGGATAGCGGTGGCCGCCGAAATTGCGCTGCAGAATGCGGCCGTCCTGGGTGCGATCGAAAATCGCCCCCCACGCCTCCAGTTCCTTCACCCGCGCCGGCGCCTCCTTGGCGTGCAACTCCGCCATGCGCCAGTTGTTCAGGTACTGACCGCCGCGCATGGTGTCGGCAAAATGCACGCGCCAGTTGTCGCGGTCGTCCACGTTGCCCATGGCGGCCGCCATGCCGCCCTCGGCCATCACGGTGTGCGCCTTGCCCAGCAGTGACTTGGTGACCACGGTCACCTTGGCGCCGGCGGCCGACGCTTCAATCGCCGCCCGCAATCCGGCGCCGCCCGCTCCGACTACCAGCACATCGCATTCATGCGTCGTATACCCAGGCATAGGTTAGAAAAGTCTCCAGTCGGGCCAGATCCCCATGGCGCACAAGCGCACGTAGATATCGGCGAACATCACAAAAAACAGGCTGAACCACGCCCAATTCATGTGCCTGCCATTCAGGCAGGTCACGCAGTCGTAGACCTTTTTGCGCGGCCGGCCCATCTCATCCTTGCGCCCGCCCACCAGGTGGCGCAGGGAATGGCAGCCCAGCGTATAGCCGCCCAGCAGAATGGGGTTGATGATCATCACCAGCGTGCCCACCCGCAGCTCAAACATCCTTTGACCGATCGGCACTGCCGGGTCCATGGCGTGAGTCCACCAGAGAGCGTTCCAGGCATCATGCGCCAGCAGTACCAGGAAGAGCAGCGCCAGATAAAGAAAATAGCGATGGATGTTTTGCAGCAGCAGCGGAAACTTGCGCTCGCCCCAATACTTCTTGCGCGGCTCGCCCACCGCGCACGCCGGCGGATCGGCCCAAAAGGCCTTGTAGTAGGCGCCGCGGTAGTAGTAGCAGGTCACGCGGAAACCGCCCGGCGCCCATAAGATCGCCAGCGCCGCTGAGAACGGCACCCAGATCGGCCACCAGTTCGGCCGGGTGGTGAACAGCACCGGCGAGTACATGGGAGACAGGTAGGGACCGAACCGGTAGAAATCTCCCTGGAAGGCAGCCCAGGTTGAATAAACAAGGAAACCGCCCAGGCCCAGAAACACCAGCAGTGGATTGAGCCACCACAGATCCGGGCGCTCGGTCTGGCCGAAACCGCGCTGGTTGAGCCTTTTCAATGGAACGTCGATCGAGGACACGAGTCTCCCCCTGGCGAAACGAAAGGCGAACCTTCAGCATACGCCCCGCAGGTGGTGCAATTCAACCTTTGGCCGCCGCTTCCCCGCCCAGGGTTACTCTTGCGAGTCCGCCACCGGTTTTGTTCCCTGGCGGCCGCGGCGGCGGCTATGCTGACGCTATGAGCATCTCGCGCATCCTAACCGCGTTCTGTGCCGCCACGGTCACAACTCTGATCGCGGCCGCGCAAGCGCCCAGCCCCACCGTCACCGATATCCCCGCACCCTCCACGCGCAGCGCGGCGGTACGTGCCGTGGCAGGCACGGCGCCGCTGACGTTGCCGGCACAGACGCCCATCCCTCTGCAGTTGGAAACCCATCTGAGCACGCGCGACAACCAGTATGGTGACGGCTTTGCCGCCCGCGTGATGACCTCGGTGTTCTATCAGGGCCGCGAAGTCGTTCCCGCCGGCTCCATTCTCGAGGGCCATGTGATACGTGTCCGCGACGAGCGTCCGGCTTTGGCCGACTCGGAACTGCTGCTCAAGCCTGATTTGCTCACCCTGCCGGACGGTACCCGCTACACCATCAGCGCCGTGGTGACGCAGAGCGATCCGCTGCATGAGGCCAAGGTTGATTCCGAGGGCATGCTGCGCGAACCCCGCGGCATGATGCGCTCCGACCTCCCCCACACCGAAGCCGGTGTTGGCGGCGGCCTGCTGGGGGGAGCGCTGCTGGCGGGCGGTCAGGGCGCGGTCGCCGGAGCGGGAATCGGCGCCGCCATTGCGGCCGGCATCTGGCTGGTTCGCCATCGCCATCTCGAACTCAATCCCGGCAGCCGCCTCACCGTGCGCCTGGACCGTCCGCTGCAACTGCGGCCGCATTGATCCCGCCGCCGACGGCGTCAGCCACCAACTCTGGAACTTGCTATCATCGAGGCAATGACCCGCGAAGAATTTGAGGCAAGCGCGCTCCTTCGCCTGCAAAGGCTGTATCCGCAGGCACGCTTTCTGAAAGCGGGTCAACTGGAAATCGCCATCCTGCGCTCCCCATCCGGCCGCCCCACCGCCCACCGCTTGCGCCTCAGCCGCGCCTGGGCGGCGTTTTGCCAGAACGGCGACCGGTTCGACATGGACACCTACCTGACCCGCGTCGTGGGGACGATTGAACACCGCATCCCGGCCGATTGGGAATCCGCCCGCCCGCAAATCTTCCCCAAGCTCATCACCTCCGGCCTGGTGAAGCGCCAGCAACACCCGCTGTTTTATCCTCTGGCCGGCGAAGTGGGGTACGTGCTTACCTGTGGCGACCACGACGTCTGGCTGCAGCGCGAGCAACTGCAGGTTTGGGACCTCCCGGAAGAGTGCCTGCTGGCCGCGGCGCTCGAAAACCTGGAGCGGCTGTGGAACGAGGCCACCGTCGTCGCCTGGACGATTCAGGATACGATCCGCGCCTTTCACGTCGAGATGGCGCAGGGGCATAAGGCGGCCTTCATCCTGGCGCCACAGTTTCACGACCGGGCGGCTGAACTGCTTCGCACCGAAGAGTTTGCCGTCGCCATCCCCAATCGCAACTTCCTGGTGACCTTCGGGGCTGAAGACGAAGAATTCATGCACATCCTCCAGCCCGTGGTTCGCAAGGAGATCGCCGCCGGCTACCCACTCAGCCGCCTGCTGATCCGCATTGGACCTTCCGGTTACGGCCTCGATACCCTGCCCGTCGAGTAACGGCCGGCAATCCCTCATCTCCTGCTATTTGCGCCGGAAGCGTCATCTCGTATAATCTTTGCGAGTCTCCCGGCCAAGCTCAGTCCGACCAGGGAGCGAGGAGATCCCCATGCGCACTGCCTGTTCGCGAATCCTGACCGCCGCCGCCCTCACCTTGGCCTGCTCTCTCAGCCTGAGCGCCCAGAAGAGTGCTCCGAAGAAAGCCCCTGCCAAGGCGGCCGCCGCCCCCGCCCAGCTTGGCCCCGGCACCTACGCCGTCTTCAATACCAGCAAAGGCAGCTTCAAGGCACAGCTCTACCCCAAGGATGCTCCCAAGGCGGTGGCCAATTTTATCAACTTGGCTGAGGGTAAACAGCCTTACAAGGATCCGCGCATGGGGACGCTTTCCATGGCGCCCCTCTATCAAAGCCTGCTGTTCTTTCGTACCATCCCCGGGTACCTGATTCAAACCGGCGACCCGCTCAACAACGGCACCGGCAAACTCGGATATACCCTGCCCTTTGAGAAGAACAGCCTGAAATTTGATCAGCCGGGCCGCATGGCGCTGGCGCAGGTCCCGGGCGACAGCTCCTCGCGCGGCTCCCAGATCTTCTTTACACTCAAGCCGGTTCCCGCGCTGGATAACGGCGGCTACTTGATCATTGGCCAGATTGTGGACGGGTTGGACGTGGCGCAGGCGCTGTCGGAGGGCCCGCGCAAGAGTGGCGCCCAGGACATTCCTCAGTACCCGAACATCCTGCGGAACGTGAAGATCCAAGTGGTGCAATAGCGCAGGCGGGTGCCCGGTGGCGCCCACCCGCGCTCTACCCACTATGCCAACAAGGCGCGGGTCGCCTGAAGGGCGGCGTCGTAGTTGGGATGCTCGCCGATCTTGGGCACGTACTCGACGTAGCGAATCGCCCCGCCGCCATCCACAACGAAGATGGCGCGCGAAAGTAGCCGCAGGTCCTTGATCAAGGTGCCGGTTGCCTCGCCGAATTTGGCTGTCTGGTAATCGGAGAGGGTCTGCACATGAGAAGCATTGGCAGCCCCACACCAGCGTTTTTGGGCAAACGGCAGGTCCATGCTCACGGTCAGCACCTTGACCTTGTCGCCCAGTTTTCCTGCTTCCTCGTTGAAGCGACGCGTCTGCAAATCGCACACCGGCGTATCCAGGGACGGCACCACGCTAAAGATGCGTACCTTGCCCTGGCTGTCCGCCTTGGTGACCGGTTTGAGGCCGTTGTCCGTGAGGGTGAAGTCGGGCATGGTATCGCCCGCTTTCAGCGCGGGCCCCAGCAAGGTTAAGGGCTTGTCGCCCATGGAGGTGGCATTGGGGCGTTCGATTAGGCTCATGGCTGTTCTCCTTTAGACTCCGATCACCTGGACCAGTTGCCGCACCGCCTCGGCCGATTTCTGCAGGGCCGCGTTTTCTTCCGGGGTGAGCTTCACCTGAATCACTTCTTCGATGCCGCGCGCTCCCAGCTTGCAGGGCACGCCGACAAACAATCCTTGGATGCCGTACTCGCCTTCCAGATAAGCAGCGCAGGGCAGAATCTGCTTTTTGTCCTTGAGAATGGCCTCCGCCATCTGCACCGCCGCCGCGGAGGGCGCATAGTAGGCGCTGCCGGTTTTCAGGTGGGCGACGATCTCGGCGCCGCCGTTGCGGGTGCGCTGCACCAGCTTCTCGATCGTGGCGGCGTCCATCAGCTCGGTGATGGGGATGCCGGCGACGGTGGTGTAGCGCGGCAGCGGCACCATGGTATCGCCATGGCCGCCGAGCACGAACGCCTGCACGTTCTCCACCGAAACGTTCAGCTCCATGGCGATGAAGGTGGCGAAGCGGGCCGAATCCAGAACCCCCGCCATGCCGATCACCCGGTTGCGGCTGAAGCGGCTGATCTTGTAGGCCGCCTGGGCCATGGCGTCGAGCGGGTTGGTGACCAGAATCAGAATGGCGTTGGGCGAGAGCTCCACCACCGGCTTCACGCAACTGGCGATGACTTCGTAATTTTTCCGCAGCAGGTCGTCGCGGCTCATGCCCGGCTTGCGCGCGAGTCCGGCGGTGAGGATCACCACGTCGGAGTTGGCGGTGTCCTCATAGCTGTTGCTGTCGGTCAGGGCCACGTCGGTGCCGATGATGGGCGTGGCCTGGCGCAGGTCGAGTGCCTTGCCCTGGGGAATGCCTTCGGCGATGTCCACCAGCACCACATCCGCGATTTCGCGCGTGGCCAGCCAGTGGGCGGTGGTGGCGCCCACATTGCCGGCGCCGACGACGGTGATTTTCTTCCGCATAGTTCTCCTGTGTGTGAATTGAAAATGAGCTCTTACGCCCGCTGCCGCATATTGGCCACGATGGCGGCCGAAAATTCGCTGGTCTTGAGCTGGGTGGAACCAGGCATCTGCCGCGCCAGATCGTAGGTGACTTTTTTCTGGCCGATGGTCGCGCTCAACCCCGCCTCCACCAGCTCCGCGGCCTCATGCCATCCCATCCAGTGCAGCATCATCACCCCGCTGAGGATGAGCGAACTGGGATTGATCACATCCTGGTTGGCATATTTGGGTGCGGTGCCGTGGGTGGCCTCAAAAAAGGCGTACTCCTCGCTCAAGTTGGCTCCGGGCGCCAGCCCCAGCCCGCCCACCTGCGCCGCGCAGGCGTCCGAAAGGTAGTCCCCGTTGAGGTTGGTGGTGCAGATGACCTGGTAGTCGCGCGGGCGCAGCAGGATCTGCTGGAACATCGAATCGGCGATGCGGTCGTTGACGAGAATTTTGCCGGCGGGCAGCTTGCCGTTGTAGGGCGCCCCGGCCAGCTCCTCCTCGGTCAGGCACTGCTCGCGGAACTCCTCGCGAACCACTTCGTAGCCCCAGTCGCGAAACGCTCCCTCGGTGAATTTCTGAATATTGCCCTTGTGCACCAGCGTCACCACCGACAGCTTCTGCTCGATGGCATGACGGATCGCCGAGCGCACCAGGCGTTTGGAGCCGGTCACCGAGATGGGCTTGATGCCCACCCCGGAATCGGGGCGGATCTTCTTGCCGAACTTTTCGTCCAGGATTCGGATCAGGGCCGCCGCCTCCGCCGTGCCCTGCTGGAATTCGATGCCGGCGTAGACGTCCTCGGTGTTTTCGCGAAAAATGATGACGTCCACCGCTTCCGGTTGCTTCACCGGCGAAGGCACGCCCGGGTAATATTTCACCGGCCGCACGCAGGCATACAAATCCATCTGCTGCCGCAGGCTGACGTTCAGGCTGCGTATGCCGCCACCCACCGGCGTGGTCAATGGTCCCTTGATGGCCACCCGGAAGTCGCGCGCCGCCTGCACGGTGTCGGCCGGCAGCCAGTCGCCGAAGCGCTGGAAGGCCTTTTCGCCCGCAAACACCTCAAACCAGACGATGCGCCTGCGTCCGCCATAGGCCTGGGCCACGGCCGCGTCCCACACCGGTTGGCTGCCCTTCCAGATGTCCGGCCCGGTGCCATCGCCTTCGATGTAGGGCACGATGGGGTGATCGGGCGTGACCACCCGCCCGCTTTGCACCTGGATGGATTCGCCCTGCGGGACCTCGGTTCCGTTGTATGTGCGCATAGTTCTCCTGATTCAGCGTCGCAATCGTTGGGCCAGGCGCGCGGTCAGCAGCAGGGCCACCCCCGCGACCGCCACCGCCAGTCCCAGACTCCCGGCGCCCATCCAGAAACGCAGGCCAACTCCGATGAGCGCCAGCATGAGTCCAAACCAATATAGTAACGGAAAAACCAGCCGCATCCGCGGTCTCCTTTCGCCACATTCAGTTATAGCAAGGCTTGATAGATTGTCCGGATGCCGCGGCGCGCCCGGTCCACCGCCTCCGCCGCCGCTGCCGGCGACTCCACCGCCCCGATGCGGGCCAGCCAGTTCCAGCCGCGCTCCAGACTGGCGCCGGCGGCGGGCACCGCCGCGCCCGCCTTGCCCGTGCCCACCCGCAGGGCATGATCGGCCGCGCGCAGCAGCCTCACCGCCTCCGCCAGTTCCGCGGCCACCGCGGCCGGCAGCAGGCCGCGGCCGGCCGCCTGCGCCCAGCCCGCCAGTCCGGTGGGGCCGAAACCGGCGTGTCCGGACTCCAACAGGCGGCGGGAGATGACAAAGTCCACGTCATAGTAGCCGCCCGCCACGGTCTTCAATCCCCAGCGCCCCGGCTTCCCTTCCCGCTCCATGCGGTCGCGCAGGCGCTGCAACTCGCCCCCGATCGCCTGGCCCTGAAAACGTTCCGTCACCGCCGCCCGCACCCCCGCCAGCGCCCGGGCGGCCGTCGCGCCGTCGCCGGCCACGGCCCGCGCCTTGAGATAGCTCACGGCCTCCCACAAGCCGGCGTGTTCGCGAAAATAGCGCGCCAGGCTGGCCGGTGTCTGCACCAGCTCGCCGTCCCGGCCTCCGGGCCGCAAGCGGGTATCCACGGCATAGAGGGTTCCCGCCTGGGTATAGGTGGTCAGCACTTGAATCCAGCGCGCCCCCAGCCGGGCCGCGGCCTCGCGATCGTCTTCCTCGGCCACAAACACCAGGTCCACGTCCGACAGCAGGTCCAGTTCGCCCAGACCCAGCCGCCCCAGTCCCAGCACTGCCAGGCTGGGCGCAAGCCGGCTGCCGGCGCGTGCCAGGTGCAGACCGTGTTCCAAAACCCGCTCCGCCAACGTGGTACAGGCCTGCAGGCTGCGCTCCACCGGCCAACCTTGCTCCCACTCACGGGACAGCAAGCGCAGCAATTGGCCGTGCTGCCAGAGGCGCAACTCCGTCATATCGTCGGGCAAGGGGGGCTCGGGCCCCTCCGCCAGAACCAGTGCCAGGTGGGGGCGGCGAATCAACGCCTCCGCCATCCAGTCGCTGGATTCCAGCGCCCGCACGGTGCGTTCGGCCGCCGCGGGGTCCAGCGTTCGCACCGCGGCGACGGCATCCGGCCAGCTCGCCAGGCTGCGCTCCCGGCGCAGGGCCTGGAGTTTTGCGTGCGGACTGAGCGGCCGCTGCAGCCAGGCCAGCGGGCCGGGAGCCCCTTCCGGCGCGCGCGCGGCCCGGGCCTCGTTGCCGCCGAGATAGCGATGGTATACGCCCTCCACGCCGGCCATGCGCGCCGCAATCGCCGTCATGGCCGCCTCTTCCTCGGCATCCCATCCGGGTATCACCGCGCGCAGGCTCAGCGCCAGCGCCTGGCGCGCCGCGGCGCGGGCCGGCAGGGCATGGGTCTGCTGCCCCCAACGCAGTTGCAGCCGGTGCTCGACGTGCCGCAGCAGGATGTAGGCGGAGGAGAGCAGTTGCAGATCGCGGCTGGGCATCCAGCCCTTGTCGTGCAGCCGTTGCAGGGCCTGCAGCGTGTGCCCGCTGCGCACCCAGGGATCGCGCCCCCCATGCAAACGCTGCAGATACTGCGTCAGGAACTCAATATCGCGGATGCCGCCCGCATCCAGTTTCACATCCACCTCGCTGCGCCGCCTGCCGGTGGCGCGGTGGCGGCGCAGCTGCTGGTGGATGGCCTGACGCGCGCCGCGCACTCCCTCCGCCATCGCCGCCGCGTCGGGCTGGACGGGGAACATGCGCGGCGCCACCGCCTGCAGCAACCGCGCCGCCAGCCGGATCGAGCCGGCGCACCCCCGCGCCCGAAGCAGCATCTGCAGTTCCCACGCCCGGGCCTGGCGGAGATAGTAATCGGCCAGGCGCTCCCAGGGCTGGGCCAGTTCGCCTTCCCGCCCTCCCGGCCGCAGCCGCAGGTCCACGCGGAAGGCGGGGCCCTCGCCGGTCACCGCCGATACGGTGCGCGTGATGGCTTGCGCCAGGCGGGTGAAGAACTCGTGATGGCTGAGACTGCGCGCTCCGCCGCGCGTGGCGCCATCGCCGCCATAGGCGAACATCAGGTCAATGTCGGAACTGTAGTTGAGCTCGCCCCCGCCCAGCTTTCCCAGCGCGATCACCACAAACTCGGCCGCGCCGCCCGTCCCCTGCGGCGTGCCGAACTCGCCCGCCAGCTCATTCCAGGCCCAGGCATAGGCTTGCTGCAATTCGGCATCCGCCAGATCCGACAGCTCCCGTGCCGTTTCCGCCAGCCCCGCCCGCCCTTCCAGATCGCGCAGCGCGATGCGGAGATATTCGCGCCGCTTGAAGCGGATGAGCCCGCGCGTGCGCTCCGCCGGCGCCAGATTGGCCGTGAACGCCCCCAGCATGGCGCTCCACTCCTCGGCGGGCCGGGTGCCGCTGCGGCGGCGTTCCTGCGCGAGCCACAGCAGCCACTCCGGATTCTGGATCAGCGCCTCACCCAGAAATTCGCTGCCCGCCATCAGGGCGGCCAGCGCCCGCAGCAGTCCCGGATCCTGGCGCAGCGCCGCACGCGCCACTTCCGGCGCCGCCGCCCAGTATCGTTCCAGTCCCGCTGCCGCCGCCGCCGGATCCGACGTCAGATCCAGCCGCGCGGCGGGCGGGCCTGCCTCGGCTTGCATATCCCCCATCATAAAATCCAGCCTTCTGGCGGAAGCGCATCGGAGTCGAACCGATCCGGCGTCCAGCGGACGCCACACTGGTTTTGAAGACCAGGGCAGCCACCCGGCCACATGCGCTTCCGCCCCCGATGTTACCCTGCCGCCTGCTGTGAGAACCAGCGCGGCGCAGGCGCCGCACCACCGCGGGTGCTTTGCCTGCGTCTAAACTTATAGCTGGAGCTGCCATGCGCTTCTGGGGTTTACTCGCCGTCAAGCTGGCCCTCGCCGTCCTGCTGGTGGGCGCCTTCTGGATGGTCGCCAGTTGGGCGGTGCCACCCGCGCCGGCAGGGCTTCTGGCCGACTGGCCGCGCCTGGGCAGCGATCTGCCCTACACCTTCGCCGTCTTTTTTTCCGTCCTGGTGGGCTTTGGCCTGGGCTGGTTGTGCGCGGTGGATCAGGTCTACCGCTGCCGCCGGTGCGCGCGGCGGTTGCGCATGCCGCGCACCGCGGGCGACTATGGGCACGTCATGCTCGGCGGATCTCCCTATACCGAATACATCTGCACCTACGGTCATGGCAAGCTCTATGTGCCCGAAGTGCACTTGTCGAGCAGCCGGGTGCGGCGCTGGGTCGGGTATGGCAGTCTGTGGGAAAACCTGATGGACGCCGAGCGCCACGCCCGCGATTAGCCGCGCCCCGGGCGCCACTCCAGCAACAGCATCGCGGCCACCACCAGAAGCGCACCCGCCGCCTGCACCGGCTGCAGGGCTTCGCGCCATCCCCAGGCAGCCGCCAGCCAGGCGAAGACCGGTTCGGCGGCAAAGATCACCGCCGTATGGTTGGCGGGTGTGAACTGCTGCGACCAACTCTGCACGGTGAACGCCACCGCGGTGGCCAGCACGGCGGTAATCGCGAGCGCCAGCCAAAGGCGCGGCGAATTGCTCCAGTGAAGCGGGCCGCCGAGCGGCAACATCGTCCAACTGAACAGCGCCGCGAAGACGATCTGCAGAACCGCCAGATCGCGGAAGCCGAAACGCGGCGACCACTCTCCCAGGTTGACAATATGCAGGGCGAACGCCAGGGCGCAGGCTGCCTCCAGCAGGTTGCCGCGCCAACGGGCGGCTTCGGCGCCGCCCCCCGGGATGGCGAGCAGCAGGTACAACCCCGCCAGCGCCAGGGCGGTGCTGAACCAGGCCCTGGCCGGCAGCCTCCGGCGCCAGAACCCGGCCAGCAACAGGGGCACCAGGATGACGGAAATACTGGTCAGGAAGGCGGCCGCCGCGGGCGAGGTCAGCGCCAGTCCGGCTGTCTGCAGCGCATAGCCACTGGCCAGAAACAATCCCAGCCAGGCGCCCGCGGCCCACTGCGCGCCGGCAATCTGCCGCAGCCGCGGGCGGTAGATGGCCAACAGCAACAGGGCCGCCAGACTCAGGCGCACGGCAACAAACAGCAGCGGCTGGGCATCCGCCAGCGCCGCCTTCACCAGGGGGAAAGTCACGCCCCAGACAAAGGTGACCGCCAACAGGGCCGCATCCGCCACCAGCACCCGGCGCCGTTGCCGCGGGCGGGGAGAATCGGCGATCATGCCGCCCGGCGACGGAGGCGGCGCCCGCCCTGCCTTGCGCCCGGGGAGGCCGGGCGGCTCAGCGCCCACAACACCCACAGAATGCGCTGCAGCGCGCGGGTGCGGCTGGTGGGATCGTACCACTCCTGCAAAGTATGAATGCCGCCGGCCTTGCCTCCGGCGCCCAGCCGCAAAGCCTGGCGACCTTGGGCGATGGGGATGTTGGCGTCGGTGGACGCGCACTGCGTCTGGGTGGCGATGCCGAGGGCCGCATCCACCTGCCGCACCAGCCGCAGCAGAGGAGCATCATCGGCCAGGGCGCCGCCGGGCCGCTCTCCGATGCGCTCCCAGCGGCCGCGCACCCGGCCGCTCAGCGCGGCCGCGTTTTCCTGTTCCACGCCCTGGGCCAGCGCGCGCCGTGCCGCCTGTTCCAACCCCTCGAGCTGATGAGGATCGCGGGCGCGCAGGTCCAGCTTGCATTCGCAGCGGGCGGCGATGGCGTTGACCGCGCTGCCGCCCTGCATCCACCCCAGATTGCAGCCCAGCCGGCCCGCTACCGGTTCGACCTGCGCCAGCAGCGCGGCCGCCACCCGCACTGCGGCATGGTTGGCGCTCGCCCGCCCCAGGTCCGACCAGCTATGTCCGCCTGGTCCTTCCAGCACCAGGCGCAAACGCAGGCTGGGCAGCGCCTCCGTGGTCAGGGGATTGACTCCGGGGCCGTCCAGCACCACCGTCCAGCGAATGCGCCGCCCCCAGCGGTTGGCGGGGCTGAAAAGATGGCGCATGCCTTTCAGATCGCCTTCCCCTTCCTCGCCCACATTGGCCACCAGCAGCACCGGGGTCCGCGGCACCCAGCGCTCCTCCCGCAGCAGCCGCGCCAGCGCCAGCAGCGCCGCCAGACCCGCGCCATTGTCGCAAATGCCGGGCCCCCACAGCCTGCCATCCCGGCGCTCGGGCCGCACCACGGTGCCGGGCGGAAACGCGGTGTCGAGATGCGCGGTCACCGCCACCACGTCCTGCGACGCGCCCTGGCCGGCATGGTAGGCCAGCACGTTGCCCACCTCGTCCAGGCTGGTTTGCAGCCCCATCTCCGCCAACGCCTGCCGCATCCACTCCGCCCGCAGCGCCTCAAAGCCGGTCGGCGCCGCCACCGCCGTCACTGCCATCTGCTGCTGCTGCAGCCAGCGCTCCCATCCCTCCAGCCGCTGGCAGGCGGCGCGCAAGGCGGACGCATCCTCCGGCAGCACTCCCTCCTGGGCCTCCGGCGTGGTCACGGCGGCGCGGGACTCGTCCAGGGTGCGTGCGCCCTTCATGCCGTTTCATCATAGTCCACCCGCACCAGGTAGAGCCCCTGGGGCGGCGCGGTGGGGCCGGCGGCCGAGCGTGCCCGTGCGGCCAGCACCGCCGTGATCTCGTCCGCGTGGCGGGCTCCGCGCCCGATTTCCAGCAGCCATCCCACCAGATTCCGCACCATGTGGCGCAGGAATCCCTCGCCTTCCACCTCGTAAAGCAACTCCGGCCCCGCGCGCCACAGTTGCGAGCGCGTCACCGTGCGTTCGGTGCCGGCGGGGGCCCGCCCGCCCTCGCTGCCGGCGGCAAAGGAGCGGAAATCATGCCGCCCCTGCAGCAGTGGAGCGGCGGCCGCCATGGCGGCCTCGTCCAGCCGGTAGGGATGGTGGTACACGTAGAGGCGCAGAAACGGTGGGCAAACCTCCTCCCGCCAGATGCGGTAGCGGTACAGCTTGCCGCATGCGTTGCGGCGTGCATGAAAACCGGCGGCTGCTTCGCCCGCCTCGAGCACGCGGATGCTGGCGGGCAGGCGGGCGTTCAGCGCCCGTTGCATGGCGGCGGCCGGCATCCGACCCTGGAGATGGAAATGCGCCACCTGGCCCAGCGCGTGCACCCCCGCGTCCGTGCGCCCCGAGCCATGCACCACGACACGCTCACCCGTGACTGCGGCGATGGCATCACTCACCGCCTGCTGCACCGTCGGCCGCCCCGGCTGCACCTGCCAGCCGTAAAATTCCGCGCCGTCGTAGCTCAAACACAGGCGAAGAGTTCTAATTCCGGTCATGCCGCGCCACCGGCCGCCCCGGTGAATACTGCTATCATTCTAGTTTCCCGGACCATCTGGCAGGCGGGCGGCCATGACGCCGCCCTCCTGGCCGGGAGGGAACTTTGCCCCCAAGTCGCTCGTAACCTATTGGCCATTGTCCTTGCTCAAGCATAGCTTTACCGTCGAGAAATCCATGATGATGCGCAGGCTTCTGCTCTCCGTCTCCGCACTTTCCCTCGCCGCCCTCCCCGCCCTGGGCCAGACCCGCAGCATTGACGTCAATCCCCAGGGCATCAATTTTTCCGTCGGCCGCCCCTGGACGCAGACTCTGTTCGGCCAGCAGCCGATTTCCGTGGCGCCGCTTGATCTCTCCAACAGCGCCCGCGTGATGAGCCTGCTGCGGGGCGGCAAGCTGTACGTTTCGCTCGACGATGCCATCGCCCTGGCGCTGGAGAACAATCTGGATATCGCCATCCAGCGCTATAACCTGCCGATCGCCGACACCGACATTCTGCGCGCCAAGGCCGGCTCGGCGCCCCGCGGCGTCTCCACCGGCATCGTCAGCGGTACTCCCGGCGGCGGGGGCGCGACCACCGGCGTCGCCGGCGCGGGCGGCGCCAGCGCCGGCGGAACCAGCGCGGGCGCGGGCGGAGCGGGCGCCGGTGCCGGCGGCATCGTGACCTCCACCCTGGGCGGCGGACCCGCCATTCCCAGCCTCGACCCGACTCTCGACGCCAACTTCAGCCTCGCCGATCAGGTCACGCCCCAGGGCAGCACCGTGCTCACCGGCCTGCCCACCATTCAGTCCCATTCCGGCGTGGCGGATTTCAGTTTCAACCAGGGCTTCCTCACCGGCGGGACAATGAGCGTCGGCTACAACAACGTGCGCAGCAGCAGCACCAGCACCCGCAACCTCTTCAACCCCCAGTTCTCCTCCGGCCTCAGCTTTAGCTTCAGCCAGCCGCTGCTCCAGGGTTTCGGCATCGAGCTCAACAGCCGCAACCGCATCCAGGCCAAGGACAATCGTGAAATCGCCGACATCGCCTTCGCGCAACAGGTGATGGCCACCGTGGCTCAGGTGGAGGACATTTACTGGAACGTGGTCACCGCCAACGAGGCGGTGAAGGTGGCCCAGGAAGCCGTGGACCTGTCGCAGAAGATCCTCAGTGACACCCAGCGCCAGGTGGAAATCGGCACCATGGCGCCCCTGCAGGTCACCCAGGCCCGCGCCAACCTCGCCACCCAACAGCAGACCCTCATCGCCGCCCAGACCAACCTTGAATACAATGGCCTGCTTTTGAAAAATGCCATCACCAAAAACCTGGCCGACCCCGCGCGGGCCAGCGCTGACGTGGTGACCACGGACACCATCAAGCTCCCCGCCAATGAACCGATTCAGCCCGCCAGCGCGCTGGTCAAGCTGGCGCTGCAATACCGCCCCGAGCTGGCCGAGACCCGCATCAACCTGGCCATCTCCGAGATGAGCCTCAAGGCCACCAAGAATGAACTGCTGCCGCAATTGAACCTGGTGGTCGGCTACAATTCCAATTCGCTCCAAGGCAGTTTCGGCAACACCTTTGGCGACGTTTTTGGCGGCAACTACCCCAGCTACTCGGCCGGCATCAACCTCCAGATTCCGTTGCGCAACCGCACCGCCCAGGCCGATGTCGCCCGCGCCCAACTGCAACTGCAGCAATCCTATTTGCAGCAGCAGCAGCAGATCAACAACATCATCATCAGCGTACAGCAGGCGCAGTTTGCCCTCCAATCCAGCCGCGCGCAGATCCTCGCCGCACAGGATGCCGTGACCCTGAACCGCGAGACCCTGGAAGCCGACCAGAAGAAATTGGATTTGGGCGCGACCACCATCACCCAGGTGCTCACCGATCAGAGCAACCTGACCAATGCGGAGAGCGCGCTCGTGAACGCGCAAAGTACCTACATCCAGAACAAGGTCAATGTGGAGCGCCTCACCGGCCGCACGCTGGACGCCAATCGCATCTCCATTCTGGATGCGGAAAACGGGAAAGTGACCCAGATGCCGCGGGCCAACAACTGAGGAGGCGCTCCCCGGCTGGCGGCCGGGCCCGGCGGGTCAATCGCAACGCAGGGTGGTGACCGGATCCACGCGGGCGGCACGGCGCGCCGGAATGGCGGCCGCCAGCAAGCCGGTGGTGAAGACCAGCAGCGGGACGCCCAGCCACATCCAGGCTTCGCCCGCTCCGGCGACCTGCAACAGGTGCTGCAGGCTGCTCCGCATCCACCAGGCAGCCACCAGCCCCGCCCCCGTTCCCGCCAGTATCAGCCGCAGCGATTGCCCCACCACCTTGCCCCAGACCTGCTGTTCACTGGCGCCCAGCGCCATGCGGATTCCAATCTCCTGTCGCCGCTGGGCCACATTGTGGGCCAGAACGCCATACAATCCCGCGGTCGCCAGACACAGCGCCAGCACGGCCAGCACCATGAGCAGGCGGGTGCGGTAGCGATCGGCCAAAGTGGCGTCGCTCCAGCGCTGGCCGAGAGTGCTGACCTCATAGATGGGCACCTGCGGGTTGAGTGCGGCTGAGATGCGCCGAATGGCCGGCAACAAAGTCTCCGCGTCTCCCTCGCTCCAGACCGCGGCGCTCATCTCTCCGCGATGAGACTGTTCGAGCGGCAGGTAGATGTCATGCGCCGGCGGCGTGCCCGGTCCGCGCTCGGCGATATCGTCGGCAATGCCGACGACGCGCAGCGGCGGACGACCGCGGCCCAGCAGGACCGACTGTTGCAGTGCCTCCCTGCCGTGGAACAACCGCTGTGCCAGGCTGGCACTCACGATCACGACGCCTGCCGCGCCCGGCTGATTGTCGCTGTCTTCGAACACCCGGCCGCGAACGTGAATCCCGGCGGCACGGAAATAGCCGGGCAGCACTGCGATCACGCCCGCCTGCGGCCGTTCGTCGTCGGTCAGCGCCAGCGTGGCCGCATCCCCCGCCACCGCCACCGCGGCCCGCTGTTGGGGCGGAGCATAGGGAAGTTCGGAAACCAACCCGGCGGCCCGCACTCCCGGCAGGGCCTGCAAGCGCTGGTTGAAGCGCTCGAAATAGGGAATGCCGGCTTCCAGCTCCGCCGTGCTGTTGTAGAGCAGCGACACCCGCAAGGTGAGCACATGACTGGTGCGGTAGCCCGGGCTGGTCTGCTGCAGCCGGCGCAGGCTTTGCCAGAACAAGCCCGCCGCGATGAGCAAGACCACCGTGGTGGCCACCTCGGCCATGACCAGGCCATGCGGCAGACGGGAGCGCACCGGCAACGGTCCCGAACTCCGGTGCAGCCGCTGCATGGAGGCGGGCCGCAGCAGTTCCCATCCCGGCGCCAGGGCGAACCAGACCGCGGTGGCCAACGTCACCAGGGCGCAGAATCCCAGCACCCAGCCGTTCAGCCGAACATCAGCCAGTTGCGGGAGAGTGGCGGGATGGACGCGACGCACCGCGGGAACCGCCAGGGCCGCCAGTCCCCACCCCAACCCCGCTGCCAGGCCGGCCAGCAGCAAGCCTTCGGTGAGCAACTGTCCCAGCAAATGCCGGCGGCTGGCGCCCAGGCTGGTCTGCAGTGCCATTTCGCGCCGCCGCCCCACCGACTCGGCCAACAGCAGGTTGCCCACATTCACGCACGCCAGGCAGAGCACCAGCAGGGCGCCGATCATCATCACTTCCCCGGTGGCGGCCACCGGGCCCGCCACCCAGGCGCCCAGCGGTTCCAATTTCACCCCTTGATCGCTGTTGGATGAGGGGTAAGTTCGGGCGAGGCGGCGCGACACCGCATTCAGTTCCTGCTGGGCGGAGCCGAGTGACTGCCCCGGTCCCAGGCGCGCGAAGGCATTCAGAAAGCGCCAGCCGCGTTGCTGTATGGGATCGCTGGCCAGCGGTTTGGGCAGCCATAATTGCGCCCCGCGTGGAAAGCTGAAGCCGGCCGGCATCACCCCCACGATGGTGAGCATGCGGTTGTCGAGATCGAGGCTGCGCCCCAACACGCTGGCATCCGCCGCGAAACGGGAGCGCCACAGCCCGTCGCTCAGGATGGCCACTTGCGGCAGGCTCGGACCCTCATCCTCGCGGCTGAAGGTTCGCCCCAGTTCCGCCGGGGCGCGCAGGGCGGCAAAAAAATCTCCGGAAACGATGGCGTAGTCCACATGCTGCGGCGTCCCCGCGCCGACCAGCGTGGCCACGTTGGAGTAGTAGGCCACCAGGGGCTGCAGGGTGTGCGCCTGGGCGCGCAGATCGAGAAAGTCCGGGATGGAGAAGCCGGCTCCCTTGGCCGCGCCGCTGCGCAGGCTGGCGGGCTGCAGCCACACCAACTGGCGGGAGTGATCGAAAGGCAGCGGATTGACCACCAACTGATTGAAGACGCTGTACATGGCGGTGTTGGCCCCCATCGCCAGCCCCAGCGTCACCACCGCCAGCAGCATCACCGCCCAGCGCCGTCGCAGGCGCCGCAGCGCCCAACCCAGTCCCCGCGCCATTGCTTCGCCTGCGGACCACATTTTTGCTGGCCGTGAGTTTACCTGATTACCGCCCCGCGGAAAAGCGCCATACCTGAGTCCCCTGTATCGGCTTCCCCCAATGGCTAGTGCGAAATTACATTTATCCTTAGTGGCACAGCAGCACTGAGGCCGCTGATTGTAGCAGTCACTTGCACATTGTAACTGGTGACGATGGGAGCCGCGGACGTGGCCGGCGGCGCTGGCGGTGCGCCCCCGCCACAGCCGGCAGCCAGCCACGACGCCGCCAGCACCCCCAACCAGCGGCGGCGCCGCGGCCTGAGCCGCAGACAGGCGGCGCCGAGCCCGAGCAGCCATAGGATCCCTGCCGGCAACCCGCGGCTGCCTCCGGCCGCCAGCAGGGACACCTGCACCGTGGCGCCGGTGCCGCCGGGCGGCAAAGCCAGGCTTGCGGGCTGGAATACGGCCGCCAGATCGGCCGGCAACCCCGCGATCGCGAGACCCACGGGCCCGCTCAGGCCATGAATGGAACTCAACTGGAGAACTGCCGGCGCGCTGCTCTGCCCGGCGTTGACCGTGAGGCTCAGCGAGGCCGGGCTGAGGGTGAAAGCCTGCAGCGGCAGGTCGGCACTCGCCTGGTGCAGGCCGTCGGCGGCTACCACCACGGTCTGCTGCGGCTGATTGCCGGTTGGATATACGATGACCGCTGCCGTCTGACCCGGCGCCAGCGAGGCCGGAGTGATGCTGCAACCGGTGGCGGGTTGAAGGCAATGCAGCACCACGGTCGAGGCAAAGCCTTCCGTGGGAACCATCACGACGTTCAGTGTACCCGCGGCCCCGGGTGCGACCGCTGCCGCCGGAGGGCTTAGCACAAGGCTGTAGTCGGGCGGCGGCAAAGCCGTCTCCTGCCAGTTGACGGGCGCCAGACCGGCCGCCGTCGCGGTGAGCGTCACCGCCGTGGCGGTGTCAGGCAGGCGCAGACTCACGCTCACCGTTCCGTCCGCGCCCGTCACCGGCGCGGCGTCGCTGAACACCCCGCCCGCGAGGGCTACCGTCACCCCGGCGACCGGATTGCCAAAACCATCGCTGACCCCGATCACCATGGGCTGGCGCAACACCGTGCCGGCGGCTTGCTGCTGGTTCTGGCCGGCCAGCACCTGCACCTGCGCCGGCGCGGCCGCCGCCACCGGCAGCGTCAGCGTCGCCATGGCCGTCCCGTAGCTTGCCTCCACGCTCACGTTCCCCGCCCGCTGCGGCGTGAACGTCACCGTGTTCCCACTCTGTGTCCAGGAACTGGTGAGGCTCGCCTCGGCGGTGAACTGAACCCCGCCCGCGGCTACCGGCCCTCCGAACGCGGTCACGGTGGCCGTGATCGTGACCGAAGTGCCGGCCGTCACCGTGCTGGCGCTGGAGGCAAGGTTGACCTGCTCGGTGGCGTGTAAAAAATCAGCGTTCCACCAGCCCCGGCCCAGCGTAGCCGCCCAAAGCTGCTGATCCGGGGCAAACACCAGCGCGGTAACCGGCGCCTGCGTCAAGCCGTCCGCCACCCGATGCCAGGTCATGCCGTCATCCGCGCTGGCCTCCACGCTGGCGCCGTCGGCCACGGCGATGAGGCTTGCGTCTTGTGGATCCACGGCAATCGCCGCCACCGGGGCGGATGTGCCGAGATTCGCTTGCCACGTGAGGCCGCCGTCGGAACTGTGGAAGAGCTGCGCTCCCAGGGCCGCCCACACCTCCGGGGCAGCAACGGCCAGAGCACGGATGGGCCCTTGCCCCATGCTGTGAGCAACACCCGCGGGGTCCACCACCTGGCCGTCGCCGGTTCCCAGCCAGAAGCCCGCACTGTCGCCCGCCAGACTGGCATAGGAGCCACTGGGGGGCAAGGGTGCGCCAGCGCCGCCGGCCATCGGGCAGGTCAGCGTCCCGCTGCCCGCCAGCAGCCCACAGATTTCTCCCCCTGATGCCGCCAGCGCCTCGTATTCGCCCGCCCCTGCCGCCGCCAGGCCCCATATCCCACCGCCATCCACCGCCGCCAGCATGCCCTCGGAGGAGGAAGTCGCCGCCAGCAACGAGGCGTTGTCCAGGCCGGCGTTGAAACTGGCTGGCGCCATGGCCGGTCCCACGCGCCATACTCCGTGATCATTTCCCACCCACGCCGTGCCGTCGCTGTTCGGAACCAGCACCTGCGTTGCACTGTCCGGAACCGTGATCATCTGCCAGCTTTGGCCCGCGTCCGCCGACAGCGCCACGCCCTGGCCGCCCACCCAGATGTCACCCGACGGCGCTTCCGCCAGGGCCAGCGCCCGGCGGCCGGCCATGACGGGGGGCGACGGCAAGGCATGAATTAGTCCGCCGCCATCAACTTGCCACAAGCTTACGACCCCGCTCGGCAGCGCCACAGCCACGAGAAAACCGCCGCCCGGCTGCGCCACCGCGCGAGCGCGAACCCAGGAGGCGGGCTGCGATGGAAGCGCAAGCGGCGCGAAGGGCCCGCCACTGGTCGCCAGGGACAGCGCGCTGCTCCCCACTGCCAGCAGGCGGTTTCCCGCCAACGCCAGATCCCATACCGGCCCCGGAAGCGCCAGAGTCCAGCTTTCGCCACCGTCCGCGGACTCGTAGACGCCAGGCTGTGCCGCCGCCGAAGCATCTTCGGTGGTCACCGTCGCCGCCCACACCTGCTGCGGATTGCCGGGGTTTACCAGCACCTGGCTGACCGCCAGACCCGTCAGGGCGGAACCTCCCAACACGGTCCAAGTGGCGCCGCCATCCTGACTGAACTGCACGCCCGTACCTCCGCGCAGACGGGCTCCATGCAGGTCACCCGTGCCGGCATAGATGGCACCGCTTCCGGCCACCGCCAGCGCACTGACTGGAGCGCCATCGCTCAGTGCGTTCCACCCCGAACCAGCAGACTGCCACACTCCGCCCGCGCCGCTGGCCAGCAGCATGCCAGGGCTGGTGGGACTGGCCTCCACCAGGGCTTCGATGGGCCCGCCAACCAGTCGCGCGGGGCCGGCATGGTCCCACACTGGCGCCTGTGCCATAGCGGCCAACGAGAAAGCCAGCAAACAGCCTGGAACCCAGAGGCGTAGTTGCACCCGTCCAGAATGGGAAAGCAAAGGGGCGCCCGCCACTCCCCAAGTGGGGGGCTCCTTTTCCTGTTTTAGGAACGACGCCGGATCAACGACAGGAATTCTCCGCGGGTTTCAGCACAAGTGCGGAAGGTGCCCAGCATGTGGCTGGTCACCGCCGAAGAATTCTGCTTTTCCACCCCGCGCATCATCATGCACAAATGCTGTGCCTCCACCACGACGCCCACGCCTTCCGGCTTGATCCACTCCTGAATGGTTTGGGCAATCTGGGTGGTGAGCCGCTCCTGTACCTGTAGACGCCGGGCGAAGGCATCAACCAGGCGTGGGATTTTGCTCAAACCCAACACCTTGCCCTTGGGAAGGTAGGCCACGTGACAACGGCCAAAGAACGGCAACAGATGATGCTCACACAGGCTATAAACCTCAATATCGCGCACGATCACCATTTCGTCGTAATCCACGGTGAACAGCGCGCTGGTCAACAGCGTCTGCAAGTCGCATTGGTACCCGCTGGTGAGATAGCCCATCGCCTGGAGGTAGCGTTCGGGCGTATTGACAAGGCCTTCACGCTCGGGATCCTCGCCCAACCGGGTCAACAGGGAGCGAACCAAGTCCTGGCTGCTGGAGACGGCCAAATCGGTAGCCATACAGCTATTGTATTCTGGGACGTGCGGCGCTTCAGCACACTGGGCATCCTGCTCGCGGCCTTCCTCTGGACGGGCTGTTCGCATCGCGCCGCGCCCGGCCGCCCCGCCCCCGACTTCCACTTGCGCCTGCTCGACGGACGCTCGGTATCGCTGGCCAGCTATCGCGGGCACGTGCTGATCCTGAACTTCTGGGCCAGCTACTGTGTGCCCTGTGTACAGGAAACGCCGGCCCTCAATGCCTTGGCCGGAAAGTTCCCCGGAGGCCAGGCGGTGGTGCTCGGGGTTTCGATTGACCAGGATCCGGTCGCCTACCAGACGTTCTTGAGCCGCTACCACATCCGCTTCTCGACCGCCCTCGACCCCAGCCAGGATCTCATGCACCGCTATGGGACCCAGCTCATCCCCGAAACCTACATCATCGGTCCTGACGGACGCCTCGACCGCAAGCTGGTCAGCGTGGCGGACTGGAACTCGCCCACCATGGTGTCCTACATCCGCTCGCTGTTACCCGCTCAGCGGTAGCGCACGCGGCTTTCAGGCGATTCCGGCTCCTTCGGCACCACCGTGATGCCGCTCTCGTCGCAGTGGTAGCCCCGGGCCCGGTCCGCTTCGCGATCGAATCCCACGGAAGCGCCGGGAGCAATGTGGGCGTTTTTGTCCACGATGGCGCGATGCAGCCTGGCTCCGCGGCCGATCACCACATTGTCCATGATCACCGACTCCGTCACTGCGGCGCGTTCATCAACCACGACGTTGTGCCCCAGCACCGAATCCTTCACGAAGCCGCCCGCCAGGATGCAGCCGCCGGAAATCAGCGATTGCAGCGCCATGCCGCGCCGGTTGTCGTCATCAAAAACAAACTTGGCCGGCGGCTGGTTGAAGTTGGCGCTCATGATCGGCCATGACCAGTTGAAAAGATTCAGTTCCGGGGTGACACTGCGCAGGTCCATGTTGGCTTCGAAATAAGCGGGGATGGTTCCCACGTCGCGCCAGTAAGGCCGCTCCAACCCGAATCCGTGGTAAACCGGCAGCCGATTGCTGTGGAAATCATAGGCCATGACTTTCCGCGTGGCCGCCATGGCGGGCAGTATCGAACGCCCGAAGTCATGCTCGCCCGGCTGCCGGGCGTCCTCGTGCAGCACCTGGATCAGCACCCGGGTATTGAAGATATAGTTTCCCATCGAGGCCCAAACGTGTTCCGGCCTCTCGGACATGCGCGGCGCCTGCTCCGGTGCCGGCTTCTCGACGAAGGCGCGGATGCGTCCGTTGGCATCGCAATCCGCCACCCCCACCTGTGCGGATTCGACGACCGGCAAGGGCATGCAAGCTACGGTGGCCTCGGCTCCATGCTCGAAGTGGTAATCCACCATCTGGCCGATGTTCATCTTATAGATGTGATCGGCGCCAAATACCGCGACCGCATCGGCGCCGTACTCCTCGATCAGGTTCTGATTCTGGTAAATGGCATCCGCGGTGCCGCGATACCAGGCATCCCCCAACTGCATCTGCGCCGGCACCACGGTGGCGAAACTGTCCAGCCCGCCGCCCACGAACCACCAGGCGCGCTGAATATGGCTGATCAGCGACTGCGCCTTGTATTGCGTCAGGATATAAATGGCGCTGATGCCGGAATTGACCAGATTGCTGAGGACAAAATCCACGATCCGATAGCGCCCGCCAAACGGCACCGCCGGCTTGGAACGGTGGCGGGTCAACGGCTGCAGCCGCTCCCCGCGGCCTCCGGCGAGAACGACCGCCAGCACGCGGTGTGGGCGCGAGAGCGGCATTACGCGGATTGTAACAGGTTGAGAAACCAGCGGTGCACGTGGGGCTCGCCGCTCAGTTCCGGATGAAACGTGGCGGCGATCAGGTTGTGCTCGCGCACCAGCACCGGCTGTCCGGCATCCTCGGCCACCACCTCCACGGCCGGCCCCAACTCCGTCAACTGGGGCGCGCGGATCAACACCGCCTCCAATTCCGCCGCGCCCAACTCCGCCTGGAACCCGGGCTCGACGCGCACTCTGCGAATCGAGCTCTCCAACTGCCGCCCATAGGCGTTGCGAACGACGGTCACATCCAGCAGTCCCAGCGACGCCTGCTCGGGTTGCCGCACGCGCCGGGCCAGCAGAATGGCTCCCGCGCACGTGGCCAGCACCGGGGACCGTTGGGCGAACTGCCGCAGCGGCCCGGCCAGACCCTCCTGCGTCAGCAAGGTGAGCATGGTGGTGCTCTCGCCGCCGGGCAGTACCAGTCCCTGCAGCCCTTCCAGCTCCGCCGTGCTGCGCACCAGCCGGACCTCGCCGCCCAAAGCAGTCAAGGCGGCGGCGTGGGCTTCGAAATCGCCCTGCAGGGCGAGGACGCCGATCTTCATGGCGGCTGGGCCTACCACCCCCGCGTTTGCAACTGCTCTTCGGCGGGGATGGCGGCGGCATTGATCCCGCGCATGGCCTCGCCCAGTTCCTCGGAGACCTGCAACAGCACCTTGGGATCGCGGAAATGGGTGGCGGCCTGCACGATGGCGCGGGCGCGGGCGGCGGGGTCCTCGGACTTGAAGATTCCCGAGCCCACAAACACCGACTCCGCCCCCAACTGCATCACCAGCGCCGCATCGGCCGGGGTGGCAATGCCGCCGGCGGAGAAGTTGGGGACCGGCAACTTGCCCGCGGCCGCCACCAGGCGCACCAGCTCCACCGGGGCGGCCAGTTCCTTGGCGCGCGCATACAGCTCGGCTTCGCTCATCACCGTCAACTGCTTCATCTCCAGAACGATGGTCCGCATGTGGCGCACCGCGTGCACCACGTCGCCGGTCCCGGCTTCCCCCTTGGTGCGAATCATCGCCGCCCCCTCGCTGATGCGCCGCAGCGCCTCGCCGAGATTGCGCGCGCCGCACACGAAGGGCACCCGGAAAGCGTGCTTGTCCACGTGATGCACCTCGTCGGCGGGCGTCAGCACCTCGCTCTCGTCAATGTAGTCCACGCCCAGCGCTTCCAGGATCTGCGCCTCCACGAAGTGGCCGATGCGGCATTTGGCCATGACGGGAATCGAAACCGACTGCATGATCTCGCGGATCTTGCGGATGCTGGCCATGCGCGCCACGCCGCCTTCCTTGCGGATGTCGGAAGGCACGCGCTCCAGCGCCATCACCGCCGCCGCCCCCGCCTCCTCGGCGATGCGCGCCTGTCCGGCATCGGTGACGTCCATGATCACCCCGCCTTTGAGCATCTCCGCCAACCCGGTCTTCAAACGCAAGCTTGTGGTTTCCATGGTTACTCCGTCAAAAAGAACACCAGCGAGATTTCCGTCTTCATATTGCGGGCCGCCGCCTGCGCCTCGGCCAGCGTCTCGGCATAGCGGCCTTCCCGTTTCGCCCGATTGCGGCTGGGGTGGTCGTCATAGGCCGGCCCCACGATCGGCAACTGGTGCGGATCCTTCGTCTACCACTCGTAGACCTGGCGGCCGGCGGCAATCGCCGCCTGCGCCGCCGCCGGCTCCAGCTTCTCAATAAACATAGGATAAGCCCCTCAATAAATCTCGAACTGCCCCTGGTGCACCTGCGGATCCGGACGCACCGATAGGGCCTTGCGCGCCACCTCCTCCATCTCCCGCAGCCGTTGCGCACCCTGTGCCTTCAGCACCTTGGCCACTTCCGGATTGACCCGCAGCACCAGATCCTCGCGTTCGATGCTGGGCGCCAGTTTCTTCACTTCCGAATAGATTTCATTGCACACCGTCACCGGCGATTTGACCAGCCCCACGCCCTCGCAGTACGGGCAGGGGCTGCCCAGGGTCCGCTCCAGCGATTGCTTGACCCGCTTGCGGGTCAGCGCCACCAGGCCAAAATCGTTGAAGGCCAGGATCTTCGACGGGGCGCGGTCGGCCCGCATCTCCTCCTCCAGCGCCTGCATGACCTTCTGGCGGTTGCGCTTCTCGTCCATGTCAATGAAGTCAATGACGATGATGCCGCCCAAATCCCGCAGCCGGATCTGGCGCACAATCTCGCGAATGGCCTCCACGTTGGTCTTGACGATGGTGTCTTCCAGGCGGCTGGACTTGCCTACGAATTTGCCGGTATTGACATCAATCGCCACCAGCGCCTCAGTCTGGTTGAGCACGATATAGCCGCCGCTCTTCAGCCACACCTTGCTCTGCAGCGCCTTGTTGATCTCGGCCTGCAGCCCCGCGTGCTCGAACAGCGGCTCGTCGCGCGTGTACAGCCGCACCCGGTCGGTCAACTGCGGCATGAAGTAGCTGACGAACTTCACCACCCGCTGGTACTGCTCGTCGCTATCCACCCAGATGTGAATGAAATCGCTGGAAAGCTGATCGCGGAGCGTGCGCTCCACCAGGTTCAGGTCGTGGTGCAGCAGCGCCGGCGCCTTCACCTGTTCGAACTGCTGCCGCAGGTCATTCCACTGGCTGGCCAGCAGACGGATGTCAGCCTGCAGCTCCTCTTCCTGCGCCCCCGCCGCGGCGGTGCGCACAATGAACCCACCCGGCAAATTCTGGGTATTCTCCAGAATGAAGCGCTTCAACCGCGCCCGCTCCTCGTCGGAGCCGATCTTGCGCGAGACGCCGATGTGGTGCACGGTGGGCATGTACACCAGGAAGCGGCCGGGAAGCGCCAGGTGGCTGGTGATCCGCGCCCCCTTCTTGCCCAACGGCTCCTTGGCGATTTGAATCAGAATCTCCTGCCCTTCATGCAGCAGGTCACCGATCAGGCGGCTGGATTCGTTCTTGCCTTCCCGTTCCCGCCGCGGTTCTTGCGGGGCGGCTGCCACGGGAGCGGCCGCGGGCGCGGCCTCCGGGGCCGCCGTCCTCTCACTGCCCCCGCGACGGCGGCGGCGGTGGCGTCCCCGCCGCCCCGGTTGCCCCTCCGGGCCGCGGGATGGCATCTGCAAACGCGCTTCCGCCTCCGGCCCCCGCAACTCGGCGCGGGCCTCTTCCACCGTCCCCTCGTCCGGCTCGGCGCCGTCCAACTCCTCCGCGGCGGGTTCCTCCTCCTCGCCGCGCGCCACGGCATCTTCCCTTTCCGCCCGCTCTTGCAGTTCCTCGGCCTGCTCGGCGGCCATCGCCTCCGCTCCCGGATCGAGCTCCACCTCGGCGGACGGAGCCGCCGGCGCCGTCGAGCGGTACTTGGCCAGCGACTCGCCCGGCAGCACCAGGGCCGCGGCATTGGGCGGCGGCTCAGGCGCCGGCGCACTGGCCGGGGCGTGCCGCGGCTCGGCGGCGACCGGGACCGCCGGCGGCCGGGGCGCCACGGGCGCGGCCGGTGAGGGCTGGCGGTACTTGGCCAGAGATTCGCCCGGCAGCACCAGGGCCAGGGGTGGCGTCACGGGCCGCGGCGCCGGGGCCGCGCTGGGCTCCGCCTCCGCGCCCTCCGGCATCCCGCCCCCCACCTCCGCCGCGGCCGGTTCGGCTTCCTCGCCGCCGTCCGCCGGGCTGGAAACGGCCTCGGGGCGGGCAAACTTCTCCTCGGGTATGAAGCTGCCGCGGCCACGGCGGCCGCGCTGCCGTCCGCCCCGCCGGCTCCGTCGGCCGTCGTCGGTGGCCGGGGCGCCGGCTTCCGGCGCCGCCGCCGGCGCCGCTCCCGTCCCCGGACGCTCCAGTTGCTTGGCCACCGCGTTCTCGGCCTCGCTCACCACCCGGTCGTACTCCTCGCTGTCCTCGAAAAAGTCGGACACGTACAGGAACGCATCGCGCTCCAGCCCGATGTCCACAAACGCCGACTGCATGCCGGGCAGCACCCGGGTCACGCGTCCCTTGTAGATGGAGCCGGCGAGCGAATACTCCTTCTCGCGCTCGTAATAGACTTCCGCCACCTCGCCGTCTTCGGTCAGCGCCAGACGGGTCTCATGGGGTGTGGACGATACGTACAATTCCTTGTTCATGCATCCTCCCAGCGGCCCTCCGGCCGCCGGCTGCGGCATCGCGCCCTGGGCCCGGGGGCCGGCGCAACGCCAGGAAAAATCGTTGGCAAAGGCGGTTCAGTTCACAAACCTCGCCATGCGGATGTTCATCACCATCCCGGCGGCAGCAAACATGAACAGCAAGGAAGATCCTCCCGAACTCATCAGCGGCAGCGGGATGCCTGTGACCGGCGCCAAGCCCACCACCATACCCACGTTGATCAGGACGTGGAACGCCAAAATCGCCACCACGCCCATCACCACCATCCCGGCGCTTCGGTCCGGTGCCAACCGGGCAATGTGTACCAGCCGCAACAGCAAAAGCAGATACAGTCCCAGCAGCAACAGCGCGCCGGCAAAGCCGTATTCCTCGGCGAAGGCGGCAAATATGAAATCCGTATGCGGAACGGGTAAAAACCGGCCCCGCGTTTGTGAACCCTGGGCCATGCCCTGGCCCCAAAAACCTCCCGCACCTACCGCAATCTTCGACTGCAAAACCTGATAGCCGCTTCCCAGCGGATCCGCCTGCGGCTCCATGAAGCCGACAATGCGCCCTTTCTGGTAGGGGTGTAGGAAGTGCCAGGCCACCGGCAGCAGCAACAGGCCGCACAGCGCCAGCATCCCGAACTGCCGCCAGCGCATACCGCCGAGCAGCAGCCCCACCAGGGCTACGGGTATGTAAGTCAGGGCCGTGCCCAGGTCCGGTTCCAGCAGCACCAAAGCCGCCGGCACACCGACCAACGCACCCACCCGCGCCACATCTTTCCAGGCGAGGCTGGGACGCGCTGCCCCACAGTACCGCGCTACCACTACAATTATAACGAGCTTGACGAATTCTGACACCTGCAGGTGCGAACCCGCCACGGGAATCCATCGCCGCGAGTGAAAGATGGCCCGCCCCAGCACCAGCACTCCGGCCAGCGCCGCCACCGAGAGCACATAAAGCCAGGGACAAGCCTCCAGAATGAGCTTGTAATCCACCCGGCTGAACACCAGCAACAGCCCGATGCCGGCAGCCAGAAAATAGACCTGCTTGACCCAAACCGGAGCGAATTTGGTGGCGATCGTGGCGCTGTGGATCTCCATCACCCCCATCGCGGCGATGAAAATCATCAGCCCCAGCAACAGCCAGTCCAGGTCGCGCCAGCGCATCATTGGTCCTGGGCCGCCGCCGGGTGCGCCTGCGTCCGCCAATACGCCTGCACCACGCGCGCGGCGATCTGGGCGGCATTGGAACCCATGGCGCCGCGTTCAAACAGCACGCAGACCGCGATCCCGGGGTTCTCCACCGGCGAGAGTCCGACGAACCAGGCATTGTCCACATACCGGCTGCGCGAGCCGGTTATGGTCTTCAGCGCCTGGTTGGAGATGGTCTGGGCGGTGCCGGTCTTGCCGCCGAAGTCCACGCCTTCGAGGTGCGCGCTGGCCGCCGTGCCGCCGTCATTCACCACCCCGCGCATGCCGGCCACGATGGTGGCCGCCGTGGCGGGCGCGATGGGGAAGTGAAAGCCGGCGGTATTCTGGTCCTCCGCGTTCACGTGGGGCACGGGAAAATCGCCCCCGGAAGCAATCCCCCCCGCCAGCCGCGCCAACTGCACCGGCGTCACCGTCAACGCTCCCTGGCCGATCGAGACGTCAATGGTCTCGCCCCGGTACCAGGGCTGGTGCAAATGCGCCTCCTTCCATGCCGGGCCGGGCACCAGCCCCCGGGCCTCATCGGGCAGATCAATGCCGGTGCGCTGCCCCAGGCCCAACCCGTGTGCGTATTGATCAATGAGGTTGATGCCCATCTCGCTGCCCAGGGTGTAAAAGTACACGTCGCACGACTTGGTGATGGCGTGCTGAATATTGAGCAGCCCGTGCTTTTCGCCGTGGAAACAGTGGTACACATGCCCGTAATAGGTGAAGGTTCCCTCGCAGTCCACCTGCAGTTTTTCGGCGATATCCTGCTGCAGCCCGGCCACCGACATCACCAGCTTGAACACCGATCCCGGCGCCAACTGCGCCTGGATGGCCTTGTCCAACAGCGGATGTTCGGGATCGTTCACCCACTGCTGCCACTGCTCGTTGCTGAGGCCCTGCACGAACAGGTTGGGGTCGAACGTCGGCCGGCTCACCAGCGCCAGCACGCCGCCGGTGCGCGGATCGAGCGCGATGACCGCGCCCGGGCGGTCGCCCAGGGCCGTCTCCGCCGCCATCTGTATGTCCTCATCCAGCGTGAGGTGAAGGTCATGTCCGGCCACCGGGGGCGTGTCGGACAGCGTGCCCATCACATGTCCCCGGCTGTCCACCACCACGCGCCGCTCGCCATCGCGGCCCATCAGTTGGCGGTTGTAATAGGCCTCCAGTCCCGACTTGCCCACCACCGTGCCCGGACTCAGGTCGCGCGCCGCCATCTGCCGGGGCGTGGGTTCGCCCACATAGCCGATCAGGTTGGCGGCAAAGCCGTTCTTGGGATACAACCGGCGGCTGGCCATCACCGTCTCCAGCTCCGGGTACTGATCGCGATGCGCGGCGATGAACGCCTCATCGGCGACCGTGATGTCTTCCTTGATGGGGATGGGTTGAAAAACGGGTGCGGAACTGTAATTGGCAATCGTTCCCTGCAGCTCGTCGAGGTTGAGAAAAAGCCCCTGGGCAATGCCGGCCAGGTCCTTGCGCCAACCGGGATTGCTGTCCCGCTGCAAATAGGCCGTGAAAGACGGATAGTTGTCCACCAGCAGCCGTCCGCGCCGGTCATAGATGCGCCCCCGGGGGGCCGGTATGGGCTCGGTGCGAATGCGATTTTGCTGCGCCAAAGCCGCATACTTCGCCGCCTGCAGGATTTGCAATTGCCAGAGCCCGAACGCCAGACCCAGAAAGCCCATCACGATCAACACTTCCACCAGACGCATCCGTCGGGCCGGCAGCTTGTCGTTGCGATCCAGTATCTCCATCTTGGCCAGGCCGAATAAGGTCTACATCCAGTGGCGGAAGCGGTCGAGGCCATGGAAAAGAACCACGGCAACCAGCCCGTTGACTACCGCCGCCAATGCCATGGTTGTTCCCTGCCAGAGCACCGGTGTACCCATCAGGAAGCGTTCAAAAAAGTAAATCAGGCTGCGGTTGAATTCGAAGCAGGCAAACACCAGCAGCAGGCGCATCCCTGGATGGTCGGCATCCATGCGGGCGCCCAGGGAGGCGTCCACATACCCGATCAGGGTTTTGGCAATCCCATTCATGCCTAGAGCCAGATGCGAAAGGCTGTCTTGGGCCAACCCCAGCACCGCCCCCATCAGGCTCGAGGGTCCGGCATGGCGGTTGGTCGTAGCCCAGTAGACCACCGCCAGCAGCGGCAAATCCAGGTAGACGGCCGCGTGCAAAAGCACCGGCAAGTACGCCTGCAGGATCAACGCCAGCGCGCACAGCAGAGGAAAGAAAAGCGGTGGAAAGCGGAACACCGTCGCTTCGGCGCGAGAGGTGCTGAAGATCTGCGGCACGGCAGCTCTCATTGTAGCTGCTTCCCCGCCCTGCCCGTAATCCTCTATAGCGGCAGAACCGTGCTCGATACGGGATGCGCGGCGGACGCCTGCTTGGCGGAGGACCAATCCTGGCTGCGCACATGCAAGCTGAGCAGAAAAGCGCCGAGACAGAACGCCAGCCACAGGGCGGTCAACCAGGGAGAAACTCGCGCAACTTGCCGAGGCAGCATAGGGTCGCCGATGGGGGGACCGGCGGCGTCCCATGACGCCGCCGGTAGACGGGAACCGGTCAGAGTTTTCCGCCTTTGACTGGAGAACGTCCGTAGTGGCAAACCTTGCAGGATTTTTTTGCAGGGATTTTCCCTTCTGGCCGTCTAATAGATGGAAAGCAGGGTCCATGGCCACCCCCGCAAATCTTCCCAGCGGCAGCAAGCACAATCGCGCCGAGGCATTCGGCATCAGTCCGCAACAGGCCGAGGCTTGGCTTCAGGCGGTCGAAGACCGTTACTTGCAGGCGGACGCCGGCGGTCGGGAGCGCCAGCGCTTCCGCCGCCAATTGCATGTGGATGACCTGATACTGGCGCGGGCCTGCGCCCTGGGACGGGAATCCGCCTGGGAGCAGCTTTGGACCACCTACCAACCCCGCCTGCGGGCCGCCGCGCTGCGCCTGACGCGCAACCCGGAGGGCGCGCAGGAGCTGGCCGACAGCCTGCTGGGCGACCTGTTTGGTCTGCGCGCCGGCGGCGAGGCAACTGGCTCGAAGTTGCTCTCCTATCATGGCCTCGGCAGCTTGGAGGCATGGCTCTGCACCCTGCTGGCGCAAGCGCACGTCAACCACTGGCGCCAGCAGCGCCACCAGGTCCCGCTGGACGTGGAATTGGAACACTCCGACCGGATGCGCGCCCTGTTGGTCGAGCCCAATCAGGAAATCGCCGCCTCGCAGGCGGAGTGCCGTCCGTTGGAAACCGCCTTGGCCGCGGCCTTCGACACCCTGACGCCGGAGATGCGGCTGCTGCTCAGTCTCTACTACCTCGACGGCCACACGCTGCGGGAGATCGCGCTTCTGCAGCGTGTGCATGAGTCCACCATCAGCCGGCGCCTCAACGGCCAGGGGCGCCGCTTGCGCCGCGAAGTCAGCCGGCAGTTGGCGCGGCTCGGCCTGCGCCCGGCGGCGCGCGAAGCGGTATTGCGCACCGCCGCGGGCATGGAACCGGGCTGGCTGCATGTAGACGTGCGCGCCAGCCTGCACGGAACGCGCGCTCCCAGGAATGCCCATGGCACCTGACCAACATCTGGATGCCAATCGCGTCAGCGCCTGGCTTGAGGGTGGTCTGGGCGCAGCCGAGCGTGTGCGTGTAACCGCGCACCTGAACCGCTGCCCTGAGTGCCGCCGGGTTGCAGCCTGCGCCGGGATCCTTTTGTGGGATGCCGCCAGACCGCCGCGGCGGGCGACCCAATTCTGGCTTCCTCCCTTGGCGCTTGCCGCCAGCCTCGTACTGGTGGCTGGCTTGGGCTGGCCCTGGTTACAGACTCAGGTACCGGCCGTGCCGGCTGCCAACCCGACACTTCCGCCATCAGCAGCCGTGGTCACCAGTCCGACCGCAGCCAAGGTCGCGCAACCGCGGCTGGCGAAGCGCAAGCCTCACCCCGCGCCCGTGACCGCGCGGCCGGTAGCGCTGCCCATGGCACCTCCGGCTGCTGCTGCGCAAGTCCCACCCACCGTCGTCAGCAGCATTCACTTTTCTCCGTCCTCCACCGGCTTTGCCGATCAGCCGCCGCAGTTTGGGGCGCAGCAGGCGCTCACCGCCTGGGGCGGCACCACCCAGGCTTTACCGGTCTCCTCTCCGCCTTCCCTGGCATCCCGCCTGAGCTATGCCAGCGATGAGACGCTGGACTTCAGCCAGGCGAGCACCGGTAGCGCGCTCAACCCCTGGAGCATGGGCTGGGCGGACACGGCCGCCGGCGCCGCGCCCAGCCTGCAGGTCGGCGGCCAGGTCATGCGCGTGGAAACGGAAGTTGCCGGCGTGCTCTGGGCCGCTTCCCGCAGCGACCAGGTCTACTCCTCCGCTGATCATGGCGCCCACTGGCGTGCCGTGGTCCTGCCCGGCGCCGCCCAGTCGCCCGCGACGGTCCTCAGCATCAAGTTCCAGGATCCGGAGGACGGTTCCATCCGCGACCGCCGCGGTTTCACTTGGCTTACGCACGACGGCGGAATAACCTGGGCTCGTCACTAGCCCGCCACCGCTGCGGCTGCCGGCTTGCTGCTCCTGGCCGCATGGCCCTTGCAGCCACCACTCCCGCCGCCAAGCCCGCGGCCAGCATCGCCCAACCCCAGCCCGCGGGACGGTGGACCGCCAGCCAAAGCGCCCGGCTCGAGGCTTGGGCCCGCCGGTCGAACGTGCCGTGGGCGCCGCGATCTTCATTTACCGGCTGCCACAAGTTGTCAGGGCGCCCCGGCTCCTCATGTTCGTTCGTTTGCTGGGCCTTGTAGCCGGTTCGGCCCAAATAGTAGTCCAGCCAAAAGGCGGCGATCTTATTCCCTTCCACCGCCTTGATGGTGGATCCTCCCACCAGCATCTGCCGTCGCCGATGCCGAATGGCAAACGCTATCGCCTCCGCCGCCACCTCCGGCTGGTAGATCGGCGGCACCGGCTGAGCCCGGTGCGGCAGCCGGCTCTTCACCCAGCCAAACTGCGGGGTATTCATTCCCGGCATCTGCACCATGGTGAGGCGCACCCGGCTGCGGTCGTGGATCAGCTCGCAGCGCAGCGACTCGGTAAAGCCCTGGATGGCATGTTTGGCGCCGCAATACGCCGCCTGCAAGGGGATACCGCGGTAAGCCAGAGCGGAGCCCACCTGCACAATCACCCCCCGGTCGCGCGGCAGCATCCGCCGCAACGCGGCCATGGTGCCGTACACCTGCCCCAGGTAGGTCACCTCGGTGACCCGGAGTATCTCTTCAGGCAACAACTCACGCACCGGCGAAAACACCGACGTCATGGCGTTGTTGATCCATACGTCCAGCGGCCCAAACTTCTCCTCCACCGCCTGCGCGGCCGCCTCCACTTGCGCCGCATCGCTCACGTCGGTCGGAATGGCCAGCGCTTCCCCGCCCCGCGCCTCCACCTCCACGCGTGTCGCTTCCAGTCCCACGCGGCCGCGCGCCAGCAGCCCGATGCATACTCCCGCTCCAGCCAAACGCCGGGCGGTGGCTCTTCCCACTCCCGCCGAAGCCCCCGTCAACACCACTACCATTCGCTTCCCCATCTCCACTCGGATGCCGCCGCCAAAGCTCCGGCTCAACGCTGCAGGAACGCCGTCAACAGCGCCCAGGCCTCGCGCGCCGACTCCGGCTCGTAGCTCTCCCGCTGATCGCAGAAAAACCCGTGCCCAGCCCGCGAAAACGTGCACTCCACAAAACTCTTGCCCTTCTCCCGCAGCCGCCCCACGAACTCCGCCCGCTGCTCCGGCGGAATATGTGTATCGCGATCGCCCCACACCAGCAGCAAGGGCGCGTTGATCTCGGCCACCGTCTCCCCCAGGCTCAGCAGATTTCCTCCGTAGAACGAGGCCGCCGCCCGCAGCGGCAGCACCTGGGCCGCGCGCACCGCCAGCCGCCCTCCCATGCAAAACCCCACCGCCGCCACCTCCGTGATGCCATGGCCGCTCAGCCAGTCATGAGCCGCGTGCAGGTCCGCCGCCACGCCCTCCAGCGTCACCGCTTTCGTATGCGGCAGGGATTTGCGAAAGTCGCTGTAATCGCCCTCGAACCTGGGCGCGGTTCGGTGAAACACGTCCGGGGCTATGGCCCAATATCCCAGCCCCGCCAACCGCCCCGCCACATCCCGAATGTGCGCGTTGACCCCAAAGGCTTCCTGCAGCACGATCACTCCTCGCCCAGACCCCTTCTCCGGCTGCACCGTGTACGCCGCCATGTTGCTTCCGTCACTCACCGCCAATTCACGCCATGTGCTCGTCATGCTTCCAGAATATTGCTACTTCCTTCTCCGCCGTGCTTGACATACGATGGTTGGCTGGGTGGAAAAAACCACTTTAGGGGGACTTCCAAAGATGAAGCGAAAGATGCTGATGAGTCTGACCGCCGGCGCGGCTGTGACGCTGGCAGCGGGCGGAATGATGGTTGCGGCACGACCGGTGGGTGCGCAAGCCGGCGGCGTGCAGCAGGCGCTGGCCAACTTGCATTACCGCCTCATCGGCCCCTTCAATGGCGCCCGCGTGCTGGCGGTCAGCGGCATCCCTGGCGATTCCAAGGATTTTTACTTTGGCTCCGTGGACGGCGGCGTATGGAAAACCACCGACGCCGGCGAAAGCTGGCGGCCGCTGTTTGACGGTGAAGACGTCCAGTCCATCGGCGCCATTGAGGTCGCTCCCTCCGACCCCAACATCATTTATGTCGGCACCGGCGAAGGCTGCCTGCGCAACGACATCAGCTACGGCAACGGCATGTACAAGTCCACCGATGCCGGCAAGACCTGGCAGCACATCGGCCTCGAGGACAGCCAGCACATCTCGCGCGTGCTGGTGGACCCCAAGGATCCCAACCGGGTATTTGTCGCCGCCATGGGCCACGCCTCCGGCCCCAATGCCGAGCGCGGCATCTTCCGCACCACCGACGGCGGCAAGACCTGGCAAAAGGTTCTTTACAAGGATGACAAGACCGGCGGGGTGGACGTCGCCTTCGACCCCAACAACACCCAGATCCTCTACGCCGGCCTCTACCAGTTCCTCCGCCTGCCCTGGCGCTCCGATAGCGGCGGTCCCGGCAGTGGCCTTTACAAATCCACCGACGGCGGTTCCACCTGGACGCAGTTGACCGGCAATGGCCTGCCCACCGGCGTCTGGGGGAAGATCGGCGTGACGGTCGGCGCCAACAGCTCCCGCGTCTACGCCCTCATCGAGGCCAAGGACGGCGGCATCTACGTCTCCGACAACGCCGGCGCAAGCTGGAAGCTGGTCAACGACGAAGACAACTACCGCCAGCGCGCCTGGTACTTCACCCATATTTTTGCCGATCCCAAGAGCGTGGACACGGTCTATGTCGAGAACACCGGCCTCTACCGCTCCACCGACGGCGGCAAAAAGTTCGAGTCCATCCACGGCGGCGACAGCCACGGCCTGTGGATTGATCCCCAGAACCCGACCCACATGATGACCAGTTCCGACGAGGGCGCGTTCATCTCGCTCGACAACGGCAAAACCTGGTCCAGCAATCTCAACCAGCCCACCGGCCAGTTTTACTCCATCGCCACCGACGACGACGTCAACTACCACGTCTACGGCGAAAAGCAGGATGCCGGTTCGGTGGTGATTGCCACCCGCACCAACCACGGCGTCATCACGCCCAACGATCAGTACGGCGCCTCCGGCGGCGAGAGCGGCTGGCTGATGCCCAAGCCCCACGACTCCAACATTGTCTACGGCGAGTCCTATGACGGCGATATGAGCCGCTACGACGTCAAGACCGGCTTCTCCACGCCCATCGGCCCCTATCCCGACAACCCCATGGGCCACGGCGACGTGGACATGAAGTACCGCTTCCAGTGGTCGGCGCCCATCGCCACTTCGCCCTTCGACGACAACACCGTCTACTACGGCGGCAATGTGCTTTTCAAGAGCACCGACATGGGCGATCACTGGACCATCATCAGCCCCGATCTCACCCGCAACGACAAGAGCAAGCAGCAGTCCTCAGGCGGCCCCATCACCCAGGACAACACCAGCGCCGAGTACTACGACGTCATCTTCTCGGTGGTCGAGTCTCCCAAGCAGAAAGGCCTGATCTGGGCCGGCAGCGACGATGGCCTGGTGCACATCACCAAGGACGGTGGCGGCCACTGGACCGACGTCACCCCGCCCGAACTCAAGAACGACAAGCAGTGGGCCAAAATCGGCAACATCAACGTTTCGCCCTTCGAGGCCTGCACCGCCTATGTCGCCGCCCGGCGCAACAAGCTCGACGACTTTGCACCCTACGCCTACCGCACCTCCGACTGCGGCCAGTCCTGGACCAAGATCGTCTCCGGCATCCCTCAGGGCTACTACGTGCAATCCGTCGCCCCCGACACCGTCCGCCCGGGCCTGCTCTTCGCCGGCACGGAACGCGGCGTCTTCGTCAGCTTCAACAACGGCGACCAGTGGGAGCCGCTGCAGCTCAACCTGCCGCATGTCTCGGTCCGTGACCTCGAAGTCCACGGCAACGACCTGGTGCTCGCCACCCACGGCCGCGCCTTCTGGAGCCTGGACGACATCACCCCGCTGCGGCAATGGAACCCCTCCGTGAGCGCGGCGCCCGTCACCCTGTTCAAGCCCGAGCCGGCGATGCGCACCGAAGGCGGCGGCGGCTTCTTCGGCTTCGGCGGCCGCGGCGGCAACTTCGGCCAGAACCCGCCCGGACCGGCGGTGATTGATTACTATCTCGCTTCGGCGCCCGAAGGCCCGGTGACGATTGACATCACCAACGCCCAGGGCGAGCTGATGAAGCACTACTCCAGCGCCGACAACCCCAAGCCTCGCGCCGAGGCCGGCGGCCGTGGCGGCCGCCGCGGCGGCTTTGGCGGCGGGGTCACCGTGCCTGACAAGCAGGGCTTCAACCGCTTCGCCTGGAACCTGGAGGCGCTGACCCCGCCCACCGCCATCAAGGGCGAAGCCCTGTGGGGCGCGCGCGGCGGCGTCTCGCCCACCGTGCCCACCGGCGCCTACACCGTCAAACTGACCGTCAACGGCCAGTCCTACACCACCCCGCTCACCGTCACCCTCGATCCCCGGCTGCACGCCAGCCAGGCCGATCTTGAGGCGCAGTACAACTTGGCGGTGAAGATCAACCAGCACCTGACCGAGGCCTGGGGCGCGGTGCGCGACATGCTCTCGCTGCAGAAGCAGATCGCCGAGGCGGGCAAGTCCGGCCCGGCCGAAGTCTCCTCCGCCGGCTCGGCCCTCGATCAGAAGCTGCACGAGGTGATCTACAAAATATCCAACCTCAACAACAAGAGCGGCGAAGACCCGCTCAACTACCCCATCATGATTGACAACAAGCTGGCCGCCCTGGCCGGCCGCGTGGAGGAGTGCACCTGCGCCCCGCCGCCGCACGTGGTGGACGTCTACAACGACCTCACCGCGCAACTGCAGACCCAGCTCGACGCCTGGCATCAGTTGCAGTCGCGTGACGTCGCTGCCTTCAACGCCCTGCTGCAGCAGCACAACCTCAAGCCCATCGCCGCCAGCCGCAGCGGTAGCTCACGGTAACTGCCGTCAGCAGCCCCTCCCAGGCCCGCCCGGATCTCCGGGCGGGCCTTTGTTTTGCTCACCCCTAACCCCTCACCCCTCACCCCTGCTTTAAACTATTCACGATGATGACCGGTACGGAAATCCGCCGCCGCTTTCTCGCCTTCTTCCAGGCCCGTGGCCACCGCGTGGTGGCGTCCTCGCCCCTGGTCCCGCAGGGCGATCCCACGCTGCTGTTCACCAACGCCGGCATGAACCAGTTCAAGGACCTCTTCCTCGGTCTGGAAAAGCGCGACTATGTCCGCGCCACCACCGTCCAGAAGTGTGTCCGCGCCGGCGGCAAGCACAACGACCTCGAAAACGTCGGCTTCACCGCCCGTCACCATACATTCTTCGAGATGCTGGGCAACTTCAGCTTCGGCGACTACTTCAAGGACGACGCCATCGCCTTTGCCTGGGAACTGCTCACCGGCCCCGAAGGCTACTCCATCCCCGCCGGCAAGCTCTACGCCACCGTCTATGAAGACGACGATCAGGCCGAAGGCATATGGCGCAACGCCATCGGCCTCGGCGCCGACCGCGTTTTCCGCCTCGGCGCAGCCGAAAACTTCTGGGCCATGGGCGACACCGGCCCCTGCGGCCCCTGCTCCGAGCTCCACTACGATCAGGGCGCGGCCGCCAGCGAACAGGGACATACCGATTGCCGCTTCCCCTGCGACTGCGGCCGCTACGTCGAAATCTGGAACCTGGTCTTCATGCAATTCGAGCGCGACGCCGCGGGCACGCTCACTCCCCTGCCCCGCCCCTCGATTGACACCGGCGCCGGTCTCGAACGCCTCGCCGCCGTCCTCCAGGGCAAGCTCAGCAACTACGACACCGATCTTTTTCAGCCGCTCATCGCCGCCGCCGGCCACCGCGCCGGGGTTAACTACGGCGCGGCATCGCGCTCCGACATTTCGCTGCGCATCCTCGCCGACCACGCCCGCGCCGCCACCTTCCTCGTCCACGACGGCGTGCTGCCTGCCAACGAAGGCCGTGGCTACGTACTGCGCAAAATCATCCGCCGGGCCCTGCGCCACGGCAAGCTGCTGGGCATCGAATCCGCCTTCCTGTACGAGCTGGCTGGCAAGGTTGCCGAGGTCATGGCCCCCGCTTATCCCGATCTGGAAGAAAGCCGCACCCGCGTCGCCGCTGTGATTCGCGCCGAGGAAGACCGCTTCTCCCACACCCTCGCGCTGGCGCTCAAGGAACTCGAACGCACGCTCGATCCCAAGCTGACCGTCCTGCCCGGCAAGGACATCTTCCGGCTTTACGACACCTTCGGCCTCCCCCTCGACGTCCTCCAGGAGATCGCCCGCGAGCGCAACTTCACCCTCGACCTCGCCGGCTACGAAGCGGAGATGGAGGAACAGCGCAGCCGCGCCCGCCGCAGTTGGAAAGGGGGCGAGCAGGCCAGCGCCGGCGGCGTATATCAGGAGCTGGTGGCGGCCGGCCGCACCCGTTTTGACGGCTACGAAGCCACCGACAGCCCTGGCAGCACGATCCGCGCGCTGCTCCGTGGCGGCGAGCGCGTGGACACCGCCGCCCCGGGCGACGAGCTGGAGGCGGTGCTCGACCATACCCCCTTCTATGCCGCCAGCGGCGGCCAGATCGGCGACCGCGGCGTGTGGACCACCGCCCGCGGCCTGGCGGCGGAGGTGCTCGACACCGTCGCGCCGGTCAGCGGCCTCAACCTCCACCGCATTCGCGCCCGCCAGCCGCTGCGCGTCGGCGAGCAGGTCGAGGCCAGTGTGGACGTCGAACGCCGCGACGCCACCCGCCGCAACCACACCGCCACCCACCTGCTGCATGCCGCCCTGCGCCAGGTGCTCGGCACCCACGTCAAGCAGGCCGGCTCCGTGGTTGAACCGACCCGCCTGCGCTTTGATTTCTCCCACTATGCCCCGCTCAGTACCAGCCAGATCGAGGAGATCGAACGCCTGGTCAACACCGAGATTCTGCGCAACGTGCCGGTCAACACCGAGATCATGCCTCTGGAGCAAGCCCTCACCACCGGCGCCATGGCCCTCTTCGGTGAAAAGTATCAGCAGGATGTGCGCGTGGTCAGCGTGCCCGGCTTCAGCCAGGAGCTGTGCGGCGGCACCCACGTCCGCCGCACTGGCGACATCGGCTTGTTCAAAATCGTCTATGAAACCAGCGTCGCCGCCGGCGTGCGCCGCATTGAGGCGGTGACCGGCATGGGCGCCTATGAGCTGGTACAGCAGGGCAGCGAGCGCCTGCGCCGCCTCAGCGAGCTGCTCCACGCCCAGGAGCCGGAACTCCCCAACGCCGTCGAGCGCGCTCTGGAGCAGTTGAAGCAGGCACAAAAGGAAAACCAGCGCCTGCGCATGAAGTCCGCCCAGTCCCAGGCGGGCGGCAGCCAGGAGGTCCGCGAGGTCGCGGGCATCAAGATCCAGGCGACGCGCGTAGATGGCCTCGACCGCTCCCAGATGCGCGCCCTGGCCGATGAGTTCCGTCAAAAGCTGGGCAGCGGCGTGGTCGCCTTGGGCGGTGAAACCGAAGGCAAGGTCACCCTCATCCTCAGCGTCTCCGCCGACCTGGCCAAGCGCCTGCCCGCCGGCGGCATCCTGCGCGGTCTCGAAGGCGTCAAGGGCGGCGGCCGCCCCGAACTCGCCGAAGCCGGCGGCATCCCCCCCGAGCGTCTGGACACAGTGCTCGCCCAGGTGCCGGCGGCGGTCGAAAAGATCGTTGCCGTAAAGCCTTGACAATCACCCCGCTTCCAGTCACAGTATCTAGGCCGAGCTCTGGACAACCCTCCCATACGGCATGGGAACCAATTTAGCTGCCAACCTGGAGAGCACTCCACAGACACAGTCGGTGGTGTGCCTTACGCCCTCGGCGCCCGGCGAACGTGAGGTGCTGCGCTGCCCGCAGTGCCAGATGGTGCAGTTCCGCACCCAGAACAGCCACTGCCGCCGCTGCCGGGCTGATCTGGATGTGCGTCCTGCCGCCGCGCCCACGCCCGCGCCTGCGGTCAAGCTGGCCAGCGCTGGAGAGCCGGGCATCGAAACCGCCGAGGCCACCGGCGTCCCGGTGCCGGACGTGGCCGGGGCCATTCGCCATTGGCGTCAGCGCCGCGGCCTCAGTCAACGCCAACTGGCCGAGCGCATGCACGTCCCCCGCACCTACGTCAGCAAGATCGAAAACGACAAGGCGACGCCCACCCTCACCTCGCTGGAGCGCATGGCCCTCGCCATGGGCACCAGCGTCGCTTCCCTGCTGGCTGTGGGCACCCTCGCCTCCCCCGAGGAAGCCTTCCTCAGCGCCCTCCTCCCCTTCCTCGGCAAGCTGGGCCCGCAGCACCGCGAACGCCTGCTGCAGGCTTCGCAGCACCTCTCCGCCGGCGCCTGTTAAGCGGCGCTAAGTCTCTCTTCTCCCCACGCGGCCGTCCACCCAGGGCGGCCGCCGTGGCAGGCCACCTTGGCCGCTTGCAGGCGCATCTAAGCTGTCCGGGAGCAGTCTGTGAAGGTGGCGCCAGTCAGTTTCGCTAAGCGGTTGGAACGGTCCAATTTCTCCCCCAAAATTGGACACTCGTCTCCAATGGCCGACCCTGTGTTTTCAATATCTTGCAGTCGAATATTGGAGAAATTCGCTGCCCTCGGCGGCGCTTTTCAAAGCTGGCAGTTTTCTTCCCGGGCCCGCGCAATCATCGCCGTGGTCGAGTAGCCGGGAGTAATCGGCGCCCGCTCCACCCAGCCCCCGGCGGCCAGCACCTCCGCCTCCCCCACCACCTCTCCCGGCCCCCAGTCGGCGCCTTTGACCAGCACTTCCGGCAGCAGTGCCGCGATCAACGCCAGCGGCGTCGGCTCGTCAAAAAAGGTGACGTGGTCCACGCACTCCAGCGCGGCCAGCACCTCCGCCCGTTCCGCCTGGGAGATGATGGGCCGCTCCGGGCCCTTGCCTCGCTGCACCGAGGCATCGGTGTTGATGGCCACCAGCAGGAGGTCGCCCAGCGAACGCGCCTGCTCCAGCGTGGCGATATGCCCGGGGTGCAGCAGATCAAAGCACCCGTTGGTGAACACCAGCCGCTGCCCGGCGCGCCGCCACGCGAGCCGCGAAGCGAGAATCTCATGCCAGTCGGCGTAGATCATGCGCTCGCGCCCGGAACCGCACCCGCTTCTTCGTCGCGCGCGGTGCGCAGCAGTTCGGCGGCGGCGGCATCCCGCCCCAGCACGCTGATCTGGATGCCGGCGATCCTCCCCCGCAACGCCCGCACCATCTCCTTGGCGATCTCCAGCCCTTCCCGCTTCGCCGCCTCCGCCGTGCGCGCCCCCCGCATCCTCTCCAGCACCGCCTCCGGCACGCGCACATGCAGCTCGTTCTGCATGAATTCCGC
>JBQCEU010000020.1:0-13015 GCA_051959955.1 Terriglobales bacterium | reverse complement strand
GGGCCGGGCGCCCCGAAGCGCGCCGGGTGAGGGGTTCAATGCTAAACTGGCAGAGGCGTGGGGCTGTGGCGCAGTTGGAAGCGCGCTTCCATGGCATGGAAGAGGTCAGGGGTTCGAACCCCCTCAGCTCCACCAATCCTCCCTGGTTTTCCAAATTCCGCCACGGCCACAATCACCGGCTGAAGAGGCATGCGGCTAGCCCTTCTGCGGCCGGCGGGGAGACAGCCGGGCGCGGTCGAGGGCGCGCCGCAGCTCCAGGTTGGATTGCAGCAAGCGCTGGTTTTCGTGCTCCCGGATGCCCTGGGCGGCGTGGTCGCGCTGCTGATTGGCTTCGATGATTTCATAAGCGCACAGCAGCTCCTCATGGGCGGCCTGGAGGTCCTCGTGGGCATGGTGCAGGGAGAGCACCTCGCCGCGCAGCTCCGCCTCGCGGCTCAGGTCGAAGATCTCCATCAGGATCATGCCGGCGGGCACTTCGAGTGGCGTGAGCTTGAGCCTCCACGGACTTGACCCGGGGCTGGTCGTCAACTGCAGCTCGGCCGGCCGGCGTTCCCGCAAGCAGGCGAGCAACTCGGAGGACCGGCGCATCCCGTCGGGCATCCTCCCGACCCCCTCCGGCCCCGGCCGCACCTCGAGCAGCCACTGCGCGGCGGGGCTGGCCGCCAGCAAGCGCCCCTGGCCATCCAGCAGCAGGACGGCGCCGGACAAGACTGCCAGGAGGGAGGCCACCTCGGGCGCGACTGCCACGCCTTCCGGCTTCCCGCCAAGGCCAGGCGGGGGCGCAGAATGCGAAGCGGGTTGGGAGCGCCGTTGCAAGCTGCAGACCAGCCTCCTCTTGATCTTACCCCGGCGGCACCCACCCGTAAGGGGGGGGGGGCGCCCATGGGGCATCGTTGCGCGCGTGACAGAAACGGCTATGATGAACCTAACTATGCTTGGGAGTGATGTGACTCATATGGATCACTCATTCCAGATATCCGGAGCGGAAGGTGCGAGCTCCTGGCCAGCGGCGCTGCTGCGCCTGCGGCAGCTGATCGAGCTGGGGGCCGATCCCCTGCCCCGGCAGGTGGAAGAGTTGCGGCGCCAGGATCCGCCGTTGCCGATTGGCGAGCTGCGCCAGGCCCTCCTGCCGCTGGCGGCGGCCTTGCTGCGCACTGCCGCGGCGACGATGGCCGCGGCCCTAGGCTGTGAGCTGGACACACTACTGCGCTTCTGCGATCCGGACTGCACCGAGGCGGAGTTGCGGGGGTCGCGGGCGGTGGGGCACCGGCTGGATCGGCGCTGGGGCGGGACGCCCATTCTCGCCATCGAGGCGCGGGTGGCGATGGCCTTCCGCTGGCCTGCTCCCGTCCACGGACATGTCATCGGCCTGCATGGCAGGGTGGAGTGGAACGGGGTGGTGCAGGCACCGTATGGCTATTGGGCGCTGAAGCCGGGAGACGTGCTGGGGCTGGAAGCGGGAGCGACGGTGCTGGTGCGGCGTTCGCCGGCGACCTCGATTTTGGAGGCGACCCTGGCGGCGGGGTTCGCCTACAAGGAGGTCATCGCCGCCTGCAGCGGCCACGCGCCCGCGCTGGCCACCGCCGGGGGCTCGTTCCACTTTCACCGTGAAGACCGCACCGTGGTGCTGAACGGCCGCACCGTGCGGCTGACAGCCGCCGAGACCCGCACCCTGCAACTGCTGCTGCAGCAGCCGGGGGTGACGTTGAGCCGGCAGGAGATGATCCAGAGCCTGGGGCTGGGCAATCCGCGCGCGCTCGATCACATTATCCTGGGCCTGCGCGACAAATTGGGCGATGGGCTGATCACGACCGTGTACGGCACCGGCTACGCCTTCGAGGCGCAGCCGCCGGCGGCAGCGGCCGCCCCTTAATGCAATCGGACGCTAAAGGCCCAGGCTGGGTGCAATGGCGCGCATGGCCGCCAGGCAACGGGCGATGTGCTGTTCCAGAGGCAGGCCGAGTTCAACCGCACCCAGCTCGATGTCGGCGCGGCTGACGGAGCGGGCAAAGGCTTTGTCCTTCATCTTGCGCCTTACCGACGACGGCTCCACTTCGGCCAGGGTCTTGCCGGGTTTCACCAGGGCGCAGGCGGTAAGGAAGCCTGAAAGCTCGTCGCAGGCGAAGAGGGTTATGTCGAGCGGCGATTCGCGCTTCACGCCGGTATGCTCGCAGTGGGCGAGAATGGCGTGGCGCAGCGTCTCGGGGAAGCCAAGCGCGGTGAGGATCTTGTTGCCTTCGAGCGGATGGTCGGGGAGCGTGGGCCAGCGTTCGTAGTCGAAGTCGTGGAGCAGGCCGGTGCAGCCCCACAACTCTTCCTCCCCGGCCGGAGCGTAGGCGCGGCAGCAGGCCTCGACCGCCAGGGCGTGCTTGCGCAGGCTCTCCGAGAGCGTGTATTCGTGCAGCAGCGCGAGCGCGGCATCGCGGTCGAGTGCCATCCTACGCCGTCAGGTTGAGCGCTTCCTTAAACGTTCCGCGCTCATTCTCAATCTTTTTCTGCAACATCATCTCTTGATCGCGGGCGCCCGGCTTCGCCGCCCGCTCCTTTCATCCGCAAGCGCGCTGCGCCGGGTCCCTCCCCGGCTCCGCTTCTCGCGGCTAACCTGCGATCAGGCGGTGAGGTTCAGAGCCTCCTTGAAGGTGCCGCGCTCGTTCTCAATCTTCTTCTGCAACATCATGATGGCGTAGATGAGCTGCTCGGGACGGGGGGGGCAGCCGGGGACGTAGACATCCACCGGGATGACCTGGTTGACGCCCTGAATCAGGGCATAGTTGTTGAACACGCCGCCGGAAGTGGCGCAGGCGCCCATGCTGATGACGTACTTGGGCTCTGGCATTTGTTCGTAGAGCTGCTTGATGACCGGGGCCATTTTGCGCGAGACACGGCCGGCGATGATCATCAGGTCGGACTGGCGGGGCGAGGGACGAAAGACCTCGGCGCCAAAGCGGGCAATGTCGAAACGGGCCGCCGACATGGACATCATCTCGATGGCGCAGCAGGCCAGGCCGAAGGTCATGGGCCAGATGGAGTTCTTCCGTACCCAGTTGACCGCCTTGTCGAGGGAGGTCATCACCACGCCTTCGGGAACCGGGTTGCCGTAGAACTTCTCCCGTCCGCTGTCGTGCGGATCGAGGTTGCGATAGCGCTCTTGGCCCAAGCTGCTCATGCCTCCATGTTCAATCACCCCGGCTGATTTTGCAAGCTGCGCTATCCTAAACCCTTATGGCTACGGCTGCACCCTTGGTGGAAGTGCATAACCTGCGCAAGAGCTACGGCAAGCTGGAAGCCGTGCGTGGGGTGAGCTTTGTCATCCCGGAACGCACCATCTTTGGCCTTCTGGGACCGAATGGGGCGGGTAAGACCTCGACCATCGAGATGATTGAGGGACTGCGCACGCCCGACAGCGGAGAAATTCGCGTCTGCGGGCTACGGCCCATCGAAGATGCCCAGGAACTGCGGCAGGTGCTGGGAGCGCAGTTGCAGTCCACTTCCCTGCCCGACAAAATCCGGGTGCGCGAGGCGTTTGAGCTGTTTGCCAGCTTCTATCGCGAGCCCGCCAACTTGGAAGAGTTGCTCGATTGGGTGGGCCTGCGGCATAAGAGCACGACGTTCTTCCACTACCTCTCGGGCGGCGAGAAGCAGCGCGTGGCGCTGGGGCTGGCCTTGGTGGGCAATCCCAAAGTGCTGTTTCTGGATGAACCGACCACCGGGCTGGACGCCAAGATCCGGCGCGAGCTGCACGATCTGATTTTGCGGGTGCGGGATCAGGGGAAGTCGGTGCTGCTCTCCACCCACTATATAGAGGAAGCCGAACGGCTTTGCGATCTGGTCGGCATCATGGACCAAGGGGTGCTGCACGCGGTCGGGCACCCGCGGACGTTGATCGAGGAGCAAGGGGTGGGCGACCGGCTGGAAGTGGTGCTGCGCGACGCCATGGGGGCCGAGGCCATGCAGGCGCTGGCGGGGGTGGACGCGGTGCAGGCTTCGAGCAACGGCGACGGGGCGCACCGCTATTACTTGCGGGGCCGCAGCGGCGGCAAGATGCTGGCTTCGCTGGCCGTCTACGCCGACCACCAGGGGAACGAGCTGATCGAGGCGCGCATCAGCCACAACTCGCTCGAGGACGTGTACCTGGGGCTGACCGGGCGGAGGATGGAGTCATGAAAAAGATCTGGCGCATGGCGTGGATGACGATGCTGCTGGCGTACCGGGTGAAGATCGCCTTTTACTTCACCTTCATCTTCCCCATGCTGTTCTTTTTCATCTACTTCGAGCTGTTCGCCAAGGGCAATCCCATGGCCGTGGCGGCGCTCATGGGGCCGCTGGTCAGTTTTTCGGTGATCAGCAACGCGCTGTTCGGCACCTCGATGCAGTTGGTCACCATGCGGGAACGCGACATGCTGCGGCGTTACCACCTGTCGCCCATCACCTCGTTTGAGATGGTCGCCAGCCGGCTGATCAGCAGCTATCTGATGTTTCTGCCCTTAATCATCCTGCAGTACGTGCTGGCGGTGTGGTGGTACCACATGCCGGTGCGGGGATCGCTGGTGGCGCTGTGGCTGGTGTTCACCCTCGGCTACTTCGCTCTCAGCGCCATCGGTCTGGTGGTGGCGGGCATGGTGGACACCATGCAGGAGGCGACGGTGTGGAACAACCTGCTGTTCTTCGGCCTGCTGTTCCTCACCGGCACCACGCTGCCGCTGATGCAGTTGCCCGCCTTCATCCAAAAGTTGTCGCTGTTCATGCCGCCAACGCTGATGATTCTGGGCAGCGCCGGGATCATGCTGGGCGGGCAGGGCGTGGCGCAAAACCTGCCCGAGATCGGCGGTCTGCTGCTGATCACCATCGCCTGCGTGGGGCTGGGCGTGGCCTTGTTCCGCTGGGAGAAGGAAGTCAAGGCCACCCGCCGGGGACGCATTCAGGCGGCGCTGGCGCTGGTGCCGCTGCTGGTGGTCGGCATCTGGCTGAACGTTTCGCCCAGCTTCCAGAAGACCAACCAGGCGTACCTGAAGGCCTCGGCGGCGGCGTTCGAAGCCGCCGTGAAGAAGTAGGGGTCAGGGGTTGGGGGTGAGGGGTAAGCGGAGGAAGGTGCCGGCTTCGAGCTCGGAGTAGGCTTCGGCGAGCTGCTGGCGGGTGTTCATGACAATGGGGCCGTGCCAGGCGATGGGTTCGCCCAGGGGACGGCCGGAAGCCAGCAGGAAGCGCACCGGATGATCCCTGGTTTCCACCTGCAGTTCGTCGCCGCGGTCGAAGAGCAAAAGTGACCGATTGGCGGCGTGGACGGGGCGCACATCGCCCTCGGCCGTTTCTTCCAGCACCGGCTGCGGCTGGCTGGCGCCGCCGAACCGGGCTTCCCCGTCGAAGACGTAGGCAAAGGCGTGGCGGGTGACCTCGACCGGCAGGCGCTTGCGGAGGCCGGCGGGGATGGTCACATCGAGGTAGGCCGGGTCGGCGGCTACACCCTCCACCGGGCCTTTCCTGCCCCAAAATTCGCCGGAGATGATCCGTACCCGGGTGCCATCGTCGTCGGTGACTTCGGGGATCTCGGCCGCTTTGAGTTCCTGATAGCGGGGGCGGGTCATCTTCAAGGAAGCCGGCAGGTTGGCCCACAACTGAAAGCCGTGCATGCGGCCCTGGGGGTCGCCCTGGGGCATTTCCTGATGGATGATGCCGCTGCCGGCGGTCATCCACTGCACGTCGCCGGCGCCGATCTCGCCGCTGTGGCCGAGGCTGTCGCCGTGGGCCACCTTACCGGCCAGTACGTAAGTTATGGTTTCAATCCCGCGATGGGGATGCCATGGGAACCCGGCACGGTACTTGTCGGGATCGTCATTGCGGAAGTCGTCCAGCAGCAGGAATGGGTCATAGTCGCTGGTTTGGCCGAAGCCGAAGGCGCGGCGGAGGGCGACGCCGGCGCCTTCCAAAGTGGGCTGGGCGGTGGAAATCCGCTTAACAGGCCGTAAAGACATGGGGGGGAACCTCCTAGTCCCCCATAGTAACGAACCTGTCAAGGGGACAGAGGGACACCGGAATGGGAAATAAAGTTCCCACGAATGGGAACAGGCTGGGATGCCGGCGCGGTCCGGGGAGGGGGTGGACAGGGGCGTCCGCGGCGTCACCGGGAGCGGTAAAAGTCTGCAAGTGTTTGCATCCATTGCAATTCGTTGCAGCCTTACGCCTTTGGGGGGAGGTTGGCAGGCAACTTGCGTGCATAGTGTCGTTGGGAAAGGAAACCGTGTCAAACCACGCTCCAATAACGCCCTACGGCGCAGCGCCGGCCCGGGAACAAGAGCTTCCCCCCGAAGAACTGATTTTCGGTGCCGGCACGACGATGGCACGGGTGCGTCTCATGGTGAACCGCGTAGCGGCGACCACCATACCCGCGCTGATCCATGGCGAGAGCGGGACGGGCAAGGAGTTGATTGCCCGCCTGCTGCACGCCAATTCCCCCCGCTGCGCCGGGCCGTTTGTGCAGGTGAATTGCCCGTCCTTACCTGCCAGCCTGGTGGAGAGCGAGTTGTTCGGCTATGAGCGCGGGGCCTTCACCGGCGCGGCCACCAGCAAGCCGGGGCGGGTGGAGATGGCCGACGGTGGCACGCTGTTTCTGGACGAGATCGGCGACTTCGCACTGGAACTGCAGGCGAAGCTGTTGCAACTGCTGCAGGACGGTCATTTTGTGCGCATCGGAGCGCAAACCGATCAACAGGTGCAGGCACGGGTGGTGTGCGCCACCAACCGCGACCTGGCGCGGGAGGTGGAGCGGGGGCTGTTTCGCAGCGACCTGTACTACCGCATCAACGCGGTGACCATCGAGCTGCCGCCGCTGCGGCTGCGGGCGGAAGACATTCCGCAGCTCACCGAATAGTTCCTGCGCCTCTATCATGAGAAATTCCAGCGGGCGGCGCCGATCCTGTCGTTTGAGGCGCGGCGGGCGCTGCGCGAGTACAGTTGGCCGGGCAACATCCGGCAGTTGCAGAACGTGATCAAGCGGCTGGTGATTCTGGGAACGGAGGAGGTGCTGTTCCACGAGCTGGCGAGCCGGGGCGACGAGGGGCTCGACCTGGATCTGGAGCGCGACGCCGATCTGCCGCTGAAGGAGATCACGCGCAACGCGGTGGACAAGCTGGAGCGGATGGTGATTGCGCGTTCGCTGCGCAAGCACAACTGGAACCGGCGGCGGGTGTCGCGTTCGCTACAGATCAGCTACCGGGCGCTGCTGTACAAGATCAAGAAGTTCGAGCTGCCGTCGCGGCAGTTCGGAGCGCCGAGCGGGGACGGAGAATAGCCGATGCGCCGGAATTTCCGCAGTCCTGTCCTGGTGTTGACCCTCGCCTGCCTGGCCGGGGTGGCGGCGAACGCGCAGGCGGCCAAGCCGGCGCCGCCCATGGCGGCGACGAAGGCGGATCCGCCGGCGGCGAAGCCCGCCGCGCCGCAGTACACGCTGGGCGCGGGCGATGTGGTGGCGATTGACGTGTGGCACGAGCCGGAGGTGAGCCGCACGCTGCCCATCCGGCCGGATGGGCGGATCAGTCTGCCGCTGGCGGGCGAAATCCTGGCCAAGGGGCGGACGACGCTGGAGTTGCAGGACGAAATCGCCGACAAGCTGAAGAAGTACATTGACCACCCGGCGGTGACGGTGATGCTGCAGCAGGCGGTGAGCCGCCGCTACAACATTCTGGGCATGGTGAACCGCCCCGGCAGCGTGGTGCTGACGCAGCCGACGACGATTCTGGACGCCATCGCGCAAGCCGGCGGCCTGCGCGACTTCGCCCACGGCAACAAGATTTATCTGATCCGCAAGCGGGCCAGCGACGGGGTGGAGATCCGTTTCAACTTCAACTACGACAAAGTGAGCCGGGGGCTGGCGCCGCAGCAGAACATCCAGGTGCAGCCGGACGACATCATTGTGGTGCCATGAAGCCGGTGCTCTCCATATTGGCTCTGGTGATGGTGCCGGCGGTGGTGGCGGCGCGGGCGCAGGCGCCCACGCCCGGCTGGCAATTGTCGGGGCAGGTGAACCAGGGCTACAGCAGCAACGTGCGGGGCGCGCTCAGCCACCCGGCGGCGGACGCGACCACCGATCTGACGCTGCAGTTGGGGCGGAGCTGGGTGACGCCCCACGCCAGCTTTTCGCTCAGCTATGTGCCGGAGGGGATGCATTACGCCCGCTACCAGGGTTTGGACTACATCGCCCAGTCGCTGCAACAGACGTGGCAGTATGCCGCCGGCAGCCATACCACGCTGGCCTGGACGAGCTCGTTCCAGCGCTTCCCCGAGCGCGGCGGGCAGGCGCAGATGGGAGCGGCAAGCCTGGCCAGTCTGCAAAGCGCCAGCCAGGCGCAGCAGGCGGACACGTTCCTGACCAGCGGGACGACGAGCTTCAGCGTGCAGCGACAGACGAGCCTGCGGGCCAACTGGTCGGCGCAACTCACGGGATCGTGGCTGGGCTTCCAGCAGGATGCGGCGGTGGCCACGACGCCGGGCTTCAGCCTGCAGTCTTCGCAAACGAAGTCGCTGAGCTCGCAGTTGGGGTGGAATTACCGCTTGACCGCCGACCGCAGCGTGGGCGTTTCCGCCAACGAAGGCGAGATGTGGTTCACGCTTCCGGTGCAACACACCCGCTACGCCAATCTCGAGGCCACGCTGAGCCAGGCGTGGGGGGCGACCTCGCTGCAGTTGGGCGCGGGGCCGGGTTTCAACTGGGTGGTGTCAAGCGCCGGGCCGGCAGCCGGGCAGCCGCCGCGCTCCTGGGCGGCCGACGCCAGCCTGAGGCAGCAGATCGCACGGACGCAACTGGGACTGAGCTGGAACCACCGGGTGCAGGCGGGGCTGACGCCGGGCAGCATCAGCACCGACCAGTTGGCCTTGCAGTGGCAGCAGCAGTGGGGCAAGTGGCAGGGCGGAGCCAGTCTGGGCAACAGCCGCATGGCGGCCATCGGCGGCTCGCAAGCGGCGCGCAATGGCCTGTTTGCCGCCGCCCAACTCGCCTATGCGCTGACCCACTGGAGCCTGGAAGCCAGCGGCAACTACTACAGCCAGGAGGTGGCCACGCTGCCCGGCCGGGTGGGGGCGCTGAGCCGCCTGCAGGCCAGTGTGGGGGTGCGCTACATCTGGCAGGGAGCTCACGAATAAATGCCGCGCCGTCCCATCACCAACCCGCTGGAGTACCTGCAGATCGGCGTGCGCCGCTGGGTATGGCTGCTGGTCCCGTTCGTGTTGATCAGCGCGGTGACGGTGGTGGTGGGGCGCCTCCTGCCGCGGCTGTACACCTCGGAGTCGCTGATTCTGGTGGAACCGCAAAAGGTGCCGGCGGATTTTGTCAAGCCGACGGTGAGCAGCAACGTGGCTCTGCGGCTGACCTCGATCCAGGAGCAGATTCTCAGCCGCACGCAGTTGAGCGGGTTGATCACCAAGTACGCCTTGTACAGCGACAAGAACCTGACGCCGGACCAGAAGGTGACGGAGATGCTGAGCCACATCACCGTTGCCCCGAGCGTGGCGGAGCCGGACCGGCCGGATTCGATGGTGACGGCATTCCGCATCTCCTTCGACGCGCCGTCGCCGTTGCTGGCGCAGGGGGTGACGCGCGACCTTTCCTCGATGTTCATTCAGGAGAACCTGAAGGCGCGGGCCGACCAGTCGCAGGGCACGGTGCAGTTCATTGACGGCCAGCTCGACCTGGCGAAACAGACGCTGGACGGCTTGGAGACGCAGTTGCGCGAATTGCGCAGCCAGTACATGGGCAGCCTGCCGGAACAGCAGGACGCCAACCTGCAGGTGATGGGCCAGCTCAACTCCGAACTGCAGGCCAACGCCGAGGGGCTGGCGCGGGCGCAGCAGCAGCGGACCTACCTGACCTCGCTGGGGCAGGCGGTGGCCACCCTGGGGAGTCCGGCGGCCGTGCCGGGCGCGCCGGCGCCGCAGACGCCGGACGAGCAGGCGCTGACCAAGGCCAAGGCGGACCTGGCGGTGGCGCAGCAGATGTACACCCCGCAGCACCCGGATGTGATCCGGCTGCAGGCGCAAGTGAGGGCGCTGACCGAGCAGGTGGCGCAGGAGAAGAAAGCGGCGGCGGCCGCCCGGAAGGAAGCCGAGGCGCAGGAGGCCAAGGGGGCGGCAGCCGAGGCCAAGCCGTCAGCCAAGGCCAAGGCCGCGGTGCCGGACGACATCGCCGCCCTGCCGGCGCAGCAGCGCAGCCAGGTGGCGCTGCTCGACCAGGAGATTGCCCAGCGGCAGGCGGACCAGAAGACGATCCAGGGCAAGATCAATGCGCTGCAGAGCCGCATCGAGCGGCTGCCGGAAGTGGAGCAGAAGCTGGCGAACATCACCAACGCCACCGCGCAGGCCAAGACCAACTACAACAGCCTGCTGGAGAAGAAGGCGGCGGCGGCGACGGCGGCGGCGATGGAACAGCAGGCCGAAGGCGAGGAGTTCCGCATCATTGATCCCGCCAACCTGCCGATCAAGCCCACCAGCCCGAACCTGGTGCGCATTGACTTGATGGGCGGGCTGGGGGGACTGCTGCTCGGAGCCGGGTTGGCCTTCATGGCGGAGATGCGCGATCCGGTGGTGCGCAGCGAGGCCGACATCACTTTTTACACCCAGGCGCCGCTGCTGGCCGCCTTACCGTTGATCCCGCCCGTGCTGGCGCTGCCGGCCGCGCCGGAGGGGGGTCTTACCCCCGAGCCCGTGAGCAAGGCCTGACATGTATCTCGACTTTTACCAACTGCGCGAATACCCTTTCACGCTGGCGAGCGACCCGCGCTTTCTCTACTTTGCGCCGGCGCACAAGGAGGCGATGGCGGGCTTGTTGTACAGCCTGCGGGAGCGCAAGGGCGTGGCACTGCTGCTGGGTGAGCCGGGAACGGGCAAGACCACGCTGCTGGCGGCGGTGCTGGAGATGCTGCCCGGCGGGGTGATTGCGCAGTCGCTGGACACGCCGCTGCATGCCACGCCGGCGGAGGTGCTGCAGGCGATCGTACGCGGCTACGGGCTGGAGCCGGCAGGCGGGCTGAGCGAGCTGCTGGCGCGCTTGCAGAATTTTCTGCAGGAGCGCCATCAGGCGGGCGAGTGCGTGCTGCTGGTGATTGACGAGGCGCAGGATCTGAACCCGCTGGTGCTGGAGCAGATCCGGCTGTTGACCAATCTGGAAAGGGGCGGGCACAAATTGCTGCAGATCATCCTGTCGGGGCAGCCGGAGCTGGCCGCGCATTTGCGCAACAGCAACGGCCGGGCGCTGCACCAGCGGGTGGCGGTGCGCTGCCAACTGGTGCCGCTGAGTCCGGAAGAGACGCAGGCCTACATACAAGCACGCATGGAGCATGCGGGGGCGGTTGTGCGCCGCTTCGACCCCGCCGCCATTGAGCGCATTCATCAGCTCTCCCAGGGGGTGCCGCGCATCATCAACGTCATCGCCGACCACTGCCTGCTGGCCGGTTTCGCCGCCCAGGCGCCGGTGATTACCCGTCCGCTGGTGGAGCGGGTGGCGGCGCAGCTGGATCTGGCGCCGGTACCGGCGCCCGCTCCGGCCGCCGCCGATCTCCTCCCCACCACCCTGCGACCGATGGCGGCGGCGGGGGCCGCCCAGCGGCCGCCCGCCCTGCAGCGGTTTGCCAGCGGCTGGGCGCGCTGGGCGGGCTTGAGCGAGGGCAGCAAATAGGCCAAACCATGGGATTGTTCTACACCGCACTGGAGAAAGCCACCCAGACCAGCGAGGCCCCGGCGCCTCCGCAGGCACCGGCCGGCGACTGGCAGCAGGCCGAGGTGCGCGATCTGGCGGGCTTTGCCCTGGAAACGCCCGCCGCAGCGGCGAATCCGGGCGCGGCGGCCGGCCATGCCGGGCCGGCGGCCGCACCGGGCCTCCACAGCCTGGCGCTGGTCGCCCCTCACGCCGGGGTGGCGCGGGAACAGTACCGCATCCTGCGCACCCGGCTGCTGGAGGCGGTGGCCACCCGCGGGCTGCGCACCCTGCTGGTGACCAGCGCCACCGCCGGCGAAGGCAAGACCCTCATCAGCGCCAATCTGGCGCTGCAGTTCAGTTCCCTCAAGGAAGGACGGGTGCTGTTGATTGACGCCGACCTGCGCCGCGCCGGCCTGTCGGAGTCACTGCGCCCGAAACCCACGCGCGGGCTGGGTGAGTACCTGCGTGGGGAAGTGGATTGGGAATCGCTGCTGCTGCCCGTGGATCCCTGGCTGGCGGTGCTGCCGGCCGTCCGGAGCCAGGCGGAAGGGGCCGAGCTGCTGACCAGCCAGCGGTTGCCGGAACTGCTGCAGCAGGCGCGCAGCCGCTTTGACCTGGTGCTGGTGGATGGCGCGCCGGTGGGCCCGGTGGCCGACAGCCAGGTGCTGGCACGGGCGGTGGACGCCTCGCTGCTGGTGGTGCGCGCCGGGTGTACGGATTTTGCAGCGGTCCAGCAGGCGTCCGCGCTGCTGCGTCCGGGGCTCTTGGGCTGCGTCCTCAACGGCGCCAAAACACGGCCGTCGCGCTACGGCTATGGCTATGGCGAGGCCGAAATGACAGGCGCCGAAAGGGAGAGCGGGGCGTGATCAAGGTTCTCAACCAGTACTTTCCCCGCCGCTGGGCGGTGCTGCTGGTGGGCGAGAGTTGCCTGATTTTGCTGGCGCTGGCGGCGGCGGTGGCGGTGGATGCGCGCGGCTGGCCCGACCGGCCGGCGGCGCCGCTGCTGCTCAAGGCGGTGGTGATCACCGTCATTTGCCAGATCTGCCTGCATTACAGCGATCTGTACGCGCCCGAGTCCGATTCCCGTCCGGGGGAGATGCTGGCCCGCCTGTTGCAGGCGCTGGGCATTGCCTCGCTATTGCTGGCGCTGCTGTACTGGCTGGTGCCCGACCTGCGGTTCCGTACGGCGCCGGTGGTGGGGGCGGTGCTGGCGATTGTGCTGCTGCTTTTGTGCTGGCGGCAGATCATGACCTGGGCGCTGAATTGGGCCAACCGCGCGTTTCCGGCGGGCGAAAAACTGCTGGTTCTGGGCAGCGGTGAAACCGCGGTGTCGCT
>JBQCEU010000019.1:0-2166 GCA_051959955.1 Terriglobales bacterium | reverse complement strand
GTATTCGGCGAAGGCGCCGGCGATCCGGCGGGCGGCCGACCGCACGGTGCTGTCAGTCAAAGTATGTCGGCAGCTCCGGGTTCAGATGGTGTTGATACAGCCGCTCGATCTGCGAGGCGAGCACCCGCCCGGTGGAGAGCTCGGGGAGCACCCGCACCGGAAAGAATTGCACGGCGTCGGTCTCGCTGCTCACCGTAGGCTCGCCGCCGGTCCGCTCGCAGAGAAAGAAGAGCTTGTAGATGTGGTGAATGCCCGGCGGGTGCGGATGGCGGAGCTTGTCGACGAGCGCGGCGAGCTTCAGCGCCCGGGCCCGATAGCCCGATTCCTCGAAGATCTCACGCTCCACCGCGCCGGATGGGGAGTCGTTGACGTCGACCCAGCCGCCGGGCAACGTCCACTTGCCGTCGGAGCGCTCGCGCACCAGCAGCACGCGGCCTTCCTCGAAGATACCGCCGCGTACGTCCACTTTGGGCGTGACGTAGCCTTCCTCGCCTTCCCAGAAGTCTTTCGCCCGGGAGACGGGGATGTCGAGCTCCGCGGAGAGGATGGAAGCCACCAGCTCGGTGAGCTGGGTATAACGCTCCTTGTCGTACGGGTCGTGGGTGAAGGCGAGCCCGTTTTGGGCGATCGCCTGCACCTTCCGGGCCCAGTCGAGGAGCGTCATCGGCGCTGTCACATATTGCGGATCAGGGCGTCACCGAAGGCTGAAGTCGAGACCTCGCTGGCGCCTTCCATCAGCCGGGCGAAGTCGTATGTCACGACCTTCTGGCCGATGGTCTTGTCCATCGCGTGAATGATGGCGTCGGCGGCCTCCACCCAACCCATGTAGCGGAACATCATCTCGCCGGAGAGGATGACCGAGCCAGGGTTCACTTTGTCGAGGTTGGCGTACTTCGGCGCGGTTCCGTGGGTCGCCTCGAAGACCGCGTGGCCGGTCATGTAGTTGATGGTGCCGCCGGGGGCGATGCCGATCCCGCCAACCTGGGCGGCGAGGGCATCGGACAGATAATCGCCGTTCAGGTTGAGCGTCGCGATGACGTCGAACTCATCGGGGCGCGTCAGCACCTGCTGCAGGGTGATGTCGGCGATGGCGTCCTTGACGATGATCCTGCCGGCGCGCTTCGCCTCGTCCATCTCCGCGTTGGCGGCCTTTTCGCCGGAAGCGGCTTTGGTGCGCTCCCACTGCTCCCACGTGTAGGTGGCACCGGAGAACTCGCGCTCGGCGAGCTGGTAGCCCCAATTGCGGAACGCGCCCTCGGTGAACTTCTGGATGTTGCCCTTGTGGACCAGCGTGAGGCTGCGCCGCTTATTGGTGACGGCGTACTGGATGGCGGAGCGGATCAGGCGCTCGGAGCCCTCCTTCGAGACCGGCTTGATGCCCACGCCGGAGCTCTCCGGGAAGCGGATCTTCCCGTATGCCTTCGGGAAGTGCTGCTTGAAGAGCTCGAGGAAGCGGCGGTTCTCCTCCGTGCCGGCCTCGAACTCGATGCCCGCGTAGATGTCCTCGGTGTTCTCGCGGAAGATCACCATGTCCACTTTCTCCGGGTGCTTCACCGGAGAGGGCACTCCCTTGAACCAGCGCACCGGGCGCAGGCAGACGTAAAGGTCGAGCAGCTGGCGCAGCGCCACGTTGAGAGAGCGGATACCGCCCCCGACCGGGGTGGTGAGCGGACCCTTGATCGAGACCAGGTATTCGCGGCAGGCGGTCACCGTCTCGTCCGGCAGCCAGCTGTTGAACTGGCGGTTCGCTTTCTCCCCGGCGAAGACCTCCATCCAGTGGATCTTCCGGCGGCCGCCGTATGCCTTCTGCACGGCCGCATCCATCACGCGCACGCTGGCGCGCCAGATGTCCGGGCCGGTGCCGTCGCCTTCGATGAAGGGGATGATGGGATTCTCGGGGACGACGAGCTTGCCGTCGCGCAGGGGGATCTTGGCCCCCTGGGCGGGCGGCGTGAGCTTCAGGGGCGCAGCCGTGGACATTACGTGGACTCCTCGCGGGAACTTCAACCGGCCGGCAGCTTCAGGCGCCGCGGCGGGCCCGAAATGCTATCACAGCTCCTGTTAGGGACCCTGCCCCCGCCCTTCCTTTGCGGCAGGACACCCGGGACGCGCGGTCGCTCGCCTCCCCTCCGCGCGCCGCATGCGCGAAACGGCCCAGTATGCGAA
>JBQCEU010000018.1:0-4857 GCA_051959955.1 Terriglobales bacterium | reverse complement strand
GTACCGCGCCACCAACTCCCGCGCTTCGCTGAGCTCTTTCATTTGCGATGCCCCCACTGGCCACTGGCAACCGGCCACTCCGGCGCTATGATTCTGGCATGGCCCAAGCTGCTGCTTCGCTATTCCCTCCTCCGGAGGGGTTCGCCGCCCGCGCCCACATTGCTTCCCGCGCCGCCTACGACGAGCTGCGCCGCGCGGCGCTGGCCGACCCCGAGGCCTTCTGGAGCGGGCGCGCCCGCGCCGGCCTGCACTGGTTCCAGCCGTTTACGCAGGTGCTCGACTGGCAAGCGCCGTTTGCCCGCTGGTTCGCCGACGGCACCACCAACGCCAGCTACAACTGTCTGGATCGCCACCTTGCCGGGCCGCGGCGCAACAAAGCGGCGCTGATTTGGGAAGGCGAAAACGGCGAGCAACAGATCCTCACCTACCAGGAGCTGCACCGCCGCGTCTGCCAGTTCGCACGGGCGCTGCGCGAACTGGGCTATAAGGCCGGCGACCGCGCCATCATCTATCTGCCCATGATCCCCGAGGCGGCGGTGGCCATGCTGGCCTGCGCCCGGCTGGGCATCATCCATTCGGTGGTCTTCGCCGGTTTCTCCAGCGAGGCGCTGCGCACCCGCATGGACGACCTCGAGGCGCAACTGGTGATCACCGCCGACGCCGGGCGGCGGCGCGGGCGCGAGGTGCCGCTCAAAAAGAACGTGGACGCGGCGCTGGAGCACTGCCCCGGCATCCGGCACTCGATCATCTTTCGCCACACCGGCGCGCCCATCGAGATGAAACCCGGCCGCGACCTGGAGTGGAGCGAACTGGTGGCCGCCGCGCCCGCCGACTGCCCCGCCGTGCCGGTGGGCAGCGAGCATCCGCTCTACGTGCTCTATACCAGCGGCACCACGGGCAAGCCCAAGGGCGTGGTGCATTCCACTGCCGGCTACCTGGTGCAGGTGCAGGCGACGATGGAGTGGGTATTTGATCTGCGCGAGGAGGACATTTACTGGTGCACGGCCGACATTGGCTGGGTGACCGGGCACAGCTACATCATTTACGGTCCGCTGGCCGCCGGCGCCACCTCGGTGATGTACGAAGGCGCGCCCGACTTCCCCGCCCCGGACCGCTTCTGGGAGATCATCGCCAAGTACCGCGTCAACCTTTTTTATACCTCGCCGACCGCCATCCGCAGCTTCATCCGCGCCGGCGACGCGCATCCGGCGCGACATGACCTGTCGAGCCTGCGGCTGCTGGGTTCGGTGGGCGAGCCGATTCAGCCGGCGGCGTGGGAGTGGTATCACCGCGTGATCGGCGGCGGCCGCTGCCCCATCGTGGATACCTGGTGGCAAACGGAGACCGGTAGCATCCTGATCGCGCCCGTGCCCGGCGCAGTGGCGGCCAAGCCCGGCTCGGCCACGCTGCCGCTGCCGGGCATTGACGCTGCCGTGGTGGACCTCAAGGGGAATCCGGTGCCGGATGGGCAGCAGGGCTACCTGATCCTGAAGAAGCCCTGGCCCTCAATGCTGCGCGGCCTGTACCGCGATCCCGAGCGCTACACCGAGAGCTACTGGTCGCGCTACCCGGGCCTCTACTTCACCGGCGACGCCGCCCGCCGCGACGCCGACGGCTACTACTGGGTGCTGGGGCGGGTGGACGACGTGATCAACGTCAGCGGCCACCGCATGAGCACCATGGAGGTGGAGTCGGTGATGGTGCGCCATGAGGCCGTGGCCGAGGCGGCGGCGGTGGGCCGGCCGGACGAGTTGAAGGGCCAGGCGCTGGTGGTGTTTGCCACCATCAAGGGCGGCAACCAAGCCAGCGAGGAGTTGGCCCACGAACTGCGCGCCTGGGTGGCGCAGGAGATCGGCGCCTTCGCCCGCCCGGAGGAGGTGCGGCTGGTCGAGGGCCTGCCCAAAACCCGCAGCGGCAAGATCATGCGCCGTCTGCTGCGCGAGCTGGTGACCACGCGCAGCATCGAGGGCGATACCACGACGATTGAGGACTACTCGGTGCTGATCAAGCTCAGCGCCGAAGGCAAGGACGAAGAGGAACTGCTGGGCAAGTGATCCGACTCAGGCGTCGGCCAGCAGTGTAACCAACAGCGGATGTGGGTGCGCCGCAAAGGGGTTGACAACGGTGACGCCCCGCCAGCGAAAGCCCTCCTGCAGATCCTCGGAGAGAAGGACGTCGCATCCGGCAGCGTCGGACGCCACCAGCAGAGCAGCATCCCATACATTCAGTTTGTGGGCGGCGGCCACTTCGATCGCTGCCAGAATGCCATCACCGGTCGCCTCAAACGTCGCCAGAATATCGTGCCAGCGCAGAACCTTCTGACGCGCCTGTTCCGGTGTCCAGCCGCCCTTGCGCGTGAGAACGTTATAGAGCTCTCCCAGAACCCGCGCGGGCAGGACCAGTCGGACCGCCAACTTGTCCAGAAGTTCCGTGGCCCGCCGGCGGCGGGCGGCATCGCCCAGGCCCTCGGCGTACACCAAGACATCGGTGTCCACGGCCGCCGTCACCGCGTGTTCATCTCATCGCGGGTGATGTGGGGCAGATTGCGCACCGGCTGGGCCATGAGGTCTTGCTTCAGCTTCTCCCATGCCTTGCCGCGGCGAGCCAACTCCTTTGCCGACGCACCCTGAGAGGCGTGTATTTCGGCTACCGGCACGCCCCGGCTGATAATGACATATCTCTTGCCGGCGCGCACGCCCCGCAGAATGGCCGAGAATTTACGGTTGGCTTCGGTGGCGCTGATGTTGATTGCCATGGCACAACCCTCGAAGTAGTGAATTCACTACTTTGAATTTTACCACCGCTGCGACTAAGGCTGCTGCGGCAGCGGCGCCGAGAGGGCCTGGAGGATCGCCGGCGGCAGTTGGTTGGAGTGGGCCAGCATCACGCTGAGCTGCCAGCGCTGGGTGTCGCTGAGGGTTTTCTCGAAGGCGGGCATGCCGGTGAGGCGGATGCCGTTGGTGACCTTCCAGTAGGTCTCGCCGGCGGGGTCGTCGGAGACGCCCTTGCCGGGGAAAAGCTTCGGGGGATCGGGGAACATGCCCTGGGCGATCGCCGTCCGCGGCTGACCGGGCAGACCGTGGCAGACGGCGCAATGGGTGCGGTAGAGGGGCACGGCGGCGGCGTAGCTCGAGGCATCGGCGCTGACCGGCACCACGGTGGGCATCTCCTTGTTGATGCGGGCGTGCAGGGCCAGCTTGGCCATGTGAGTCTCAAAGGGCATGGGTTGGGCGGCGGTAGCCACCGGCGCGATGCCCAGGGCGAAGTACAAGTAGCCACCCACGGCCAGCACGGCCACGGTCAGTAAAATGCCCAGCAGGAAATTCCGCATACCGGAATCATAATCGGTCCGTGGCGCCATACAAGCGCAGGTTTCGTCATGTACCGCAAAGGGCAACCAGCAGCGGATGGCGGGGTGTGGCGAACGGGTTGACCACGGTCACACCGCGCCAATGAAAGCCATGCTGCAGATCTTCGGAAAGAAATAGCTTGCAGTGGCTCTTCTCTGCCGCTGCCAAATGAATCGCGTCCCAAATGCGAAAATCTGTGACTGCGGCCAGATCCATGGCCGAGTTCAGCAGGGCGGCGTCAGTCGGGACGGTCTCCAGCAGCGCGGCCCAAGCCGACACCCGCTGTTGCGCCTCGGCACCGCTGCACCCGGCCTTGCGGGTGAGCACGTTGAACAGCTCGACCAGGCCCTGCAGGGCGATTGCGGTCTGGCCCGGCGCCAGGCGCGCGATCAACTCCCGCGCCGCCACGCCCTGCTCGGGCGAGTTGACATCCTCGGCGTAAACCAGCAGGTTGGTGTCGAGCGCGGCCCTCAATCGTACATCTCGTCGCGGCTGATGTGGGGCAGGTTAAGCGGCTTGCGGGTGCGCAAATGTTCCAGCAGCGCGCGCTTGGCGCGCTCGCGGCGGCGCAGCTCGGCGGCGTCGCCGTTGCCCGGGACCAGGCGCGCCACCACCTTGCCGTGGCTGGTGACCCGATAACTGTGGCCGGAGCGCACGCCGCGCAACATCTCGGAAAATTTGCGGTTCGCCTCGGTGGCGGTGATGGTTTTCTCCACAACCGGCTCCAGTAGTGATTTTCACTACTTTAGCACGGCCGGTGCTACGATGCGTTATGGCAACCAGTCCTCCGGAACTGGCCAGGCGACAACAACGCCTGACTTCGCTGCCGCTGCGCACGCCGCTGGTGAGGCTGCAGGCAACCGCGGCGGAAGCGGCGGCCGCGGTGTGGCTGAAGCTGGAGAACCTGCAGCCCATCGGCTCGTTCAAGATCCGCGGGGCGGCGCGGGTTATGGCGGCGCTCGATCCGGAGAAGCTGGCGCGCGGGGTGCTGACCGCCTCGGCGGGAAACATGGCCCAGGGCGTCGCTTACTGCGCCCGCGAGCTGGGCATCGCCGCCACCATCATCGCCCCGGACACGGCGCCGCGAACCAAGCTTGCCGCCATCGAACGGCTGGGCGGGCGCGTCATTCGGGTCCCATTTGCCGACTGGTGGCGCTGCTTCGAGACGCGCAGCTTCCCCGGCGTCGAAGCCACCTTCATTCACGCCTTCGACGATCCCGACGTCATGGCAGGCAATGGGGCAATCGCCGGCGAGTTGCTCGCAGACCAGCCCGATCTGGAGGCGGTGGTGGTGCCCTGGGGCGGGGGCGGGCTGGCGTGCGGCATCGCCGCCGAGTTGCGCCGCCGCGCGCCGAAAATCAAGGTCTACGCCGCCGAGGTGGCCACCGCGGCCCCGCTGGCGGCGGCGCTGACGGCGGGCGAGCCGGTCGAGGTCGCCTACCAGCCCTCGTTTGTGGATGGCATCGGCAGCCGCAAGGTCTTCGCAACCATGCTGGCTCGCGCCCAG
>JBQCEU010000017.1:0-13229 GCA_051959955.1 Terriglobales bacterium | reverse complement strand
GGAATCTCGCGCGCGGTGAGGCCGGCATGCAGCTTGTCGGCCGCCACTTCCGGCATCAGCAGGCGCAGGCGTTCGAGCGCCGCCGGGGTGAGCACGCCGTTCTGCTGGAACTCGGCCTCGGTGAGCGAGCCCTGGGTGGCGCGCTGGATGCCGCCGCGGGGGATCTTAATGCCAAAGCCCGACTCCAGGCGGAACAGCAGGTCAAGAAAGTCCAGCGATTCGGCGTTGAGGTCGTTCATCAGGCTGCTCGAGGCATTGACTTCGCTCAACTCGCGGCCCAGCACCTCGGCCACGGCTTCCCGCACCTTGTTGACGATTTCATCGTGGCGCGACGCCAGCACGCGGTCGGCGAGCTCGCGAATCTTCATCACTTCCTGGACGTTGGCATTGGCTTCGGGCATGAGGCAGGCTCCTTGGGTTGCACTATCCGACGCTCAGCAGCGACAGGCCGCCGTCGGCGATGATGGTTTGACCGTAAATCCAGTTGGCGGCGTCCGAGCACAGGAAGGCGGCCACCTCGGCCAAATCCTCCGGCTGTCCGATCCGCCCGGCGGGCGACAGGTTTTCGCAGGCTTCCTTCATCTGCGGGTAGTTGGCGAACAGCTTGAGCGCGTCGGTATCAATCGGTCCGCCGGAGAGGGTGTTGCAGTTGATGCCGTGCTTGCCCAACTCCACCGCCATGTAGCGGGTCAGCGCCTCGGTGGCCGCCTTGGTGACGCCGATCGAGGCGTAACCGGGGATGTAGTACTGCGACCCCAGGCTTGACAGGCTGAGAATTTTTCCCCGCCGCCCCTTCATCAGCGGCAGCGCCTTCTGGGCGCTGAGCAGCAGGGCGCTGGTGTTGCCGTTGACGGTGTGCTCCCACCCCTCCAGCCGCTGCCGCGTCACCGGTCCGTAGGTGGCGACATCAATGGCGTTGTTCACGAAGATGTCGAGCGCCCCAAAGGTGTCCTTCACCGCGCCGAACAGCTTGGCGATGCCCTCCGGGCTGGCGGCATCGGCCTTGACTGCCAGCGCGCGCCGGCCCAGGGCTTCAATTTCATCCCGCAGGCGCGCGGCCGCCTCCTCGCTGGTGTCGTAGTTCACCGCGACATCCGCCCCGCCCTGCGCCAGGCGCAGCGCGATGGCGCGGCCAATGCCGCGCGCCGCGCCGGTCACCAACGCAATTTTGCCCTGGAGTTCCCCCGCCACCCGTTTTGCTCCTTGCCCGCTGCCGCAGGCTATGCCCGCACCGGCTGCGCCGCCAGCTTGGGCGCCAGGCGATGAAACGCCTGCTGCAACTGCTGGTACTGCTGGCCCAGGTCGTGCTCGGGCCGGCCATGCTCGGTTTGCGGGCTCTTGAAGTAAAAGCCCAGCCACTCCAGCACGCCGCACTCCCCGCCCCGCTGCGCCGCGGCGCTGATCAGCGCCAGGTCCAACAGCAGCGGTGCCGCCAGAATGCTGTCGCGGCACAGGAAGTTGATTTTGATCTGCATCGGGTAGCCCAGCCACCCGATCACGTCAATGTTATCCCAGCTTTCCTTGTTGTCGCCCCGCGGCGGGTAGTAATTGATCTTCACCTGGTGGCTGACCTTGCCATACAGTTCGGGGTAAAGATCGGGCTGCAGGATATGGGTCAGGGCCGACAGCTTCGACTCTTCCTTGCTGCGGAACGCCGCCGGATCGTCCAGCGTGGCGCCGTCACCGTTGCCCAAGATGTTGGTCGAGAACCACCCCGCCAGCCCCAGCATACGCTGCTTGATGCCGGGGGCCAGAATGGTCTTGAGCAGCGTCTGTCCCGTTTTGAGATCCTTGCCGCTCACCGCGCATCCCTTGGCCTTGGCCAGCTCGATCATCACCGGCATGTCCACGGTCAGCGTGGGCGTGGCGTTGACGAAGCTGCAACCCTCCTGCAGCGCGGCGTAGGCATAGATCATGCTAGGCGCGATGGTGGGCTCGTTCTCCTTCATCGCGGCTTCGAAGATCTTCAGGCTCTGGTGGGCGGGTCCGGCAGGGAGGAAGACCTCGGTCGAGCCGCACCACATCACCACCACCTGCTCCACCTTATTGGCCTTGCGGAAGGCGCGGATGTCGGCACGCAGCGCCTCGGCCTGCTCCCATTTGTTGGTCTGGGGCTTGATGCGCCGGCCCTCGGTGCGGCGCAGGTACTGGGGATCATGGATGCCCGGCATGGGCTCGATCTTCTCCAGCGCCGGCTTCACGGCCGCCAACTGCATCGGGTCGAGCACGGCCGCCGCGGCCGCCATGTCGTAGGCGTTGCCGGGGTTGATGTCCCAGCCGCCGAAGGCCAGGTCATCGAGGGAGGTGAGGTTCAAGTACTCGGCCAGCGGCACCCGTTGCTGTGTGCCCGGCGGGGTCATCACGGCCAACTGGGTCAGCGACCCGAAGGCGCGCCCCTGCCCCTGCCGGATGGCTTCGACGCCAGCGACCAGAGTGGTCGAGATGGCGCCCATGCCCACCAGCAGCACGCCCAGACGGGGTGCGGACGTGGTGGAAAGCTGCTTGCCCGATGCTTGCATATTGACTCCTCCGTTTCAGATTGTGGGCAACGGCCGGTTAACCCGGCGTTAAAAAAGCATTAAAAGGCCTTAACGTTAATTGGCGCGGGCCCCAGCGCGGCATTGCCGCGCGTCCCGCTTATGCTCGCCGCGGCTTGGGGGCCCTGAGCCCCAGGCCGCGGCTGCGCTTTACTGGGCGCGGGCCAGCGCGGCTTCTCCGCGCGTCCCGCTTAAGGGGTCAAGTCAACCTTTACCGCGCTGCGCTCATCCACTACGCGGCGCAGCTTGGCCCGTACGCCGCTGCCCAAGCGCTGCCGCAACGTGCCGCGCGGCAGGACCTCGACGCGGAGGTCGAACAGACCCATGGCCCGGTTCTTTTCGTAGTAGGGAAAAGCCGCGGCGAAGCTGCGCAGCAGATCCGTTTCCAGGCCCGGGGGCGGGGCCAGCCCCGGCCGAAGTTCCACCCGGGCTTCGATCACGTCGCGCGCTCGCGGCTGGGTCACGGCCACCTGCCAGTCTTCGGCCAGCGCCTCGTGGCCGCCGAGCCAGGTCTCGAAGATCCAGGGGCTGATCATGCCCATGCCGCAGGAGACGATCTCGTCGCCGCGGCCCTGAATCTTGTCAATGCGGCGCAGCGAGCGCAGACTGCACGTGCAGGGCTCGTCCAGAAAACGGGTGATGTCGTTGGAGCGGTAGCGAATGAGCGGCATCACCTTGCGGGTGAGGGTGGTGAAGACCAACTCGCCGAAGCCGTCGGGGCCCGGTTCGCGGATCTCGAACAGGAAGTTGGGCTCGTTCAGGTGGTAGCCCTTTTGCGCCGGGCACTCGATGGCGGTCGCGCCCAGCGTCTCCGTCTGCCCATAGGCCTGGTACACCTTGCAGTTCCAAACCCGCTCGATCCAGGCGCGGGTGCTCTCGCTCATGTTCTCGCTGCCCGAGAGGATGAACTTCAGCGGCCAGGCGCCCTGGCGCTCGGCAATCTCGGTGAGGCTCACCAGCCAGGCGGTGTCCACGATCATGACGTTGAAGTCGTATTCCTTGATGCGGCGATAGAACTCCTCCGGCGCCAGCTTGCTGGCGATGACGTGGAAGCAGCCCATGGCGTTGAGCGAGTGCAGGAGGGTGATGCCGGCGTTCCAGAAGGCGTAGTCGAAGGCGTCCACCGCCCGGTCGTCGGGCCGCATGCCCAGGTTCCACAGCCCCACCGCGCCCTCGAAGCCGATGTCGTGCACTTCTTCATTGGAGAAGTACACCCGCTTGTTGCGCGCCGTGGTGCCGGTGGTTTCAAAGCCCGCCTGCGGCCGCGCGCACAGAAAATCCTCCACCGGCTGCTCGCGCAAATCGGTGGCCGTGGTGTAGAACCCGCCCAGGTCCTGGGGACGCTTGATCTTGCGCGGGTCAAGGCCGCGGGCGGCGAACTGCCGCTGGTAGAAGCGGCTGTGCTGGGCGACCCGCGCCAGCGTGCTTTGGAACTCCGCCGCCTGCACCCGCTCCAGCGCGCCCCGCGGCACCCGCGCCGCCAGCGCGGCGCGGCGCGCAATGCTGCGTCCCAGCACGAGCTTTTCCAGCAGGGTTGGAATCTGGTTTAGCACAACCTCGGCACCCGAGCCTATTCTGGACCGGCATCGGGAACGTGTCCACCACCGCGTCCGCTTGACGCAGGGGGCGGATTGCCGCCTAATACTTGGCATGAGCACTGGAGTCGCGCGTTCGACCGATCCCAACTACCAGTCCGTCCTGGAGCAGTACGCGGCCGGCATGAAACTCTACAGCCAACAGAAGTTTGAGCGCGCCAAGCCGCTTTTGGAAAAGGTGTGCGAAAGCCCGTTTCGGGAACTGGCCGAGCGAGCGGGCGTGCACTTGCGGGCCTGCAACCAGCGCCTGAACGGCGACGCCGCGCCGGCCAGCGCGGAAGAGTTCTACCAGGCGGCCATCCTCAAGCTCAACGCCGCCCAGTACGGCGACGCCGAGGAGCTGCTGAACCGGGCGCTGAAGCAGGGGCACAAGACCGCCGATCTTTCCTACGCGCTGGCCTGTTTGCGGGCGCAGACACGCGACGCGGAAGCGGCGCTGCACCACTTGCAGGAAGCCATCGCCGCCGATCCCCATTGCCGGCTGCTGGCCCGCCAGGATCACGACTTCGAGCCGCTGGCCGAGGATCCGCGCTTCACCGAGATCCTGTATCCGGAAAGCCGCGACTGACCGTGAGCGGGGCCAACATCGGCGAGCGTACCGGGTTGTTAATCCTGGCCGCGGGCAAGGGTACGCGTATGCGCTCGCAACTGCCCAAGGTGCTGCATCGGGCGGGCGGCCGCAGCCTGCTGGGCCATGTGCTGGCGGCGGCCGCCGAAGCCGGCATCGCCGCCGCCGACACCGCCGTGGTGGTGGGCTATGGAAAAGACGCCATCCAGGCGGCGCTGGCCGCCGGCGGCGCGGGCGCGGTGACGCTGATCGTTCAGGAGCCGCAACTGGGCACCGGCCACGCGGTGCAGGCGGCGCAAGCGTGGTGGCAGCGGTACGCCCGCGTGCTGGTGGTGCATGGCGACATGCCGCTGCTCGCGGCCGCAACGCTGATCGGGCTGGCGGCGCAGCAGCCGGCGCACGCCTGCGCCGCCGTGCTGGCCACCGCCACCCCCTCCACGCCACGCGCCTACGGGCGCATCCTCCGCGACCCGCAGCGCCCGGAGCGCGTCACCGGCATTGTGGAGGAGCGGGTGGCGACGCCGCAGCAGCGGCTGATCCGCGAACTCAACGCCGGTTTCTACTGCTTTGAGACTGGCGCGCTGGCCGAGGCGCTCGGCCAGTTGGGCACCGACAACCCGCACAAGGAGTATTACCTCACCGACACGGTGGCCATCCTGGCCCGGCGGGGCGAGGCGGTGGAGGCGCTGGCGCTGGCCGACGAGCGCGAGTGCCTGGGCGTGAACGACCGCTATGAGCTGGCGCAGTTGGATCAGTTCCTGCGGCGGCGCAAGGCCGACGAGCTGCTGCGCGCGGGCGTCAGCATCGAGCTGCCGGATACGGTGGTGATTGATCCGGAAGTGACGGTGGGCCAGGACACCACGCTGGAATCGGGCGTGCACCTGCTGGGAGCGACGCGCATCGGGGAAGGCTGCCGCATCCGCGCCCATTCGGTGCTGGAGAATGCCGTGGTGGCCGACGCCGCCGTCATCGGGCCCTTCGCCCGGCTGCGCGAGGGGGCGGAGATCGGCGCCGCCGCCCACATCGGCAACTTCGTCGAGGTCAAGAAATCGCGCATCGGCAGCGGCAGCAAGGCCAACCACCTCGCCTATCTGGGCGACGCCACGGTGGGAGCGGGCGCCAACATCGGCGCCGGCACCATCACCTGCAACTACGACGGGGTGAACAAGCACCGCACCGCGATCGGCGCCCAGGCCTTCGTGGGCAGCAACTCGACCTTGGTGGCCCCGGTGGAGATCGGCGACGGCGCCTACATCGCCGCCGGCAGCGTGATCACCGAGCCGGTGGCGGCCGATGCGCTGGCGCTGGGCCGTGCCCGGCAGGTGGAGAAGCCGGGCTGGGCGGCGAAGCGGCGCGCGGCGCGCAAGAAATCCAACTGAGGCATTGCCTCGCGCAGCGCAGGTGGGCGTTGGGGCCGAGTCCAGCGGGCGATTTTTGTCTCATTTCCTGGGGTATTTGGTTGAAGGGGCTGGAGTTAGCTTGAGACACGGCTGGGCTGCTCCCTCTTTTTTGGGGCCCGAGTTTTCAAGCGGTCCGGCATGGCGCTACGGCGATGCCCCCTGAGGCAGCGGGTGCCTGGCTTCCACCCACCGGACTGCGGGGTTAGATGCAAAGTGGCTGGCCAGGAGGCGGTCCCCCTCACTTCGGCAGGGATTTGCCACAAAATCGCCCTATTGCGGCCTTGAGGGCAACAGCCAGCGGCAGCTGGGCGCCGACCGCCATGTTAAAATGAGGACCATTCGTGCGCGCCCTTAGCTCAGCTGGATAGAGCGTCTGGCTACGAACCAGAAGGCCGGGAGTTCGAATCTCTCAGGGCGCACCACCCCCCTCCAGCCCGGTTCCCTCAGCGTCGGCCACTTGGCCGGTTCTGCTTGCCCGCTTCTTCGGCCAGCCGCGCCTGTAGTTGTCCTTCGGACTTGGCGGCCAAGTTGCGGCAGGCCTGGGGATCCCGCAGCGGATGGGGTCCGAGATGGGGCGTGAGCAGGATGTCGCAGGCGGTGGAACGCAAGAAGGCGAAGCTGCGACGGAAGCCGGCGAGCAGCGCGGGGTGATCCGCATAACGGTAACCGGGGGCGGAGACCGGGGTCAGGCTGTCGGCGTAGACCAGGTCGAGGCAGCGCCCCTGCTCGCAGGAACGCCATGTCCAACTGGTGCCGCCGGGAGTGTGGCCGGGGGTGAAATGGGCGGTGATGGCCAGCGAGCCCAAGTGCAGCGTCTCGCCATCGTGTATCACCTGAACCTCGGGCACGGGCGCAATGGGCAACAGGATGTCGTGCTGGGGATCGTCAGCGGCGGGGCGGCCGCTGCGCAGCACCGCCGCGGACCAGGGGCTGGCGGCCACGCGGGCGCCGGTCAACTTTGCCAGGGCGGCGATGCCGCCGGCGTGGTCGTAGTGAACGTGGGAGTTAACGATCAGCTTGACGTCGCTTAGCCGGAAGCCGAGGGCGCGAATGTGGGCGGCAATCTGCGGGGCTGATTCGGCCAGATCGCCATCTATGAGAATGTCGCCGGCGGGCGAGGTGATGAGGATCGAGCTCAGCCCTTGCGGGCCAACGTAGTAGGTGTCGCCGTAGACGCGGAAGGGGGCCTGGGGCGCGTTCCAGGCGGCGCAGTTCGGACAGGGCGGCGGCGCAGGCTGCTGCGCCGCCGCCGCCGTGAGGGCCAGCGCCAGCGCGGTCAAGGCCAGCAGTCGCCGCCGCATGGTCGGGTTAGTTGTTCTTGCCGGCGGCGAGGGCGGCCTGCGGGCTGGGGTCCACCGGGTTGGGCGGCTTGGGCATCGAGGCGGCGTCGAAGCGCGGCAGTTGTTCCGGCGCGTTGGCCAGGGCATAGGCCATGGCGGCGATCTCGGCGGCGCCCTCGCGCAGGTCTTCGGGCGACAGGCGTTCGTAGGTGTCGAGGTTGGTGTGCCAGGAGTAGGGCTGGTATTCGATCGGGTCCTGTTCGAAGTTCACCCCCGGCAGGCCTGCCTGGTTGAACGAAGTGGAGTCGGTGCCGCCGGTGCGGCGGCTGGTGTTGGCCACCGCGCCCATGAAGCCCCAGTCGCGGAACGAGGCCAGCGTCTGGCGGAAGAAGGCGGCGGCTTCCGGCGGTCCGAAGACGCTGGCGGCGCGCGGCTTGCTGGTGCCGTCGTCAATGTTGAGGTAGGCGACCAGGTTTTTGAAGGCGGGCTTGGGATGCTCGGCGGTGCCGAAGTGCTGGTCCACGTAGGCGAGCGAGCCCAGCAGGCCCTCCTCCTCGCCCGACCAGAGGGCGACGCGGATGGTGCGGCGGGGATGGACATGCATGGCCAGCAGGATGCGCGCCGCTTCCATCATCATGGCGCTGCCGGCGGCGTTGTCGGTGGCGCCGGTGGCGTTGTTCCAACTGTCGAGGTGGCCGCCGAGCATGACCACCTGATCCTTGAGGTCGCCGCCGGGAATCTCGCCGACGACATTGTGCGTGACTTTGCCCTGGGGATAAGTGGTGTTCTCAATGTTGAAGCGCAGCGTGACCGGAATATTGTCGCCCAGCAGGCGCGAGATGCGGCCGTAGCTGTCCGATTGCATCACCACCGTGGGCACGGCGGTGGCGACATCGTAGCTGGGGTTGTTGTAGGCCACGATCACGCCGTGGGCCTTGTTGGCGTTGTTGATGCGCACCTTGACGCCGTTCTTGAGCAGGAAGGCGTCGAGCTGCGCGCTCACCTGCTGGCGGGTGAGGCGGGTGGGGTCGGGCTTGGGCGGGGTGAAGTTGCCGCGGAAGCGGCGTTGCGGCAGCGCCTGGCAGGCGGCGCTGTCGGCGGCCAGCGTGCCGGTCATGCAGTCCCAGGAGGTGTCGCTGCGGCGCAAGGCGGGCGGGGTGAAGTCGAGCGGAATGACCTGGTAGTCGCCGACCAGCACGATCTTGTCCTTCACTTTGGGGGCGTACTGGGCGAACCAGGCGTCGAGCTCGGCCTGGGTGGGCATGGGCGGCGGGGTGGCGCCGCGGCCGCCGGTGAAAGCCAGCCCGGGCGGCTCGGGAATCAGCACCGCCGGCGCGGTCACCGGGCCGTGGGTGCCGGGCGTCCAGTGCAGCGAGCGCACCACCAGTTGGGCGTGGAAGGGGCTGATGGCGTTGGCCTGCAGCAGCAGGTTGTCCCAGCCGGGCACCGCCTTGTGCATGCGCTCCGGGACGAAGGGGAACGATTCGAGGTGGGTGTTGACCATGCCCCACGACGACTCGGTCTGCATCACCCAGTTTTGGGCGCCGAGCAGCTCGGGGCCACCGGTAAGCCGGGGGCCGTGCACGTCGGTGAGCTCGTGCATGATCCACATGACCTTCGAGTTCTCCGGCTTGGCGTACTCGCGCACCTGGGCGTTGACCTGATCCTGGGTGGGAGCGGGGTCCTGGGGGCGGGTGAACATCCAACCGCCGAGGCCGAGGGCGGCGCAGGCGAGCAGGGCAAGGGAGAGCTTAAGACGCACGGGAATCACCTCCGGAAGGCGCGAGTATATCAGCTTTGTTGGACAGCTTTCCAGCCGCTCGCGGCCGCGTCAGCACCAGGACCAGCGCCGCCAGGATGATGCCGCTGCCCAGTCCGGCGCGCCAACCCAGGCGCTCGCCCGCCCACCACCAGCCGATCAGCAGGGCAATCACGGGATTGGCCAAGGCATAGGTCGAGACACTGACCGCCGAGACATGACCGAGCAGCCATATGTACACCGAGTAGGCGAGGACGGACCCGATGAGCACCAAATAGGCCAGCGACCAGACCAGCGGGGCATTGCAATGCGCCGGCTGCCGGTAGGCGCCCGCCGGTGCGGCGGCCGCGGCCAGCATCACGCCGCCCACCAGCATCTGGGCGGCGGCGTTCATCACCGGCGAGCGGGGCATGGGCAGGCGGTTGATCAATACCCTCCCCAGCGCCCAGGCCAGCGCCGCCCCGACCCTCGCCAGCATCGGCCACACCGCCAACCGACCGCCGCCGCCCCGCCCGCTCATGAGCACCCCCACGCCGGCCGCGCCCAGCAGGCACCCGCCGATGACTTGCAGCGAGGCCGGCTCGGAGCGGAAGACAAAGCCCTCCAGCAGCGCCACCCACAGCGGAATCAGCGCCGCCAGCACGGCGGCGATGCCGGAGGGGATAAGCGTCTCCGCCCAGAAGAGCACCCCGTAGCCCGCCAGAAACATGAATACCGCCAGCTCGGTGGCCCCCCACCACTCCCGCGCGGTGGGATGGGGCACGCCCCGCCAGCGCGCCCAGGCATAGAGCAGCCCGCCAGCCAGCAGGAACCGCGCCGCCGCCACCAGCAGCGGCGCCATCTGCTCCACGCCGATGCGGATGGCCAGGAAGGTGCCGCCCCAGAAGATGTAGATGACCGCAAAGCCCGCCCACAAGGCGGCGCGCCGGGATTGCATGATGGACAGTATAGCTGTCTAACCTGTTGAAAAGGTTAGACGAGAGTGGACTATGCTGGTGAGCGGAGGGTCACGATGCAATTACGCTGGATGGCAGTCTTCTTCCTGGGCACGGCGCTGGCCGCCGCGCAAGGTCCGTTGGGGTATCACGTCAGCCGCACGGTGGCGCTGCCGGGCAACGGCGGCTGGGATTACCTGGCGCAGGACGCCGCCAACAACCGTCTGTATGTCTCCCATGGCGACGAGGTGCTGGTGCTGGCGCTGGACACGCAGAAGCTGGTGGGCACCATTGGCGGGCAACACGGCACCCACGGCATCGCCATTTCCGACAAGGACGGCCACGGCTTCATCACCAACGGCGGCAACCAGACGATTACCGAGTTTGACATCCACACGCTGCAGCCGCTGGCCTCAATCCCGGCGCCCAAGGACGTGGACGGCATCATCTATGACCCGGCGACCGACCGCGTCTTCGCCTTCTGCGGCGACGCCAACCAGGCGATTGCGGTGGATGCGGCCAGCGGCAAGGTGGCGGGGACGATAGAGCTGGGCGGTGGGCCGGAGTTTGCCGCCAGCGACGGCCGCGGACATGTGTTCAACGTGCTGGAGGACAAGAGCGAGATGCTCGACATTGACGCCCACTCGCTCAAAATCCTGCATCGCTGGCCGCTGGCGCCCTGCCAGAGTCCCTCGGGCGTGGCCATTGACGCCGCGCACCACCGCGTCTTCGCCGGCTGCCACAGTCAGGTGGTGGCGATCCTGAACAGCGACAACGGCAAGATCATCGCCACGCCCAAGATCGGCCGCGGCGTGGATGCGGCGCGCTTCGATGAAGGCACGCAGCTTCTGTTCACCTCCCAGGGCGACGGCACCATCACCGTGATCCATGAAGACAGCCCGGACAAGTTCACCGAGCTGGGCAACATCACCACCGAGAACGGCGCGCGGACGATGGAGATCAACCCCAAAAACCACGAGCTATTCACCGTGACCGCGAAGTTCGCGCCGCCGGTGGCGGGGCAGCGCCGGCGGGCGATCGCGCCGGGGAGCTTCCACCTGCGGGTCATCCCAACATAGGGGGGAGGGGTGAGGGGGGAGGGGTGAGCAAGCGCAGCGCGCGGCGGGGGATGTGTGCCCAGTCGGGGCGGTGGTGGAGTTCGTAGGCGAGTTCGTAGACCGCCTTTTCGCTGGTGAAGAAGCGCAGGGCGGCGGCGAAGGCGGCCTCGCTTTCGGGAACCAGCGCGGCGGGGACGGCGGCGCGGTAGGCGCCGAGGAAGGCGGCGGCGGCGGACGCCTCCCACTGCGGCTGCCCGGCGGTGGCGGCGGCATAGCCGAACGAGCGCAGCATGCCGGCCACGTCCTGCAGCACGCATCCTTTTTGGCGGCGCTCGGCCAGCGGGCGGACCGGCTCGCCTTCGAAATCGAAGATGAAAAAGTCGCCGGCGGTCTTCAGCACCTGACCCAGGTGGTAATCGCCGTGGATGCGGATGCGCCGGCGGCCGGTGACGGCTGCGAGGCCCGCGGCGCCTGCTTCCAGGCGGGCGCGCCAGGGGGCGAGCAGCGCCGCATCGCCGGCGAGGCTGGGGTCGGCGAGAAAAACCAGCGCCCGCCGCCGCCATTGCTCCACTTCTCCCGCGGTAATGGGCTCGGGCGCAAAGGCAGCCTCGTCGGTGAGCGAAGCCAGCGCGGCGTGCAGTTCGGCGGTGCGGCGGCCGAGCAGCGCCATGTCGGGGAGCAGCCCCTCGCCTTGGCCGGCGCGCAGCTCCGCCAACAGGTACTCCCAGCCGTCGCCCTGGTTGGGAACGAAGGTCTGCAGCGCGGCCAAGGTGCACTGCGCCTGCGGGGAGCGGTAGACGAGGCGGCCGGCGACGGGCGGAAAGTTGCGGAAGCCGGTGCGCACCAGGGCGCGGGGGATTTCAAACTCCGGATTTTCGCCGTCGAGGACGCGGCGGAAGAGCTTCAGCAGCCAGCGCGGCTGCCCTTCGTGATCGCTGTATAGAAGGGAAGTATTGCTCTGCTCGGCGCCCAGCAGGCGGCTGTGCGGGGCGGCGGGCAGCGCCAGCAGCGGCTCGAAATGGAAGGTGCCTTGTTCGCCCGTGAGCACGGCGCCTTGGCGGAAACATTCGAACAGGCGGCGGCGCAGGTCTTCATCGGCGGCGCCGTCGAGGCGGGCATCGTCGCCGCCGCCCGCCACCGGCATGAGGTAAACGCTGGGGGGCTGGCCGGCGGGAATGACCTCGACCAGCCACAGTTCGGAGTGGCCGCCGAGCGCGACGCGGTCGCGGCACCCGGCGCTGGCGATGGCCACCCCCTTGGCCCCGTACCAGCGCTGCCGCGGCAGCCAGGCGGCGATGCGATCGGCTGGCGCCATCACTTTTATCATGTCATGCTGGGCAGTAGCATGGCTTGGAAACGTTTTGCCCCCCTGCTGCTGACGGCCGCGCTGGCCGGCCTGGCGGTGGCCCAGGCGCCCCCTCCGGAGGCGCAACTCAAGCTGCCGCAGATGCAGTTCACCCAGTTCAAGCTGTCGAACGGCTTGCGCGTGGTGCTGTCGGTGGATCATACGCTCCCGGTGGTGACCGAGAGCATGACCTTCGACGTGGGCGCGCGCGAGGAGCACAAGGGCCGCTCCGGGTTCGCGCACCTGTTCGAGCACCTGATGTTTGAAGGCTCGGCGCACGCGCCCAAGGGCACGTTCGAGAAGTTGGTCGAGGGCTACGGCGGCAACTTCAACGCCAACACCCATGAGGACTACACCTTCTACTACACCACCGTGCCCAGCAACGTGCTGGAGACGGTAATGTGGCTCGATGCCGACCGCATGTCGGCGCTCAACGTCACCGAAGCGGCGCTGAAGAACCAGATCTCGGTGGTGAAGGAAGAGAAGCGGCTGCGCGTGGACAACGCCCCCTACGGCGCGCTGGTGTATTCCGGCATTCAGGAGCAGGCCTTTGCCAACTGGCAGAACAGCCATCCGGTGATCGGGTCCTTTGCCGACCTCGATGCCGCCTCGCTGGCGGATGTGCAGGAGTTTTTTCACGAATACTACGCGCCCGACAACTGCGTGCTGACCATCGTCGGCGACCTGGACCCGGTAAAGACGAAAGCGATGGTCGAGCATTACTTCGGCTGGATCCCGGATCGCGGCAAGAT
>JBQCEU010000016.1:0-4540 GCA_051959955.1 Terriglobales bacterium | reverse complement strand
CAACTTCACCATCCTCAAACGGCATGCGTGGTCGGGCGGGCTGTTGTACTACCAGATCATGAACGGCATCACCGGCAGCGCCATGCCCTACTTCAAGGAGGACCTGGAGTCGGCCAAGATATGGGACGTGTCCAACTACATCGCCGTGAACTTTATCGGCCAGCACATTGATTCGAACGCACCGGATGGCGGCATTGATGCCGCGCTGGAGCCGGCGCGCACGCCGGGGCGCACGGCGCCGCCCTACCTGGGACCGATTCCGCCGCCGGTGGACGTGGAGGTGCGACCGGGGGTGGTGTGCTGTCCGCACTAGCAGTTAGTAATTAGTCATTAGTTATTAGTTATTGGGAGGGCGGGATGAGCCTCAAGACTTGGTTGATCTTTTTTATTGCGTCCATGGCGTTTAGCACCGAGGTGTTGGCGTGGGCGGTGCGGAATGGGCAGTTCACCAACGTGAACCGGGGGAACGTGATGCCGCTGCGTGGCGGGGCGGCGCGAGCACCGGCGGCGCACCCCCGGCGGCTAGGGCTGTGGGTTTTCCTGCTGGGGCTGGTGGTACTGGCGATGATTTGGGGCGAGGGGATGATTGCCATTGGGCGTTTGGCGTGGGCGTGAAGGGCAACAGGGGGGAGACCTGGGGCATCGCAAGCTGACGGGAGTGGAAGATGGGCGTATTTGACCATTTGGTGATCCTGCAGCGGATGGCGTTTGCGCTGCTGCTGGGGTTCACCCTGGTGGCGTTCATCAGCACCATTTACCTGAGCGGACGCGGGCACCAGAGCCACTACGACGGCGAGGGCATCGAACCGGTTCGCGACTATGGAGGCTGGGTCAAAGAGGGCAGCGGGCGGGTGCCGATCTTCCTCAAGCTGTGGATCATCGCCATCGTCGCGTGGTCGCTGGCCTTTACCGGCATCGTCATCCACCACGGGTATTGGTATTAGGCCATGAGCCGCGAACTCCTGCCCGAAGACCGTGCGATCGCTGAGCGCATGACCGACATGCTGACGGTGTGGGCCTACATCGTCGGGCTCTCGACCATGCTGGTGGTGTGGGCCTTAATAGCCTGGGCGACGATTGGCAGCGGCACGCGCATCCTCCCTAATTACAACCTGCCCAATCCCACCCCGGCGGCGCAGAAGTTCAACACCCTTCGGGAGTTTCAGAGGCCACGGCGATGAACCTGCAATCCACTCCGCCCGATCCCAACGCTTCCACCCGCGGCGAGGCGGCGACAACGATGGATATGCTGCGCACGCTGATGCAGGAGGCGGTGGGCTACGGCCGCGACCTGATGCAGCTTTTCAGCACCGAGCTGAACGAAAAGGCACGCTCGATGCGGGTGCTGGCCGGGATGGCGGGCGCGGCGCTGCTGTTTCTGCTGTTCAGCTTTTGCTGGCTGAGCCTGGCGCTGATTGGGGTGATCTCATATGGGCTCGACAGTTGGCGCTGGGCGCTGCTGATCGTGGGCGTGGGATACGCCCTCATCGGGCTGCTGCTGCTGATTCCGGTGGCGCACGGCATGAAGAGCGGGCTATTCCGGTTTGACAACACGCAGCGGCGGCTCAAGGAAGATACGCAGTACGTGAAGAGCAAGCTGGCGGCGTAAGCAGTTGCCAGTTGGCGTTGGGCGACCGGGACTGTGGCCGCTTAGTGGGTGAGGAGGCGGCGGACCAAGGCGTCGGATTCGGCCACCAGGGCCGCATACGCTTGGCCGGTGGCGGGGCCGGAGAAGCCGGCGTGGATCTGCTTGACCAGGCCGTCGCGGCCGATGAAGAACGTCGTGGGCCAGCAGTTGAGGTTGGCGACTTGCGGGAGCTTGGCGTCGAGTTGGTCGGGCGTTCCGGCGAGCAGCACCGGGAAGGTGATGCCGGCGCGGTGGATCAAGGCGCGCAGGCGGTCGGGGCGCGCCAGTTCGGAGGTTTCCTCGAACGACAGGTCCACAATCTCCAGACCGCGGCGGTGGTATTTGAGGTAGAGCGACTCCAGAAAGGGAGCTTCGTCGTGGCAGTTGGGGCACCAGCTTCCGCCGACGGTGACGATCACCACCTTGCCGCGAAAGCGCGGATCGGTGCTGGAGACCAGGCGGCCGGCGAGGTTGGGAAAGGCAAAGGCGAGCGGCTGGGCGGGGTCTTTCATGGTGGTGTGGCGCAAGGGATCGTCGGCGGCGGCGGGATCGTCGGCGGGCGCGGCACGATGGGCGAGGTGGGCGCCTGCCTGCAAGGCGCCGTCCGGCAAAGGCCGCAGGACGAGATCGCGGGGGCCGTCGGCGGTAAAGCGGCTGAGGTGGAAGGCGGCGTCGGCCGGGTCAAAGCTGCCATGGAGCAGGCCCGTGTCGCCATCTATGCGTTGAATCACCGCCGTGGCTTCGGTGCCGGATTGCTGGACTTGCAATCGCCATTGCGTTTCGCCCTTGGGGCCCTGGACCGGAATCACCCAGTTGCCCGCAATTTCAGGGACGTGGACCAGGCGAACTTCGGCGGGACGGGCGTGACCGGCAAAAGTGCCTGTGAGGACGCCGTTGGCTACCGTCGCCTCGAGCAAGTTGGCGTAGTCGTCAAAGCGAAGCTGGAGTTGGCCGCCGGTGAAGGTACCTTGGTAGACCGGCGAAGGCTCTGAGCCGTTGCGAAAATGGGCCTGGATGTGGCTGCCGGTCTGTGTCAGGTCGAGCTCGACGGGAGTGACGCGGCCATTGCGATTTGCGGTACCGATCCAGGCGCCGGTGAGCGCGGCCTGGCCCGGGAGAAAAGCGGCGGACAAAAGCAGAACTGGGATGACTTTCATAGGCTCCTCGGGAAAAAAGAAAGGGCCCATCGGGAGTGCCGATGGGCCCAGGGTGGGTGAATGGGATGTGGTTGGAAAATCGCTAGGCTAGCCGCACACTCCCGCCCTGGCCTCATAGAGACGACAACAACAGGCGGTGAGCAGTGAGCCCTGCATGAAAGACCAGAGTACCACGCGCAGCGGAGCGGGGCGGGAGTATTACGAATTGCGCCGGATCACACGGCGTAAACTTGAGCCATGCAGATGTTGGCTGACATGGCGTATGGGGAACATCCCCGGCACAAATTGGATTTGTTCCTGCCGGAGCGGGACGAGCCGCGGTTGCTGGTGTTTGTGCACGCCGGCGGATGGACGGGCGGAGACAAGGCGAACTACCGGGCGCTGGGCGAAATGCTCGCCGGCTTTGGCTACGCGGTGGCGCTGCCCAACCATCGGCTGGCGCCAGAGTTTCCCTATCCGGCGGCGGCGGAGGATGTGGCGGCGGCGGTGGCGTTCTTGCTGCGCAGCTCGGCGGAGAGCGGCATCCGCGGCGAAGGGATGCTGCTGGGCGGGCACTCGTCAGGTGCGCATCTGGCGGCGTTGACCGCCTTGCATCCGCGGTATCAGCCGGAGAGTGCGGTGGCGGGGGTGATCTGCATCAGCGGCGTCTATGACCTGGCCAAGTATGCCGACGCCGATGATTACCTGGGGCCGGTGTTCGGGCCGGATTTGAACGTGTGGCACGATGCCTCGCCGCTGCGGCATTTGGGGCCGGGCGCACCGCCGTTTTTTCTGGCGTGGGCGGAGCATGATTACCCCGGCGCGGGCGAACAGGCCCACGCCATGGCCGGCGGGCTGAAAGCCTGCGGCAGCGGAGCGAACCTGACCGAGGTGCCGGGACGGAACCACATCACGATTCTCACCGGAGTGCAGTCGTTTCTCGATCCGCTGGCCATCGGGCTGGCGATGTTTCTGCGGGCTGTGTAGGCAGGGGTTAGGGGAGAGGGGTGAGGGGTGAGCGTGGGCTACCGCGGGAGACGGTGACGTTGCCCGGCCCTCAGTAGCCGGGGAGGAAGGTGAACTCCCAGATATGGCTGCGGGTGCGGTTGTTGGGGATGGCGTAGTCTATGGCCACCACCGCGAAACCCAGGGCGTTGACGCGCAGGGTGAGGCCTTCGCTGCTGACCAGGCGGCGGTTGCCGCCGAGGAAGTCGGGTTTGTCGAGCGCCGTCCAGGCGACGCCGGTGTCGAAGAAGGGAGCGAGCTCGACGGGCGGGATCTGGGGCGTACGCAGGATGCCCAGCGCGCCGAGGAGCTCGAAACGGACTTCCAGGCTGCCGGAGGCGATCTTGGTGCCCAACAGGCGATCGAAGGCGGGGCAGGCGCCGGTGGCCTGGAACTGCGCTCCGCATTCACTGGCGCTGAAGGAATTGAACTCGTAGCCGCGCACGATCGAGGGATAGCCGAGGAAGAGCGGCTGCAGGCGGGGATCGTCGGCGCCGCCGCCGTAACGGCCGAAGTGGAGGAGCCGGCCGGCGAGGCTGACCGGGCGGGCGAGGGAGAGGTATTTGCGGTAGTCGAGCAAGACGGTGGAGAAATCAATGCTGCCGGCGTTGATGCCCGCCTGGAAGCGGTAGCTCTGGCCCAGCACCGGACTCGTGCCGCCGAAGATGGAAGTGTCGTAGACCAGGGCGGCGGTGCCGACACCGAAGTTCAAGGCTTTGGGCGCGGGCTGGTCCTGACGCTGATCGCCGATGAGGGCGCCGGTGATGAGATC
>JBQCEU010000015.1:0-11836 GCA_051959955.1 Terriglobales bacterium | reverse complement strand
TCACCGCCCGCGGCCGGATCGCCGACAGTTGCCCAATGCCCTTGGGAATGCGCGCCACCTCGCCCTGCGGCCCGACATACACCAGAACGCCCTGATGCGTGGCATGCCGTTCAAACACCGCCGTCTGATCCGCCAGCCGTGCCACCAGCCGCCACCCGCCCGCCTCGGCCCCCACCGCCAGCTCCGCCGTCCACCCCGGCGCGGCCGCCAGCGCCGCCTGCTCGCCCGGCAGCCAAAGCGAGTACTCGTTGTCAATCCGCCCCGGAGCATAGCCCGCCGTCGAGGCCTCCGCCGGAGTCTCCGCCGCCGCCCACGTCCCCAACTCCGCCACCCCCGCCGCCAGCCGCAGCCCGGGAAGCCCGGCCGCACCCTTCAAAAACGTCCTTCGTTGCATCCCCAGAGCCTACTCGTTTTTAGCCCGAACGCACAGCCTGTTGCATCCAATGCCACATGGTGTTCCACGACCGCCAGGACGCGGGCCGCCGCCTCGCACGGCGGCTGGCCAGCTACTCGCAGGGGCCGCCGGGCGTGGTGCTGGCCATTCCCCGCGGCGGGGTGATCGTGGCCGCCGAGGTGGCCGCCGCGCTGGGCTGGCCGCTGGATGTGGTGATCCTGCGCAAGCTGGGCGCCCCCGGACAGGAAGAGTTGGCCTTTGGGGCGGTGGCGGCGTCAGGACCGCCGGTGCTGGACGATGAAATCCTGCGTGTCTATCACCTTTCCCAGGCCATGGTGGATCGGGCCGTCGAGCAAGCCCGCGCCGAGGTCCGCCGCCGCGAGGAATTGTATCGCCGCGGCCGGCCGCCGCTGGACGTGGCAGGCAAGCGGGTCATCATTGTGGATGACGGCGTCGCCACCGGCGCCGACATGCGCGCCGCCGTGCGCCTGCTGCGGACCTGCGCGGCAGAAGAGCTCATCGTGGCCGTGCCGGTGGCGCCCCCGGGCGCCGACGCCGCCCGCTTCGGTGCCGACGCCATGGAATGCCTGAGCACGCCTGCCGATTTCTTCGGCGTCGGCCAGGCCTACCTCGACTTCCGCCAGGTTTCGGATGACGCCGTGATCGCCGCCCTGCGGCAAACGCCCGCGCCCAAATCCGCCCGCTCCGCAGCCTCCTCCCGCGAGGTGCTGATCCCCGCCGGCAAGGTCACTTTGCCCGGCGAACTGCGCATGCCGGAAGCTCCCCATGGCCTCGTGCTTTTCGCGCACGGCAGCGGCAGCAGCCGCCACAGCCCGCGCAACCGCCAGCTGGCGGCGCGGCTCGACGCCGCGGGCCTGGCGACACTGCTCTTCGATCTGCTCTCGCCCGTAGAGGATGCCCGCGACCGCATCACCGCCGAGCTGCGTTTTAATATCCCGCTGCTGGCCGGGCGCCTCGGCCTGGCCACCGCCTGGGCCGAGCGCCAGCCGGAGCTCGAAGGGTTGGATTTCGGCTATTTCGGCGCCAGCACCGGCGCCGCCGCCGCCTTGGTGGCGGCCGCCGGCCGCCCGCGCGTGACCGCCGTCGTCTCCCGCGGCGGCCGCCCCGACCTGGCGGGCGCGGCCCTGGCTGCGGTCCACGCCGCCACGCTGCTGATCGTCGGCAGCCTCGACACCCCGGTCATCGCCATGAACCAGGAAGCCCTCGCCCGCCTCGCCGCCCCCATCAAGGCCATCGAGATCGTCCCCGGCGCCTCCCACCTCTTCGAAGAACCCGGCGCCCTCGACGCCGTCGCCCGCCTCGCCTCCACTTGGTTCACCCGCCACCTCCGCTCCCACGCCCGCGCCGCGTAGCTGGGAGCCCGCGCGCCTGCCGCCACCACTCCCCACCGCGCTGGGCGATAATGCTGGCGTGGCACCAACTGCGGCACCGCCGCACGCGCCGATTCCGTTCAATGCGAAGCTAAGGACATGGCAGCGCGCTTCCCTATCAAGCCGGAGATCATGCGCTGGGCTGCCGCCCGCTCCGGCAACGAGCCCGCCGAGCTGGCGCCGCGTTTCCCTCAGTTGGCCGCATGGCTCAACGGCGAAAGGCAGCCGACGCTCAAGCAACTCGAGGCCTTCTCGCGCGCTACCCACACGCCCCTCGGGTTCCTCTTCCTGCCCGCACCGCCGCCGGAGCCGCTACCCATCCCCGATTTCAGAACCGTAAAACAGAGGCCCGCCCGGCCCAGCCCCGATCTGCTGGACACCATCTACGCCATGCAGCGCCGCCAGGATTGGCTGCGCGAGGAGCGGCTCGAAGGCGACGCGCACCCGCTCGAGATCGTGGGAAATGCGCGCCTCCACGATGACCCGGCATCGGTGGGCCAGGAGATGCGCCGCACCCTGGGTTTGGAGGCCGGTTGGGCGGGGCAGGTGACGACCTGGCGCGAAGCGGTGAGCGAACTACGCCGCCGAATCGAGAGCCTGGGCGTCATCACCGTGATCAACGGGATCGTGGGCAACGATACCCACCGCAAGCTGGAGGTGGACGAGTTCCGCGGATTTGCCCTGACCGACCGCCACGCGCCGGTCGTCTTCGTCAATGGCGCCGATGCCAAATCGGCGCAGATGTTCACCCTCGCCCACGAGCTGGCGCATGTTTGGTTGGGAACGGAAGGGGAAGGCCTCTCGGGCTTCGAAGGCCTTTGGCCCGGTGATGGTCGGGTCGAGAAGTTTTGCGACCAGGCGGCGGTCGAATTTCTGGTCCCGGCCGCCGAGCTGCGCGAGGTCTGGCGTGAAGCGCGCCGCCAGCCGGATGCATTCGAGCGCGTGGCGCGTCACTTCAAGGTAAGCCCGATTGTGGCCGGACGACGCGCCATGGACCTGCGGCTGGTCAGCCGCGACTCGTTCTTTGATTTCTACAACGCCTACACCCAGCGTGAGCAGAAGCGCGCGGAAACAACCCGTGGAGGCGACTTCTACAACAACCAGAACACCCGCGTCGGAGCGCAGTTCGCCACCAGTGTCATCCGCGCGGCAATCGGCGGCAGGCTGAGCTTCAAGGAAGCCTACGACCTCACCGGCTTACGCGGGGGCGCATTCCAGAAATACGCCCGGCGGCTGGGGTTCGCACTGCCATGACCACGCCGCCGCTCCTGCTGGACTCCGACGTGTTCATCGCCGCCAAGAACGCCTACTACGCGTTCGACATCTGCCCCGGGTTCTGGAACGGCATCCTCCGCCATCACGCCGCCGGCCAAATCCGCAGCCTCGACCGCATCCGCACCGAGCTGCTCGCCGGCCGCAGAGAAGAGGATCTGGCGCAGTGGGTGCGGAACACCGTCCCGGACGACTTCTTCCTCGACTCCAGCGCGACAGGAGTAAGCAACGCCTACGCCGAGGTGATGCTCTGGGTCCAGCGCAATCCGCAATACTTCGACCGTGCCAAAGCCAAATTCGCCACCGAGGCCGACGGCTGGCTGGTAGCGTTCGCCATGGTGAACGGCAACGAGGTGGTGACCAACGAACAGCCCCGCCCCGACTCCCGCAACCGCGTCCTCCTCCCCGACATCTGCCTCCAGTTCGAGGTGACCTACCGCGACACCTTCCACATGCTGCGCCAGCTCGGTGTACAGCTGGACCTGGCCGCCCGCCGCTGAGAACCACGCCCGCTCGCGAGACAAGTACAATCTAATCAAGCGCCTGTAGCTCAGAAGGATAGAGCAGCGGTTTCCTAAACCGCGTGCCGCAGGTTCGATTCCTGCCAGGCGCACCACCCCTCCCCCGAGGCACAAAACGCCCTCGCGGCGGCGTGCTATTCTGCAGTGTCGCTCGGTGATACACTTTCGCAATTATTACCGGCAGCAAAGAGGCGGTTCTTTCGGCGGTGGAGCAGGAAAAAAGGGGAAACTGCTGAAAACCGGCGCACGGCCGATTTATTCCTTAGCCGGGGTCTGGCGCGATGAAGGATTTTGATGCAGTTTATGCCCGCTGGGCAGGCGATGTGTACCGCCTCTGCCTGCGGGCGGTATCGCGTCCGGAGGTGGCGGAGGATCTGACCAGCGACGTGTTTCTGCTCTACCACAAGAGTCAGGCCCAGGTGGCCGACGAAATGCTGCCCGGTTGGCTGTTCACCGTGGCCAAGCGCCGCGCCGCCGATTACTGGCGCCGCCGCTACCTGGAACAGCGCTGGGCCGCCAGCCAGGGGGAGGACATTCCCCCCGCCGCCGACCCGGAGTTGTCCCTCGAGTCGCTGCTCGAGCGCTGCGCCGCGCTCAAGCCGGTGCACCGCCTCTGCCTCATCCTGCGCTTCCGTCACGGCATGTCGCGCACCGAAATCGCCGCCCGCACCGGCCTGAGCGAATTGCAGGTCAAAGGCCATTTGCAGTACTCACTGCAGTTGCTGCGCGAAGCCCTGCAGCGCCCCGGCGCCGCGGGCGCCTCGGGGGAGCCCTCCCATGCCTGAGTTCCCATCCATGCCCGACGAGGCCCTGGAAGAGTTGCTGCGTCGGCACGCGCGCCCCGGCGCCTGCCCCGATCCCGGGCTGTTGTACGCGCTGCGCGAAGGCGTGCTCCCGCCCGAGGGCGAAGCCGCGGTGCGCGCGCACGCCGGCCATTGCCCGCTGTGCCAGGCGCTCCTGGAAGCCGATGTGCCCGCCACCCTCGGCGCCGACGCCGATGCCCGCATCCGCGCCCGCCTGCAGGCAAGCCTCCACACCCGCGGCGCCTGGCGGCCTTCCCGCTGGCTCTGGATTCCCGCCGCCGCCGCGCTGCTGCTGGCCGCCGGCCTGGCGATCCGCCACCAGGCCGCCCGCCCGGCCGCGCCCAGCCTCCCCCCTGACGTCGTGACCGTCGCCGCCCTCGCCCCACCCGACTCCGGCCCGGCGCTGGTCACCCGCGGCGCGCCCGCTGCCGCCGGCCTCACCACCGCCGACCTCCTGCCCGCCTTCCAGGCCTACAACCGCCGCGACTACGCCCAGGCAGCCGCTGCCTTTACCCAACTGGGAGCCCGCTTTCCGCACGCCGGCATTCCGCCGCTCTATCTCGGCGTGTCGGAGTTGGAGCTGGGCCGCAACGCCGAAGCCCAGCGCGCGCTGTTGCGGGCGCTGCCGCTGGCCGATGCCGCTTCCCGCGACGCCGCGGCCTGGTATCTGGCGGTGGCCGATGTGCGGCTCGGTCAGGCCCAGGCCGCGCTGCCGCTGCTGCGCAATCTCTGCGGCCGCTCGGGCGATGCCTATGCCGCCCGCGCCTGCCATCTCGCCCAAGCCATCGCGCCCAAGTAAACCAATCCATGATTCGCTTTCCGCTCGCCCCTCCAACCCGTAAGATGGGGGGTTATGCGAAGGGGAGCAGTCCGTGGCGTGGTTCGTGCGGCGGCCTGTATCGCTCTCGGCGGCCTGGGATGGGCGCTGGGGCAATCCCCCGCCTGTGTCCCCGGCTCTTTGGAAGTTCCCGGAGGATGGCACGCCCCGCTGAACCCGGCCCTGTTTGCATCGCCCGCCATCCCCGCAGCCTTGCAGTTGGGCTATCACCGCCTGCAATCGCCCCAGGCGGCCGTGCGCCCCACCGCCGCCGCCGCCTTCCATCAGGCGCTCACCGCCGCCCTCGCCGCCCATGACCGCTGCGGCGAGGCCCTCGCCGCTTACGCTTTGGGCGGCCTCGCCGAGCGCACCGATTTCGCCCAGGCCGCCGCCTGGCTGCAGCAGGCGGAGGCGGCCTTCGCCGCCGTTCCCTCGCCGCTGGGCGTCGCCGAAACCCACTTCCGCCTGGCGGCCGAGCATGGCCTGCAGGGGCGTGCAGCTCAATCCCGCCAGGAGTACGCCGCCGCGGCCAGGGAATTGGAACAAGCCGGGGCGGTGCACGACGCCATCAGCGCCAGCCTCGGCTCCCTGGATACGGGCACCAGCCATGACGCCGACTTCGCCGCTCTGCGGCAGCGGGCGGCGGCTCTCGGCGACGGTTGCGAAGTGGCTGACATTCTCCGCCTCTGGGGCGACAAGGACTTCATCGCGCAAAACTATCAGGCCGCCATGGAGCACTACCAGGCCTCCAGCCGCCTGTTCGCCCGCTGCCCCGCGCTGGCCAGCCAGCACGCCTTCCTCGAAACCAGCATGGGGCGGCTGGAACGCGCCCAGGGCCGCGCCGCCGCCGCCCTGCCCCACTACCAGCGCGCCCTCAACTTCCAGCGGCAGTCTGGCGACCTGACCTACCTGCCCCAAACCTACAACGCCATCGCCGTCGCCTACGAGGCCATGGGCGATATCCCTCACGCCATCACCTACTACCGCCGCGGCCTCGACGAAGCCCGCCGTCTGCACTCCCAGCCCTTTATTGATTTTCTCAGCGCCAACCTGGGATCCACCTACGCCCGCAACGGCCAGGCCAGGCGCGGCATTCCCCTGCTCGAAGCCGCCATGGGCAGCCTCAAGTCCGACTACCTGGTCTGCATCCGCGCCGACCAGTTGGGGGAAGCCTTCCGCGCCGTCGGCCGCCTGCCGGAGGCGGCGGCACAGTTCGATCGCGCCGTGGCGGCCTGCGACCGTGGTCATGCCCTGTCATCGCTGGCCGGGGCGCTCGATGACCGCTCCCAGCTCGAACTGCAGCGCGCCGCACTGGACACCGCCTGGGCCGATGTCCGCCGCGCTCTGGATCTGGTGGAGCAATCCCGCGCCCACCTGGTCGCCGCCGATGCTTACAAAACCGGCTACATCTCCGCCTCCCAAACCCGCGAAACCTACGATCTGGCGGTGACCGTTCTCATGCGCCGCAAGCAGTACCAGCAGGCGATGGAGGTGGCCGAGCAGGGGCGGGCCCGCGCCCTGCTCGATCTGCTCGCCAGCGGCGAGACGGCGACCGGCCATGTGGCTGGCCTGGATGCGGCGCAAGGCGGGCTGGCCAGCCCGCGCCATGCCGCCGCGCTTGACTATGCAGGCATGCTCGCCCAGGCCGCGCGCCTGCACTCCACCATCCTGGCCTACTGGCTCACCGGCTCCCGCCTGTTCATCTGGGTGGCGCGGCCGGGCGCGCCGGTGCGCGGCGTCAGCCGGAGTGTGGCGCCGCCCCAGCTCACCGCCCTCATCCGCTCCACGCTGGCAGGCGATGCGGCGGCGCCGCGCGCCTGGCGGCAGCTCTACGATCTGCTGATCGCGCCGGTGGCGTCGGCGCTGCCCGCCGAACCCGGAGCCCTGCTGACCATCGTGCCCAGCGGGCCGCTGTTCCGCCTGGCCTTCGCCGCGCTCACCGACCCGCACGGACGTTACCTCGTCGAGCGCTACCGCCTGCAGTCCACGCCCACCGTGGGTCTGCTGCAATTCACCCAGGCGGATGCCGCCGCCGCCGCGCTCCGCGCCCCCCGCTATCTCTTCGTCGCCGCGCCCACCCACCCCGCCGCCGCCCCCGGCGGCCAGCCGCTGCCGCCCCTCTCCGGCGCCGCCGCCGAGGTCAAAACCATCACCGGACTGCTGCCCTCCGCCGGCGTGACCACGCAGCTGGGTGACGCGGCCACCGTGCCCGGCTTCCTCGCCGCCGCCCCCGACGCCACCGTCCTCGACTTCGCCACCCACGCCTTCGTGGATGACGAGCAGCCGGAAAAAACCTACCTCGCGCTCCAGGGCTCCGGCGCCAACGGCCGCTTCACCCTCGATGACGTCTATCGCCTGCGCCTGCACTCCCGCCTCGTGGTGCTGGAGGCCTGCCGCACCGGCCTCGGCCGCATCAGCGGCGACGGCGTGGCCGGCTTCAGCCGCGCCTTCTTCCATGCCGGCGCCGCCTCGGTCATGGCCACCCTCTGGGACATCGCCGACCGCCCCACCTCGGTCATGCTCCCCCACTTCTACACCGCCCTCCGCGACGGCCAGTCGCCCAGCGAGGCGCTGCGCTCCGCCCAGTTGCAGATGATCCGTGACCTCCGCGCCGGCCGCATCCAGGTCCCCACCCTGCGCGGCGCCACCGCCCTGCCCCCCTCGCCCCGCTACTGGGCCGGCTTCACCCTCTTCGGCGAACCCTGACCTGCTGCTCGCTCCGGCGTGAGTTCATGCGACCCGCCCGCGCTGCACTGCATCCCTTCGGGTCATGGCCTCTGCCTTTCTCTTCCTCCAGAACACCTACTACCGCGGTTGGTGGGGCGGCGGCTGGTGGTGGATTTGGTGGATCGTCTGGATCCTCATCGTCGTCTGGGCCTTCGCCTGGTGGGCGCCGTGGGGCGCCGACCACCGCGCCGCCCGCCTGACGCCCCTCGAAGTCCTGCAGCACCGCTTGGCGCGCGGCGAAATCACCCCGGAGGAGTACGAGCGCCGTCGGGCCCTGCTCGACCGCGACCGCAAAATCCCGCCCGCCGCCTGAGCCCGCCTGTCAGGAGCCGAGCGCCGATGGCTGAAAGCTGATGGCTGATGGCGGATCCTACTCCGCCTGCCGCAGCACCGCCACCGCCTCGCCCGGCAGCCACACCGCATCCTCTCCGGGTTCGCCGGCGCCGGCGCTGGAAGCCAGCACCCGCTCCCAATGTCCGCCGCCGGGAGGCGCGCCGACCGGCACCCGCTGTGGCTGCGGAGCAAGGTTGCAGGCGATGCGCCAGGGGCCGCGCGCCAGGGTGAACCAGCGTTGCCGGTCGTTGGTGCGGGCGCGCTCGTCGCGCATCTCGTGGGTGGTCAGCGTGGTGGTGCGGCGCAACTGCAGCAGCGCCCGGTACCACTCCAGCAGACTGCTGGGCCCGGGTTCGTCCCGCTCCTTCCAACGCAGCCGGCTGCGCTCGAACGTCTGCGCGGATTGTGGATCCGGGCTCCCCGGCGGCCGCCCCTGCCGCACCGCCTGCGCCAGCTCCGGCTCGGCATGATCGGTGAAATAGAGAAAGGGCGTGCTCGCTCCCCACTCCTCGCCCTGGAACAGCAGCGGCACAAACGGTGACAGCAGCGTGAGCGCGGCGGCGATGCGCAGCAGGCCCGGCGACAGCAGTTGGCTGGTGCGCTCGCCCAGCGGGCGGTTGCCGGTCTGGTCGTGGTTTTGCGAGTACACCACCAGACGCGCTCCGTCGCCGCCCACCAGCGGGCGGCCATGGCGGCGCCGGCGCAGCTTCGAATGGCGCCCGTCGAGAAAAAAACCGCGTTCGAACACGATGGCCAGCGTGGTCAGGGGGCCGAAATCCTGGTAGTAGCCCTCGCGCTCGCCGGTGAAGGCCGCGTGCAGGGCGTGATGAAAGTCCTCGTCCCACTGCGCGTCCAGCCCCATGCCCCCCTCCAGCACCGGCGCGCTGAGACGCGGGTTGTTGTCGTCGCTCTCGGCAATCAGGGCCAGCGGACGGCCGCACATCGCCTCCAGCCCGCGCACCGTCTGCGCCAGGTCCTCGAGGAAGGAGGTGGCCGCCGTGTCCTGGATGGCATGCACCGCGTCCAGCCGCAGCCCGTCGAAGTGAAAGTCGCGCAGCCACTGCACCGCGTTGGCGATGAAAAACGCCCGCACCTCGTGGCTGTCGGCCCCGTCAAAGTTGATCGCCGCGCCCCAGGGCGTGTGGTAGCGCTCGGTGAAATAAGGCCCGAATTCGGCCAGGTAGTTGCCCGAGGGCCCGAGGTGGTTGTACACCACATCGAGCAGCACCGCCAGCCCGCGCTCGTGGCAGGCGTTGACGAAGCGCTGGCAGGCTTCGGGGCCGCCATACGCCTCCTGCACCGCGAACAGCGATACCCCGTCGTAGCCCCAGCCGCGCTTGCCCGGAAACGCCGCAATCGGCATCAGCTCAACGTGGGTGACGCCCAGCTCCAGCAGATGTTCAAGCTGCGCCCGCGCCCCGTCGAAGGTACCCTCGGGCGAAAACGTGCCGATATGCAGCTCGTACACCACCGCGCTTGACCACACCGGCGGCCGCCAGCCGCCGTCGCTCCAGGCGAACGCCGCCGGATCATACACCCGCGAGGCCTCATGCACGCCCTGCGGCTGCCACAGCGACCGCGGATCGGGCCGCAACCCGCCGCCGTCCAGCGCGAAGGCATAGTCGTCGCCCGGCTGCAGCTCGATCTCCGACTGCCACCATCCTCCGTCTGCCGATGCCATCGCCGTGCGCCGTGTGCCGTGCTTGAGATCCACCCTCCGCGCCCGCGGCGCCCACACCCGCGGCCTCACCCGGTTGCCTCGCGCGCCAGCAGCGCCACCGGAAAACGCGCCAACAGATCGCTCACTGCCGCCCGGCCGTGATAAGTTTCACCGCTCAGCCGGTCGCGCCAGTTGCCCGGCGGCAATTCCAGCCAGGTAGCGGCGGCGGCTCGCGGCCACTCCGGAACGTTCATCGTCGCCCGCGGCGCCACCGTCACCACCTCTTCTCCTCGCGCAAACGCCAGCACCTTTTCAGCGTACACGCCTTCGGCGCGCAGTGGCCGGTAATTGCCGTGTTCTCCCGCACCGAAGGCCGCCGCGCGCTCGCGCCGCAACTCCAGCGCCCGTTGCAGCAGGACCAGCTTCGGCAGCCCGGTCTCCGCCCGCGCCCAGATCGCCTCGGGCGCAAGCCCGGCCGCGCATTCCTCCAACCGCCGCCGGCGCAGGGCAAAATCCACCGGCTGCCGGTTGTCGGGATCCACCAGCGTCCAATCCCACAGCTCGGCGCCGTTGTAGACGTTGGGCACTCCCGGCGCGGTGAGCTTCACCAGCAATTGCGCCAGGCTGTTGATCCGCCCCGCCGCCAGCAGCGGCGCCACAAACTCGGCCACCGCGCGCATCCAACCGCCGTCGGCCATGGTGGCGGCGATGAATCGCCGCAGCACCTTCTCGTAGCCGGCATGCGACTGCCGCCACGACGTGTAAACCTTGGCCTCGCGCACCGCCTTGAGCATGTACGCCTGCATGCGCTCCAGGTGGATCGGCCACGCTCCCACCAGCGTCTGATAGTACAGGTACTCGGTGTTGGCATCCGGTTTGGCCGCGCCATGATGGCGCGCGTTGTGCCGCTGCCAGGCGCACACCGCCTCCTGCCAGCGATCGGGAATCTCCGCCAGCAGCCACAGCCGCGCCCGCACGTCCTCGCCGCGCTTGCTGTCATGGGTGCTGGTGTTGAGCAGCGATTGCGGCCACGCGCGCTGCGCCGCCGCGCAGGCGGCATGAAACTCCCCGGGCGAGGTGCCGAAATGACCGGGATCGCCGCCCACCTCGTTGAGCGCCGCCAGGCGGAAGCTGCGGTAAAACGCCGTGTCTTCCACCCCCTTCGCCATCACCGCCGGCGTGAGCTGCTGAAAGCGCAGCAGGAGCTCGCGTTGCTCGCGCAGCAGCCCGGCAAGCGCACCGGTCAACGGGTCGGGCATCGCGCCCGCGGCCGCCGCCTCCGCCAGCCGCGCCTCATCTTCCGCGCTGATCGGCCCCGCCGCGGCCGCATAGGTGCGGTAAACCTCCATCCGCTCCGCCAGCCCGCCGATCGCCGCGTCGAGCTGGGGCGCGCTCGCCTGCCGCAACGGGGAGCCGCGCCGGGCGAGCCGGTGTATCAGCCGCCCCAGGCGGCGCACGTCGCTGTGCAGCAGCTTGGCCAGCACCGCCCGCTTGCCCGCCCTGGCCACCTCGGCGAAGGGCGGCTGCGGTCCCGCCACCGCCTCATAGACGCCCGCCAATGGCTCGCCGCCCGCGGCATCCAGAAACACCCCCTGCACACGGTTGAGAAAATCGTACCCGGTGGTCCCTGCCACCGGCCACGCCGGCAGTGCCTCCTCGCGCGCCAGAATCTTCTCCACCACGATCCACGCGTCGGGCGCGGCTTCCCGCAGCCTCTCCAGGTAGCGCGCCGGCTCCCGCAGCCCGTCCACATGGTCCACCCGCACCCCCGCCAGCGCCCCGTCGCGCAGCCAGTCGAGGATGCGCGCGTGGGTGGCGAGGAACACGTCCTCCGCCTCCACCCGCACCCCGATCAGATGGTTGACGTCGAAGAATCTCCGATAGCTGAGCTCGTGATCGCCCGCCGTCCAGTGCGCCA
>JBQCEU010000014.1:0-12729 GCA_051959955.1 Terriglobales bacterium | reverse complement strand
AGCCAGCCGCGAATCACCCCGTCCAGCGTCCCCGTCTCCAGCCGCCCCAGCCAGACCATATCGCCGCCCGCGGCCTTCACCGCCTCGCCAAACTTCGCCAGCGCCGTCGTCCAGTCGGTCGGTTGCAGCCGGCCGTGGGCGTCGCGCAGCAGCGGCTGGCGAAACCGGTCCGGGTTGTACAGTCCCTGCACCGCCGTCTGCCCCCGCAGGCACAGCTTGCCGCGGTTCACCGGATGGTCGGGATTGCCCTCAACCTTGTTCGGCCGCCCGGTGTTCACCCGCACCACCAGGCCGCACCCGGCCGGACACTCGCGGCAGGTGGAGGCGAAAAACTGCGGCCGTCCCGCCTCTTCCCGCGCATCCGGCACCAGCAGCGGCAGAATGTTCTCCGGCGGCCGGCAGGCCGCCATCCCCCCGGCCGCGCCCGCCACCCCCAGCGTCTTGAGAAACGTCCGCCGGCTGGGTGCGATTTGGATCAGCTCGTTCTTCATGGCTTAGTGGTGGCACGCCCCAAAACAGTCCGTGCGCGCTCCCATCGCACGGTGACAGGTCAGGCAGGTGCCCATGTTGAACTCCACTTCCCGCCGCACCCGGTCCATGCTGCCCACGCTGCCGTGGCAGCTCTGGCACTGAATGCCGGCGGCGATGTGCGGCTGGTGGGTGAAGCGCACGTAGTCCGGCACCCAGTACACCCGCCGCCAGGGAATGGGCGTCGCGGTGCTCCAATAGGCGTGCAGCTTCTGGATCTCCGGGTACTGCGGGATGATCACCCGGTGGCAGCCCATGCACTTCAACACGCTGGGAATGCCGGCAAAGGTCGAGCGCGGTGCGTCCATGTGGCAAAACGCGCACTGAATGCCGCGCTCATAATGGATCTGATGGCTGAAGCTGATCGGCTGCTGCGGGGCGGCCCGGAAAGGCGTGTTCTGCTGGTAAAACATCCACAGAAATGCCCCCAACAGCACCGCCACCACCACCGCCAGTGCCCGCAACCCAAACATCCATGGGCTTAGTTGCCGCTACTCTGGCCGGAGTTGCTGAAGTTCTAGGCGCAACGGATCGAGCGCGGCCGCCAGCGGAGCAGCACCGCCGCGGTTAGCAGCAGCCAGGGGACAAAGTAGAACATCCCGTCCCAACTGAAAAACATCCATACCGCCCGCCAGGTCAGAATTCCCCAGCCGGCAAACTGCAACCACAAGGCCACCGGAAACACCGCCCCCCACGGCCGCACTTCGCCCCGCCCCGGCGGTCCGCCATACCCGTGTCCCACCGCGTAGCGTCCGCCCTGCGCCTGTTGGTACTCCCACGCCAGGCCGAGCGCCGCCAGCCCGCACCCCACCACCGGCGCCAGCAGCAGCCACACCAGCCCGCCGTCGGGCGTCGCGGCAAAATGCCGCACCGAGGTGGCCGAAATCCATACGCAGGTCAGCAGCGCCGCCAGCGCCGCCCCCAGCCGGGTGCGAATGCTCATTCCCGGTCCTCCGGCTCCGGCCGCGTCCAATAGTGCGCGATCAGGTTCATGAGCCCCACCCCGATCCCCGCCACCAGGAACACATGCATGTAGTTGCCCGTAAGCCCGAGCCAGTAGAACACCAGCCCCCACAGCCCCAGGAACGTCCCGGCCACAATCCACAGCACCCGCCTGGCGGTGGTGAGACTCACGCTCCCCCTGATGAAGCGCGCCCCGCCCCGGGTTGGCCGCACAAAAAGGGCGGCGCCGGAGCGCCGCCCGAGGGCAAGGAAGGTGACTCTGCGCGGTCTTAATTTCCGCCGCAGCTCTCCGCCAGCATCTTGAGCGAGGTCACCTTCAGCGGTTTGGGCGCGTCCTCGCCCGCTTCCGCATCCACCTCGCCCGGTGTGCCCGTCACCTCGACCTGGTGGCCGTCGTGCGCCGCCAGGTTCACGTCTTCACTGGCCGCGGTCAGCAGAAAGTGCCCGCTCTCCGCCGTCAGGTGAAAGCTGCCTTCGTCGGTTTTGGCCAGGCAGCCGGATACGGTCAGCGTCCTGGCCGCCGCCTGCGGCGCCGCCGCGGTTTCGGTATCCTGCGCGGCCGCCGGGGCCGTCAGCGCCAGCGAAACGCCGGCCAGAAGCGCCGCGGCCAGCCGGGCGCGGCCGAGGGTTGCCGTGCGCATACGGGATCCTCCTTGGAGCAACAAACAAACTGCCCAAGAATATCACACAACTTATATATGCACTGGAATAGGACGGCGCCGGTCGCGGCGGCCCCTACCGCCGCCGGCGGGCCGGCGCGGCCGGCTTGGTCCCCGCCGGCGCGAACAGAATCTGCATCCGCACCGGGTCAATCCGCTCCACCCGCACCGCGAGCCTTCCCCCCAGCCGGTAGCACCGCCGCGTCCGCTCCCCCACCCATTCATGCGTGGTGCTGCGGAAGAAGTAGGCATCGTCGTCCAGCGCATCCGCCGGCACCAGCCCCTCGATGAACAGGTCCTCCAACTCGACGAAAAACCCGTCCCGGTGCACGTGCAGGATCAGCGCCGGAAACTCCTCGCCCACCCGTCCTTCCATGAAGCGCACCTTTTTCCACTCCATCAGCTCGCGCTCGGCGTCGTCGGCCGCCCGCTCCTGCTCGCTGGCGCGCCGGGTCAGCGGCTCGATCGTCTCCGGCGCCGCCAGCTCCGGCGGCGGCTTCACGCCCGCCAACAGCGCCTTCAGGACGCGGTGGACCAGCAGGTCGGGATACCGCCGGATGGGTGAGGTGAAGTGGGTGTAGCAATCCGTCGCCAGCGCGAAGTGGCCGGCGTTGTGCGGCGAGTAGCGTGCCTGCTTGAGCGAGCGCAGCATCAGGAACGACAGCATGCGCTCTTCCGGTTTGCCGGCGATCTGTTCGGCCAGCTTCTGGTAATGCCGCGGCGAGATGGAAAACTTGCCCGGCTGCGGCACTTCCACCACGCGTCCCCCCACCCGCCGCCGCGCGATGGGGAGCGGCCCAATGCCCAGCGAGTGGCCGAAGCCCGCCGCCACCTCTTCGAACTCGGCCACCTTCTTCACCTCCGGCGGCTCGTGAATGCGGTACACCGACGCCCAGCCCGCCGCCTCGATGTGCCGCGCCACCGTCTCCGCCGCTGCCAGCATGAACTCCTCGATCAGCCGGTGGGCAAGGTTGCGCTCCGACTTCACGATCGAGCGCATCAGCCCGAACTCGTCGAAGGCGATCTCCGGCTCGGGCAGATCGAAGTCAATGGATCCGCGCCGCATGCGGGCGCCATACAGCACTCCCTGCAACTCGGCCATGGCCTCGAAACCTTCCACCAGCGGCGCGAACTGCCCGCGCAGCGCCGCCTCGCCCTCCAGGATGGCGTTCACCTGGGTGTAGGTCATGCGCGCCGCCGAGCGGATCACCCCCGCCGTCAGTTCATGGCCGGTGATCCGTCCGCGTCCGTCAATCTCCATCAGGCACGACAGCACCAGCCGGTCTTCGTCCGGCCGCAGGCTGCACAGTCCGGTCGAGAGCTCCAGCGGCAGCATCGGCACGGCGCGGTCGGGAAAGTACACCGAGGTGCCGCGTGCGCGCGCCTCGGCGTCGATCGCCGAGCCCGGCCGCACATAATGGGCCACGTCGGCGATGTGCACCTGCAGCTCGAAGCCGCCGCCCGCGCGCCGGCGCACCAGCACGGCGTCGTCGAAGTCGCGCGCCGTCTCGCCGTCAATGGTCACGATAGGCAGCGCCCGGAAGTCGCGCCGACCCGCCAGGTCCTGATCCGTGGGCGCGACCGGCACGGCCGCCGCTTCCGCCAGCGCCGCCGGCGGGAAGCGGTGCGGCAGGTAGTGCTTGCGGATGATGATCTCCACGTCCACGCCGAAGTCGTCCCGCCGGCCCAGCACCTCCACCACGCGGCCGCTGGCGGCGCCGGTCGCGCCGGCGAACTGCTCGATCTCGACCTCCACCACCAGCTCGTCGAGGTCGCCCGCCGTGTGCTGCGCCGCCTGCTCGCCCACCACGCGGTGGCGGCTGGCGCTGGCCGTCGCCGGAGCGCCGGCGACGCGCACCCGTCCGCGCACGCGCTCGTCAAGCGCCTGCACGTAGTCGCCCCGTGCATCGCGGTGGTAGATGCCCACCAGCGTGGTGTGCGCCCGCCGCAGCACCTGCACCACCTGCCCCTGCAGACGAGCCCCGGGCCGGTCCGCGCGCACCACCCGCACCCTCACCTGGTCGCCGGGCATGGCGCCGCCGGTGGCCGCCGGGGGGATGAAGATGTCAACCCCCGAGGCCAGCGGCGGCTCGGGCGTCACAAACCCGTAGCCGTCGCGGTGCAGCGCCAGCCGGCCTTCGATCTCGCTGCCTCCCGCCGCCGCGCGGAGCGGGGTGGCGCGTGCCGTCCGTGGCGGCTCCGGTGCCTTGAGTTGCAGTTCAAACGCATGCCGCCGCTCGCGCAGCCGCCCCGCCTGCACCAGCTCCGCCAGCACCCGCCGCAGCGCCGACCGCTCCGCCCCCCGCACGTTCAAAACGCGCAGCAGTTGCTTCATCGTCGCCCGCTGTCCCGGCGCCGCCTCCAGATGCGTCAGTATGAGTTGACGGCTGATCATGCCGCCGCCTAGGTGACGACCGCTTGCGCCTTGCGCCGCTCCACCAGCCAGGCCCGCTGCAGCCCGTCCAGGTCGCCGTCCAGCACCCGGTTCACATCCCCGACTTCCAGCTTGGTGCGCGTGTCCTTGCACATCTGGTAGGGCTGCAGCACGTAGCTGCGGATCTGGCTGCCGAAGTCAATGTCCAGCTTGCTGTCCTCCACCTTGCGCGCCGCCGCCCGCTTCTTCTCCAGCTCGTGCTCGTACAGCCGCGAACGCAGAATCTTCATCGCCATGTCCTTGTTCTTGTGCTGGCTGCGCTCGTTCTGGCACTGCACCACGATGTTGGTCGGCAGGTGGACGATGCGCACCGCCGAGTCGGTCATGTTGACATGCTGCCCGCCCTTGCCGCCGGCGCGGAAGGTGTCAATCCGCAAGTCCTCCTCGAGGATGTTGATCTCGATGCGGTCATCAATCTCCGGGCTCACGAACACGCTGGCAAAGGAGGTGTGCCGCCGCTTCGCCTGGTCAAACGGCGAAATGCGCACCAGCCGGTGCACGCCCGTCTCCGACTGCAGCAGCCCGTAGGCGTACTCGCCCTCGATGGTGAGGGTGGCGCTCTTGATCCCCGCCTCCTCGCCCTCCTGCCGGTCGTTGACCGTCACCCGAAAGCCGTGCCGTTCCGCCCAGCGCGAATACATGCGCAGCAGCATCTCGGCCCAGTCCTGGCTCTCGGTCCCGCCCGCCCCCGGATGAATGGTCAAAATGGCGTTGAGGGCGTCGTTCTCGCCCCCCAGCAGCGTCCGCGTCTCGATCTCGTCCAGCCGCGTGCGCAAGCCGTCCAGCTCGCGCCGCAGCTCGCCCTCCACCGGCTCGCCCTCCTGCGCCAGCTCAAACAGGGCCTCCAGATCCTCCAGCCCCCGCGCCATGGCCGTGTCGTCGTCGAGCAGCTCCTGCAGCCGCTTGCGCGCCCGATTCACGGTCTGCGACCGCGCCGCATCGTTCCAAAACCCGGGTTCGGCCGTCTGCGTGTCGAGTTCCGCCAACTGCCGCTTCAGTCCCGGCGGGTCAAAGATACACCCGTACGTCGTGGATCTTCTCCGCCAGTGCCTGCCGTTCGCGTTGCAGCTCGTCCAAATCCATGCCAGTCCATCATATCGCGGCGCCGGGGAGGGACTTCTGCCTATCGTCGGCCGTAACCACCCCAGCCCGCCGGCCGGTCGCTAGGACAGGCGGTGCCTGCCAAGCACCGCCGCTCCCAGCCCCATCACCCCCGCCAGCACGCAGCAGAGATACGCGCACCAGTCGCCGTGCCGGGTGTAGAAGGTCAGTGCCGTGCGCGGCTCAAATCCCGCCGTCAGCGCTCCGGCCTGAAAGCGCGGCAGCTCGGCCGTGATCCGGCCATAGGGATCCACCACGGCGGTGTAGCCGTCGTTGGTGTCGCGCAGCAGCCACCGCCGGTTCTCCATCGCCCGCACCTGCGCCATCATCAGCCCTTGCGCCCCGGCCGAGGAGCGGCCATACCAGGCGTCATCGGAAAGGTTCACCAGCCACTCCGCCCCATGCCGCACGGCCTGGCGCGAGAGCCCGGGAAAGATGGACTCGTAGCAGATCAGCGCCGCCAAACGGTGCCCTCGCACCTCGAACAGCGTCTGCTCCCGTCCCGGCACGAAATCCCCCACGCCCTCGACCAGCTTGCCCACCCCGCCCAGCTTCCGCAGCCACGCCGGCAGCGGCACGTACTCGCCGAACGGCACCAGGTGCATCTTGTCGTAGCGGCTGCCCGTGGTCCCGTCGGCATGGATGAGCTGCGCCGAGTTGCGCGGCTGTTGCACCTCCAGCTCGCCCGCCCGACTCAACGGATACGTCACCTGGTCAAACAGGAACGCCGCCTGCGTGGCTGAAGTCAACTGCGCCGTCGCCGCCTGGAAGCTCGGCTGCAGGGCATAGTCAATCGGCGCCGGCTGCTCCGGCCACAGCACCAGGTCGAGCCTCGGCTGCGGCTGCCGCGGGACGGACAATTTCGGTTGCTCCTGCAGAAACGCCTCCAGCCGCGCGTTGTCCCAGCTCCCGGTGAGCGGGGTATCCGGCTGCACCAGCCGCGCGTGCAGGTCGTGGTCGGTGTTGGGCGGCGGGTGGTAGGGCAGGGTGGCGTAGGCCAGAATCAGCCCCAGCCCCACCCCCAGCCAGGCATCCAGCCGCCCCGGCCACCGCTCCCTCCCGCCAAAGGCGCGCAACAGCAGCGCTGCCAGGAAGGTGTTGGCCAGCGCCAGCAGCAGGCTGGCGCCGTACACGCCCGCCACCGGCGCCACCAGCATGAAGCCGGCGTGCTCGTACTGCGAATACCCCAGCAGGTTCCAGGGAAACCCGCCCATGGGCGTATAGGTGCGCAGCAGTTCGATGGCCACCCACAGAAACGGCAGCGGCAGCAAACGGTGGCCCAGCCCCCGCCCCAGGGCATACCCCAGCCAGCCGAACAGCGCCACGTAGCTGCCCATCAGCAGCAGGAACAGCCCAAAAACTATCGCCGCCATCCCCGGGCTCAGCCCGCCATAGTGCGCAATCGTCGTCTGAATCCAGGGGCAGCTCAGGCCGAAAAAAATCACTCCGGTGACATAACCGTACAGCAACGCCCGCCCGGCGCTCCCCGCGCGGGCGATGGCCATCCACAGCGGCACCAGCGCCACCCAGGCCAGCCAATCCCATCCCAGGCTAGGGAAGATCGCCCCCAGCGCGCCGCCCGACAGCGCCGCCGCCCCCAGCCCCGCCCACAACTCGCCCGGGCCGGCCCCGCGCCCGCCTTGCATCCCGTTGCGCACGGGAGCAGAATACAGCCGTTTGCGACCCTCACGGGTCCCCAAGGAGGAATCCATGCGCCACAAAAACTTCGGCCGTGTCTGGTTGGCGGTCTTCATCGTCACCTTCGTGCTGGAAACTGTCGGTCACATGCTGACCCGTTCCAGCTTGCAGGCCAACGGTCTTGTTCCCTGGCGGCTGCAAATGACGTCGGCTGCCTGGGCCGGTCCCCTGGTGGCCGCCTTCGCCGCCAGTCTGGCGTTCACCTACATCTTTCTGCAGGGCTACACCGGTCGCGGTGCGGCCGAAGGCATTCGCTTCGGCCTGTGGGCGACCCTGCTGGCCAGTGTGCCCTGGGTGCTCGGGCTGGCGTCGAGCTTGCCCATCGGCCGCCGCATTCCCTGCGAGTTCATCCTCATTGACCTGGTCACCCTGGTGGCCGCCGGCATCACCGCCGCCACGCTCGCCGGCAAGTCGGCGGAGGCCAAATCCGCCGCCGCCTGACCCCTGAACCCGGTCCTCAATCCAGCAACACCGGTTCGTTCGCCGGCTCGGGAGCGGAGGGCGGCGCGGCCGCCGTCCGCCCCTCGCCGCGCAGGTACTCCTCCAGCTCCCGCCGCGACGCAAAGTAGTTGGCCACCAGCCGCTCCACCGCCCGCTGCCGCATCTCCTCGCGGCTGATCCGCGGCGCGTACACATACGCCCGCCCCTTCCGCTCCCGCTCCACCGCCTGCTTGCGCCGCAGCCGGTCGAGCACGGTCAGCACGGTGGTATAGGCCAGCGGCCGTCCCCGCGCCGCCAGCCGCGCGTGCACCGCCGCCACCGGCGCCGCCTCCATCTCCCACAGCGCCGCCAGGCACTCCAGCTCAAGTTGCGGCAGCTCGCCGCCCGAGCGCGACCTCACGGCTTCCCCGCCTGCTGCGCATCCGCCGTGCCGCCGCCCGGCCAGTACTCCTCGCGCCGCAGCAGCGGCCGCTCCAGCGAACGGTTGTAGCTGGTCCAGTCGCGCACCGCCCCCGGCGCCTCGCTCCGCAGTTGCGTGATCATGGCCTGCATCTTCGAATCCATGTCGTCCAACTGGTGCAGCAGCAAAGCCTCGGGAAACATCGGCAGCTTGGGCGAGCCGAACTCGTACTTGCCGTGATGGCTGATGATCAGGTGCTCCACCATCACCGCCAGCTCCGGCGGAAACCCCGGCAGCGCGGCCAGCTTCTGGTGCAGCGTCCGCAGCACCATCACCATGTGCCCCAGCAGTTGCCCGGGCGTGGTATAGCTGAAGCTGCGCTCGTAGCGCAGCTCCCCGATCTTGCCCAGGTCGTGCAGCAGCACGCCGGTCAGCAGCAGGTCGCGGTCAATGAAGTCGTAATGCCCGGCCGCCAGCTCGGCCAGCCGCGCCAGCGAGGTGACATGCTCCAGCAGCCCGCCCAGGTAGGCATGGTGCAGCACCTTCGCCGCCGGCGCCTTGCGGAACTGCGCCGCAATCTCCGGGTCACCGAAGATGGCCTCCAGCAGCGCCTTCAGGTGCGGGTTCCGCATCCCCGCAATCCGCCCCTCCAGCTCCCGCCACATCGCCCCCACATCGGCCGTCGTGGTGGGCAGATAGTCGGCCAGATCCACCTCCTGCTCCTCCAGCCGCCGGATGCGGTCCAGCTTCAACTGCGGCTTGTCGCGGTAGGTCGAGACGCTGCCCCGCACCTTGAGGAAGTCGTCCGCCTCGAACGTCTCCGCCACCGCCTCCACGTTGTCCCACATCACCGCCTTGATCTGGCCGGTGCGGTCGCCCAGCAGCAGGTCCAGATACGCCCCGCCCCCCTCCTTGCGCTGCTTCACTTCCTTGTGGAGCACCAGAAAGGCGCTGGTCACCGTCGTCTCGGGCGTCAGGTCGGCGACGTAGGCGGTCTTGGCCACGTCACTCATGCCGCTCACTGCCCGCCGCCGCCGTTCACGCCAAATCCGCCGCTTTTGGGCTTGTCGGTGGGTTTGGGCAGATCGCTCGGCAGCACCCGCTGGAACTTGGTCAGGTCCACCTGCGAGTTGTCGGCCGACGCCCCCGCGTCCACATAGCCCGGCTTCACGGTAATGTAGGCGTCGCGCCGCAGGTTGTTCAAATACTGTTCCAGCTCCGGCTGCAGCTTCTGCTGATACATGCGGTAGCTGATCTCGTTCTTGGCCTCGTCCAGCGTCTCCTGCCCGGCATGGTGCACCGCCGTGACTTTTAGGATCAGATAGCCGTTGTCCACCTTCTGCACCGGCGCCACGCCGCCCACCGGCAGCGCAAACAGAATCTTCGCCAGCTTGGCCTCCAACTGGTCCTTCTGTTCAAAGCCGATGTCGCCCCCCTGCGGCCCCGACGAGGCGTTGGAGTAGCGCTGCGCCAGCTTGGCGAAATCCTCGCCCGCCGCCGCCCGCTGCTGCACCTGGTCGGCCAGATCCTTGAGCCGCTTCTGCTCCGCCTCCGGCTTGCCGGTGGTCTGAATGAGGATCTCGCTCAGCCCCACCTCGTCCGGCCGCACGAACTCCGACTTGTGGGCGTTGTAGTACGCCGCCCCCTCCTGCGGCGTGGCCGCCGAGATGCGCGGCGCCACGTCCTGCTCGATCACCTTCTGCTCCAGAATTCCGTTCTTCACCGACTGCTCGTAATCCTCGTAGTTCTCCCCCTGCGCCTCCACCGCCTTCTGCAGGTCCTCCATCGTGGCCAGATGGTTCTCCTTGCGCAGTTGGTCGAGCTGCAGTACCGTGTCCGTCTCCGCGCTGATGCCCAGCGACTGCGCCCGCTGCACCAGAAGCTGGTTGTCAATCAGCGTCGCCAGAAGCTGCTTTTTGGCCTTGGCAATATCGTCCGGGTTCAGCGTCTGCCCGGCCTGCTGCGCCTGCTGCTGCAAGCCGGTGATGCGGTCCTTCTCCGCCTGCTCGTAGTCGCTGGTGGTGATGATCTTGTCATTCACCCGCGCCACGATCTGCTCGACGATGGTGGTCTTGGGCGGCGGCGCGGCCACCGCTTCGCCCGCCGGCGCGGCCGGGGCGGCCTTGGCGGTGGGAGCCGCGGGCGGCTTGGCCTGCGTCTGCGCCCACGAGGAAGAGGTCGCCAGCAGCACCCCGCCGGCGATCCAGCAACAGCTTGACAGCTTCATGTCCTGATTATCCTACAACCGTAAGAGCCCGGGGCCGGTTATCGCTGCCTTCCGCCCAGGCCGCGCAGCCGGCGCACGATCTCCTCCGCCCCGGCCTGCACTTCCTCTTCCCGCAGCGTCCGCTCCCGGCTCTGAAACCGCGCCCGCACCAGCAGGCTGTAATGACCCTCGCCCACCGCCCCGCCGCGGAATATTTCGGCGGGGGCGAGGCGGGTCAGGTTGGCGATCGCCGGCGCGGTCAGCGCCTGCTCGACTTGCGCCCAGGTCACCGCATCGGCAAAGACGAACGAAAAATCCCGCTCGCTGGCCGGATACCGCGGCGGCGGTGCATAGCGAATCGGCCGCGCCCCGGCCGCATACAGCCGGTCCAGCGCAATCTCGGCCAGCCACAGGCCGTCGGGCTGGTGTTGGCCCAGCCAGGCCCACCCGCCCAGCCGCACGCCGGGATCGAGCCGCTCATCCGAGGCGTCCTCGGCCGCGTACTCCGGCACGTCGAAGATCCCCAGCACCGCCTCCACCTCGCCCCGCCATTGGCGATAATCGAGCCCGGGATCCGCCGCCCCCAGCGTCAGCACCCAGCGCTCGCCGGGCGCGGCCCCGTTCCATTCATACAGCTTGCCGATCTCGAACAGCCGCGGCGCGCTCATCCCATGGTTGAGGTTGTACTGCAACTGCTCGCGCATCGCCGGCAGGCTCGAGGTGCGCAGAATCGCCGCCTCCGCGCTCAGCGGGTTGGTCACGCGCACCGGCTTCCGCTCCGGCGCAAACCGCGCGCACTCGCTCTCGGCGGCGAAGCTGATCGTCACCGTCTCGGCAAACCCGCGCCCGCGCAACTGCTGCCGCACCTTGTCGCGCAGCCGGGCTTCGCCCAGCGGTTGCGCCGTCCCCTGGAAATGCGGCAGCCGGGCAGGGAAGTGCTGGTAGCCGTGCAGCCGCGCCAGTTCCTCGATCAGGTCAATCTCCCGCGTCAGGTCATGCCGCCAGCTCGGCGCCCGCCAGCCGTCGCCCGTCCGCTCGCATCCCAGCGCCGTCAGCATGCGCCCGCACTCGTCCGCGCTCAGCTCCTTGCCCAGAAGGCGCGCGATCGCCGCCGTTCGCAATGCGATGGCCGGGCGCTCGGGCAGCTTCCCCTCGGTCACCAGCAGCGCATTTGCCGGCTGCGCCGCCTGCCACGCCAGCCGGGCGATCCGCTCTGCCGCCGCCGGCGCCGCCGCCGGATCGGCGCCGCGCTCAAACCGGTAGCTGGCGTCGGTATTCAGCCCATGCCGCCGCGCCGCCCGCCGCACCGCCTGCGCGTCGAACCACGCGCTCTCCAGCAGCACCGTCTTCGTGGCCGCCGAGATCGCCGTCTCCGCCCCGCCCATCACCCCCGCCAGCGCCACCGGCCGCTCGGCGTCGGCGATCACCAGGTCGTCGGCCGCCAGCGTGCGCTCCACGCCGTCAAGCGTGGTCAGCCGCTCGCCCGCCCGCGCCCACCGCACCTCGATGCGCCCGCCCCGCAGCCGGTCGAAATCGAAGGCGTGCGTCGGCTGCCCCATCTCCCACAGCACATAGTTGGTCCAGTCGGCGATGTTGTTGATGGGCCGCTGCCCCAGTCCTTCCAGCCGGGCGGCGATCGCCGGCGCGCTCGCTGCCACCCGCACCGCCTCCATCCGCAGCGCGCAATAAATCCCACACGCTTCCGGCGCCAGTATCTGCACCGCCGCGCCCGCCGCCTGCTGTGGCAGCGCGGTGCGCTCCGCCGGCCGCAGGGCCGCGCCGCCGGCGATGGCCGCGATTTCGCGCGCCAGCCCGAAGTGGCTGAGGCAGTCGCCGCGGTTCGACGTCAGGTCGAACTCCGCCACGTCGCCCGCGATCTGCTCCACCGCCAGCCCCGCCAGCGACCAGCGTTCGGCCAGCTCGGCGGACGTGCCGCGGATCTCGGTGAACTCCCGCAGCCAGCTCACGAGCGCCTTCATCGGAACTGCTCCAGGAAGCGCAGATCGCCCGAGTAGAAGCGCTGGATGTCGTCAATCCCGTAGCGCAGCATCGCCAGCCGCTCGATCCCCATGCCGAAGGCAAAGCCCGTGTACCGCTCGGCGTCGTAGTGCACAAACCCGAACACCGCCGGATCCACCATGCCGCAGCCCAGCACCTCGATCCAGCCGCTCTGCTTGCAGGTCCGGCAGCCCGCGCCCGCGCAGAAAATGCAGCCCACATCGAGCTCCGCGCTGGGTTCGGTGAACTGGAAATACGACGGCCGCAGCCGCGTCTTCACCTTCACCCCGCTCTGGCCGAA
>JBQCEU010000013.1:0-10531 GCA_051959955.1 Terriglobales bacterium | reverse complement strand
GGCGGCGATGGTGTCCAGAAGCTCCGGATGCACCCGGTTGGGATAAAAATACAGGGTGCGGATCCACTCCAGCGTGCCGCTCTCTTCCGCCACCTGCGCCAGCCTCTGGAGCAGCGACGCCAGCCCGTGCTTCAATCCCAGATCGTCACCGTAGCAGGTGGTGTCCTGGCCGATGAGCACCAGCTCGCGCGCCCCTTCCCGCGCCAGCCGCGCCGTCTCCGCCGCCACCGACTCGAACCGCCGGCTGCGAAACTTTCCCCGGTACTGCGGAATCACGCAAAACGTGCAGGGATGGTCGCAGCCCTCGGCGATCTTGACGTAGGCCGAGTGCCGGGGCGTGGCCCGCAGCCGCGGTGTCAGGTCGTCATACAGATAGGGCGCCGCCGGCCGCGGATCAAAAAAATCCGCCGGCAGCACCGGCAGCAGCGAACTGCCCGCGGCGGCGGCGGTGGCGGGCGCGGCGTGGCCCGAGCAGGCGGCCACGATCTGCTCCAACTCGTTGGTCCCCACCACCGCGTCCACTTCCGGCATTTCCTTCTGCATCTCGCCCCGGAACCGCTCCACCAGGCAGCCCGCCACCACCAGCCGCTGCGCCCGCCCGTTCTGCTTGTGCCCGGCCATCTCCAGGATGGTCTCCACCGATTCCCGCTGCGCCGGCTCGATGAAGCTGCAGGTATTGACCACCAGCACATCGGCGGCGCTGGCGTCCTGGGTGATCTGCCACCCCTGCTGCTGCAGCATGCCCATCATCACTTCCGAATCCACCAGGTTCTTCGGGCACCCGAGGCTGACGAATCCCACCGTCTTTCCGCTTTTTGTTTCCGTGCTCAAAGTTCCCGCCGTCCCTCGAGCGCCTTGGTCATGGTGACCTCGTCGGCGTGCTCGATTTCGCTGCCCACCGGAATCCCCATGCCGATGCGGCTCACCCGCACGCCCAGCGGCTTCAGCAGCCGCGCCAGATACAGCGCCGTGGCCTCGCCCTCGGCGTTGGGATCGGTGGCCAGAATAATCTCCTGCACCACGGGTGTCCCGTCGGGACGCTGCGCCCGCAGCCGCTCGATCAAGGAGGGAATCTGCAGTTGCTCCGGCCCCACGCCCGCCAGCGGCGCGATGGCTCCGCCCAGCACATGGTACTGCCCGCGGAACATCCGCGACTTCTCCACCGCCAGGATGTTGTGCGGCTCCTCGACCACGCACACCACCGACGCATCGCGCTGCGGATCGGCGCAGTACACGCACATCTCACGGTCGGTGACGTTGTTGCACACCGGGCAGAACCGCAACTGCTCCTTCACCCCGCGCACCGCCTCGGCGAGTTCCGTCGCCGCCGCTTCCTCGCCGCGCATCAGGTGAAAGGCGATCCGCTGCGCCGACTTCTGCCCGATGCCGGGCAGGCGCCGCAGGGCGTCAATCAAACGTGTCAGGGGAGGCGCGAGGTCCATGTCAGAACAGCCCCGGCAGCGACATCCCGCCCAGCATGCCGCCCATCTCCTGCTTCACCGCCTCGTCCACCTGGCGCCCGGCCTCGTTCACCGCCGCCCGGATGAGATCCGGCAGCATTTCGGGATCGTTCTTCACCACCTCGGGATCCAGCTTCACTTCCAGCACCTGCTTCTCGCCGTTCATCTTCACCGTCACCATGCCCGCCCCGGCGGTGGCCTCCACCGTCGTCTGCGCCAATTTCTGCCGCAGCTCGTCGTACTTCTGCCGCGCCTGGCCCAGCATGTTCTGCATTTGCCCCAGGTCAAAGTTCATGTTCATTGCCCTCCCGTCGGCAGCGTGCGCGTGCGCAGCACGTGCGTCGGCACCTGCTCGCGCAGCCGGCGCAGCAGCGGATGCTGCTCCGCCCTCTCTTCCGCGCTTCCCGGCAGCGCCGCCGCCGCTTCGGCCGCCTTGGGCGCGGCCGTGGCGTCGGCCCGCACCGTAATCTCCGGCTGCCGTCCCAGCGCCTTGAGACAGGCCGCGCCCAGGTCTTTGCGCGTCGAAGCCTGCGACATCATCGCCGCCCGCCCGTCGCCCGCTGCATACACCAGTTCCAGCCCGCCCTTCTCATCCCACCGCCATTCCGCCCCCAGCGCCAGGGTCAGCAACGCCGTCTTCCCCATCCCCTCCAAAGCCCGCCGTACCGCCCCCGTCGCCTCCCCCGGATCGCCCGCCGCCGCCTCCCTGGCCGGCGCCTCGCCCTTTCCCGTCTCCGCCTGGTGCGCCTCCACCACCCTCTCCGTCTTCCCCGTCCCAACTCCCCCCGGCGCCTCCACCACCCTCTCCGTCTTCCCCGCACTCCCTAACCCCTCACCCCTAACCCCTGACCCCTCGTTCCCTAACCCCTCACCCCTAACCCCTGAACCCTCTTCCAGGGCCGCAAGGACCGCCTCCACTCCCGTCAGCCGCCGCGCCTGCAGCAGCTTCACCAGCGCCAGCTCGAGATGCAGCCGCTGCTGCTGCCCGTGCCGCAGGTCGCCCGCCGCCCGCAGCAAAATCTGCATGAACCGCGCCAGCTCTTCCTCTCCGAACCACCCCGCCACGTCGTGCGCCGCGGCGCGCTCGGCCTCGGGGCCTTCCCGCAGCTTCTCGTCCACCCGCGCCACCAGCGCGTTGCGCACCGCCTGGGTGAGCTGCCCGCAGATCTGCGCCGGCCCCACGCCCGCCGCCAGCAGCCCGTCCGCCGCCGTCAGCAATCCTTTTGCGTCGTCGCGCTGCACGCACTCCAGCAGTTCCCGAATCCGCCCGCTCGACACCCGCCCCAGCAGCGCCCGCACTGACTCCGCCGTCATGCCTTCGTTCAGGTCGGCGTGGGTGATGGCCTGATCGAGCAGCGACAGGGCATCGCGCACCGAACCCTCGCCTGCCTCGGCAATCAGCTCCAGCGCCTCCGCTTCCGCGGCAATCTTCTCCGCCGCGCAAATCTGCTGCAAGCGGGCCACCAGCAGGGGGAAGGGAACCGCCCGAAAGGCAAAGTGCTGGCAGCGGCTGCGGATGGTGGCCGGCAGTGCCTCCGGTTCCGTGGTGGCCAGCACGAACACCGCCCACTCCGGCGGCTCTTCCAGCGTCTTCAGCAGCGCGTTGAAGGCGTCGCCGGTAAGCTGGTGGGCTTCATCCAGGATGAAAAACTTGTACCGGTCGCGCGCCGGCCGGTAGCGCACCTGCTCGCGCAGCGCCCGGATCTCGTCAATGCCGCGGTTGCTGGCGGCGTCAATTTCGAGCACATCCACGGCATTGCCGTCGCGGATCTCGCGGCAGCTCTCGCACTCCCCGCAGGGCGTGGCCGTCGGCCCCTCGAACGCCCGGCAGTTCAGACACTTGGCCAGCACCCGCGCCACCGTGGTCTTGCCGATGCCGCGATGACCGCTGAAGATGTAGCCATGCGCCAGCCGCCCCTGGGCGATGGCATGGCGCAGGGTGCGCACAATGGCATCCTGCCCGATGACATCCTCAAAACTTTGCGGCCTGTAGCGGCGTGCAATAACCGGCGGCATGGTGTGCTTATTCTAAACGCCCGCGGCTCCCGTCCCCGCGCCTGCCTCCCCCGCGCGCGCGGCCCCCGACGCTGCGCCGCTGACGGTGCGGGAAAAGCGGGATGCCGGCGTAGCCGGCAGGGGCCCGCGCCAATAAATGCTCAAGCTTCGGGATTCGCACTGCACAGTCCAGTCCCGTTACCGTTGCTTCCTTCCGGACCTGGCGGGGTTCACGGGCGGAGCTTGCGTGCGGCCCGAAGCTTGAGCCTTCATTTTATCACTGGCCACGCCCGTTCCCCCGCCCTACAATGGTTAACTTACTTCCACTCTCCATGAACCCTCCTGTCCGCGCCAAAATCACCGCTCTCGGCACCTACGTGCCCCCCCGCCTGCTCACCAACGCCGACTTGGAGAAGCTGGTGGAAACCAGCAACGAGTGGATACTCACCCGTACCGGCATCTCCGAACGCCACCGCGTCACGCCCGGCATGGCCACCAGCGACATGGCGGTCGAGGCCGCCCGCGACTGTCTTTTGCACCGCGGCCTGGTCACCTCCTCCGGCGATCCCGACCCCTCCAGCATCGAAGCCATCATCCTCGCCACCGTCACCCCCGACATGCTTTTTCCCTCGACCGCCTGTCTGGTGCAGCACAAGCTGGGCGTGCCGCACTGTTGGGGCTTCGACCTGCTGGCCGCCTGCAGTGGTTTTCTCTATGCCCTTGCCACCGGCGCCAGCTTCATTGCCGCCGGAACCCACAAGCGCGTCCTGGTCATCGGCGCCGACACCATGACCAGCATCATTGACTACACCGACCGCGCCACCTGCGTTCTCTTCGGCGACGGCGCCGGCGCGGTGCTGCTGGAGCCCGCCGCGGCCGACGAATCCTACGGCCTGCTCGACTTCCATCACCAGATCGAGGGCATGGGCGGCACCAGCCTCTACATGCCCGCCGGCGGCAGCCGCCGCCCGGCCAGCTTCGAAACCGTCGCCCACCGCGAGCATTTCGTGCATCAGGAAGGGCAATCGGTGTTCAAGTACGCCGTCCTCAAGATGTTGGAGATCTGCCAGACGGTGCTCGAGCGCAACGGCTACACCGCCGCCGACCTCGACTGCTTCATCCCCCACCAGGCCAACCTGCGCATCATCCAGTCCACCGGCGAGCGCCTCGGCCTTGACCCGAAGAAGGTCCTGGTCAACATCAACAAATACGGCAACACCACCGCCGCCACCATCCCGCTGGCGATGAAGGACGCCCAGGACCAGGGCCTCCTCCACCCCAACGCCCTCGTCCTCCTCGCCGCCGTCGGTGCCGGTTACACGGCAGGCGCCCAATTGCTCCGCTGGGCCCTTTGACCCCGCTCCGCTTACCCCGCGGGCCTCATCTAAAATAAGGCTATGGCCTTATGCCACCTCCGGCTTTGCGGCTGCTTGTTGGCCATTCTCGGCATGGCCGCCTGTCAGGCGAACGTGAGCCCGCCGCAGGCCTCCCGTCAGGCGCCCAACGGCGGCGCCAGCTACTACAATCCGCCCTGGAACATGTACTCGCCGCAGACCGACGTCGAGGTGGGCAAGCAGGCCGCCGCGCAGGCCGAAAAGCAGCTCCCCATCCTGCACAACTCCCGTGCCACCCAGTACCTCACCCAGCTCGGCGGCAAGTTGGCGCAGCACATGCCCGGTCCCCAGTTCCCCTACACCTTCCAATTCGTCAATCAGAAGGAGATCAACGCCTTCGCCCTTCCCGGCGGTCCGGTCTTCGTCAACGTGGGCGCGGTCTGTGCCGCTTCCAACGAGGCCCAGCTGGCCGGCGTGGTGGCGCATGAGGAATCCCACGTCGCCCTCCGCCACTCCACCTCCATCGCCTCCAAGCAGCAGCTCGCCCAGGTTCCGCTGGCGATTCTCGGCGGCGTCACCGGCAGCGGCACCGCCGCCCAGATCGCCCAGCTCGGCGCCCAGATGGTGGTTGGTGGCGTCTTCCTGAAGTACTCGCGCGACATGGAGAGCCAGGCCGACGCCTTGGGCGCCCAGGTGATGAACGCCTCCGGCTACGACCCCCGCCAGATGGCGCAGTTCTTCGAAACCCTCGAAGCCCAGGGCGGCAGCCAATCCCTTCAATTCCTCTCCGACCACCCCAACCCCGGCAATCGCCGCGCCGCCATCGAGGCCGAGATCCCCAGGCTGGGCTCGCATCCTCCCTACCGCGACGATTCCCCGCAGTTTGAGCAGCTCAAGTCCAGTCTCTGTGGCAAGCACTGAAGCGCAGCCCGCGGCGGTGGTCCGCGCCGAAGCCGTCAGCAAGCGCTACGGCTCCGGACCGGCGGCCACCGCCGCCCTGCGCTCGGTTACGCTCGCCGTCGCCCCCGGCGAGTTCGTGGCCATCATGGGCCGCAGCGGCGGCGGCAAGACCACCCTGCTCAACCTCCTCGGCGGCATGGATCTGCCCACAACCGGCGCCGTCTACCTCGACGGGCACAACACTGCCGCGCTCACCGACGACGCCCTCACTCTTCTCCGCCGCCGCATCCTCGGCTTTGTCTTCCAGGCCTTCCATCTGTTGCCCACTCTCACCGTCGCCGAAAACATCGCCGTTCCCCTCTGGCTGGCTGGCGCCTCCCCCGGCGCGCGCGAGCGCGTGGCCGCCGCCTCCGCCCGCGTCGGCCTCGCCGATAAACTCCGCTCGTTTCCCAACCAACTCTCCGGCGGCGAGGCCCAGCGCGTCGCCGTGGCCCGCGCCCTCATCCATTCCCCCCGCCTGGTGCTCGCCGACGAACCCACCGGCAATCTCGACACCCACGCCGCCGCCTCGGTCATTGACCTGCTTCACCAGCTCAGCCGCGAGCAGGGAAGCGCGGTGGTGCTGGTCACCCACAACCCCGACGCCGCCCGCCACGCCGATCGCACGCTGCAACTGAGCGACGGCGTGCTCGCCTCGGAGGCGACATCATGACACGGGCACCCCTTCTGGAGATGCGGCGCCGGGGCGATGGGGCCCCGGCGTCGGGTTGTCGGCGGTCCATACGCGGGGGCCGCGCCGTTGGCACTGTGGGCCAAGTCGGCGCGGGAGGCTGCGAAATTCACGCAGTGGGCGAACGAGCCGGTGGCTCGTTCGCGCCCCCGGCAAACCTATCAATGAAAAGCGGGGCGCGCGGCGCAGCCGCGCAGGGGCCCGCGCCAAAAGAAGCCTAGTATGTTCTTCCGGGCGCTGATTGCTCGCCCTCTGCGCCGCGACTGGGGCCGCACCCTGCTCAGCCTTGCCGCCATCGCCCTCGGGGTGGCGGTGGTGATCGCCATCCGCATCGCCAACCGCGCCGCCGTCTCTTCGTTCGCCTCGACCACCGCGTCCCTCGCCAACGGCGCCGATCTGCTCGTCACCGGTCCCGCCCCGATTCCGGCAACCCTGCTCCCGCGGCTATTCCCCATCAATGCCGAGGCCGAAATCCTTCCCTACCTGAACCGTCGCGCCTACGACCCCGCCCATCACGACGCGCTCGATATCCTGGGTCTCGACCTGGTGGCGGAAGCCGCCCAACGCGGCATCGCGCTCTCGCCCCGCCCCGCCGCCGATGCGTCGCGCCCCCTGCTGCTCGTCCCCGCGGACTATCTCACCCGCCACGCCCTCCACCCCGGCGCCCCCCTCACCCTCGCCCTCTCCGGACGCCTGCGTACCTTTACCATCGGCTCGGCGCCGCCCGGCGACTTCGCCCTTCTCGATCTCCCCACTGCTCTCGCCGCCTTCGAACCCGGCCAGCCCCCGTCTTTCGACGGCCTCCGCGTCCTCGTCGCCCGCAGCCCCGGCGGCGGCCCCCAAGCCGCGCCCCCAGCGCGCCTGGCGCGCACCCTCGCGCGCCTGCGGCGCGCGCTCCCCGCCGCCGACACGGCGGCGCCTCCCGCCGCCCACGTCGAAAACCAGGCGGCCATGCTGGCCGCCTTCCGCGCCAACCTGGCGGCGCTCAGCTACGTCGCGCTCCTCGTGGGTCTCTTCCTCATCTACAACACCGTCTCCATCTCCGTCGTGCGCCGCCGCCAGGCCATCGCCACCCTCCGCGCCCTGGGTGCCACCCGCCGCAGCCTGCTGCGCCTTTTCCTCGCCGAAGGCGCGGCCCTGGCGCTCGCCGGCGGCGCGCTCGGCGTTCTCTTCGGCTGGCTCATCGCCGCCCGCGCCCTGACTCTGGTCCAGCGCACCGTCGCCAGCCTCTATGTTCCGGGCGCCACCACCGCCCGGCCGGCCGCGCAGCTTGTCCCCGCCGACTGGCTCTGGGGCCTCGGCCTGGCTCTCGCCGCCGGCCTGCTCGCCGCCTGGGCCCCGGCCCGGCAAGCCGCGGGCCTGCGCCCCGCCTCCATCCTGCGTCCCGGCGCCGCCGAAGCCGCCGTCCGCGCCCGTGCCGTCTGGGGATGGCCCGCCGCGCTCGTCCTCGCCGGCGCCACCGTCCTCTTCGCCCGGCTGCCCGCCATCCACCATCAGCCCTGGTTCGGCTTCGCCGCCGCGCTCGCCGCCGTCCTCGCCTGGGCCGCTCTCACCCCCTGGATACTGGCCCGCGTCCTCCCACCTCTCCGCTCCGCTCTGCTTCGTCGTAACCATCCGCTCGCCGGCCTCGCCACCGCCGCGCTCGCCGGCGCGCTGCGCCGCACCGCCATCCTGGTCATCGCCGTGGCTACCGCCATCGGCGTCATGCTGGGCGTGGCGATCATGGTCGGCAGCTTCCGCCAGACGGTCAACCTGTGGCTGGCGCAGCAGTTGCAGAACGACGTCTTCGTTCAGGCCGCCGACTGGGAGCGCAACCACCCCGTCCCTCTCCCCGCCGCCGTCCTGGCCGCCGCCGTATCCGTCCCCGGCGCCCAGTCGGTGGCCGCCAGCCACACCCAGCCCTGGGCGTTCCGCCAACAGCCCATCACCATCAACACCCGCTGGTCGCTCGCCGGCAGCGCGGCGCTCCCCCGGTACCGCTTCCTGGCCGGCGGCCCCGGGCCGGCGATCGTCTCCGAACCCTTCGCCCGTCGCTTCGGCCTGTGGCCCGGCGATGGCTTCAGGCTGGAAACTCCCCACGGCCCTCTCCCGCTCACTATCTCCGGCGTCTTCTACGATTACTCCAGCGACCGCGGCCTGCTCACCCTCGACCGCGACACCTTCACCCGCGGATTCGGCCCGCCCACCGCCACCGAACTCGGCTTCGATGCCGCGCCGGGCACGACTCCAGCCCTGCTGCATCTTCAATTGGAACAGCACCTGCCCGGGGCGCTGACCTTTCTCGACAACGCCACCCTGCGCCGCCAGGCGCTCGGCGTCTTCGATCAAACCTTCCGCATTACCTACGCCCTGGAGGTCATCACCCTCCTGGTCGCCATCCTCGGCGTGGGCAATACGCTGCTGGCCGTGGTACTGGAACGCGCCCGCGAGTTCGCCATCCTCCGCTTCCTCGGCGCCACCCGCACGCAGATCCGCCGCCTGCTGCTGGCCGAAGCCGGCGTGGTCGCGCTCCTCGCCCTCGCCATCGGCTGGGGAATGGCCATGGCCCTGGCGTACATCCTGGTGCGCGTCATCAATGTCCAGTCCTTCGGCTGGACGATCCAGATGCATCCCCCCGTGGCCTTCCTCATCGCCGCCTCGGCGGCCGTCTGGCTGGCTACAGTGGCCGCGGCAGCCCTGCCCGCCCGCGCCGCCCGCCGCCACGCCACCCCCACCGCCCTGGAGGCCGAATGATGCCGCACCCGGGGGCCGCGCCGTGGGCACTGTGGGTCAAGTCGCGCGGAAGGCTGCGAAATTCACGCAGTGGGCAAACGAGCCGGCGGCTCGTTCGCGCCCCCGGCCAACTACGAGGCGCGGACCCGGCCGGGCCCCCGGCCCGGTCGAGCGTCAAGCGGGTCGAGTGGCGCAGCCACTCGGGATCCCGCGCCTATCAATGCTGCGCCATGCTTCTCGGCCTGCTGCTCCTCGCCGCCGCACCGGCCTTCCGCATCGCCGTGCCTGGATATCACTGGCATTTTCCTCAAGACGACTCCGCCCACCCCGATTTCTCCACCGAATGGTGGTACTTCACCGGCAATCTGCACGCCACCTCCGGTCAGCGCTACGGCTTCGAGCTGACCTTCTTCCGCATCTCCCCGGCGCCCGGCACCCCGCTCGACCGCCAACTCTACTTCACCCACTTCACCATCACCGACGCCGCCGGCAAGCGCTTCCTGCTCCACACCCGCGCCCGCCGCGGCAACTGGCAGCAGGCAGGCATCAAGCAAACGCCCTCTGGCTTCGAGCTCTTCAACGAAAACTGGCAGGCCGATTTCGACGCCTCCGGCCCCCGCCACCTCCACGCCGCCTGGGCCGACATGCACCTCGATCTGGATCTCACCCCCGGCCCCCGCATGTTGAACGGCGCCCACGGCTACAGCCCCAAGGGCCCCGCTCCCGGCCAGGCATCCTACTACTACTCATTTCCCAGCATTGCGGTGCACGGAACTGTCTTCCAGATTCCCGTGACCGGCGAAACCTGGATGGACCACGAGTTCGCCACGAATCAGCTTGCAGCCAATCAGCAGGGCTGGGACTGGATGGGCCTGCATCTGCCGCAAGGCGATCTCATGCTCTTCAATCTTCGCCTCGCCAACGGCGCGCGCGACGCCCACTCCGCCGGCACCTGGCGCCCCAAGCGCGGCCCCCAGCAATCCCTCACCGCTACCGACTTCACCCTCACCCCGCTCCGCTACTGGCACGCCTACCCGGTCGCCTGGCGCGTCGCCATCCCCCGCCTCGGCCTGCAATTCGAAATCCAGCCGCTGCTCGATGACCAGGAGGTCCGCGACCCCGCCATCGGCGTCAACTACTGGGAAGGCGCCGTCTCGGTCTCCTCCGGCGGCGAAGGCTATTTGGAACTTACCGGCTACGGTCGCCGCTTCAACCTGTTGCAACAGTCACATCCCTGACCTATTATGGCGAAGACGTATGACAGTTTCATCTTCCCCCGCCATCCTTTGCCAATCCATCAGCAAGTCCTACGGCGAAGTTCGTGCGGTCGAGAACCTCTCGCTCACCGTCCCCACCGGCGCCGTTTACGGTTTCCTGGGCCCCAACGGCAGCGGCAAGAC
>JBQCEU010000012.1:0-9518 GCA_051959955.1 Terriglobales bacterium | reverse complement strand
AACTGGGTGGTGAGGTAGGGCTCCATGGCGCGCAGCACGCGGGGGTCGAGCGGCGTGGTGGCGTGGTAGTCGAGGTAGATGGGAGCAGTTACAGGCGACATCGGATCAGCCTCATGCCCCTTAGGATAACCGCTCACTCCTTGGGCGTTCCATCGGCTGGCGGGGCCTCGGGCTCGCCCGCCGGTTGGGGCCCAAGGGCGGTATCGGCGCTGGGCGGAGCCTGGGGCGCCGGGCTGTGAGCGGCTGGGGCGGCGGGCTGGTTGAGATGCCAGAGGCTGTAGTTGAGCGTCAGGCCATAGCCGGTCCACAGCCAGTAGGGAACCAGCCAGACCCAAACCCAGCCGCCGGCGGCGGCGGCATAGAGGCCGGTGAGCGTGATGGTTCCCCAAGTGAGCCATCCCCAGGCCAAGCCGCGTCCCAGCCGGCGCATGCCGATGGACACGCCCTGCCACAAGGCATTAAAGCCCAGGGCAAAACCGTAGAGCACCAGCGCGGTTTGCGCGGCCGGAAGGGTGGTATCGGCGGCGAGGCTTTGCATCCAAAGGAGCCATCCGGCCACCCCGGTTACAATGGCAATGGCGCTCCAAACGGGCGTAAACAAGGCCTCGGAGGGAAATCCGGGGGGCTTACGCAGGCTGGCGAACCATACCTCGGTCCCATGGCCGCGATCCCCGATGCGCGCCCCGAGAGCGGCGACAGCGAAGTTCGCGACCACGAACAGCAACAGCATCCAAACCTGAACCGCTGAGTATTCCATGTCTGCGTCTGCGCTTATCTTCTCACTGCGGCCGCCGGCGGCGGCAGCCGGTCCCCAAGGCCGGCAAGGGAGTGGCTGTGCGCTTTTTTGATGCCCGGGCGGCGAGGGTGCTGGCGACCATCCTGCTGTTCGGGCTGGTGCTGCTGTTCATTTGGCTGGCTTGGCGGACGCTGGTCACCTTTCTGTTCGCCATATTGTTCGCCTATTTGCTGGAGCCGGTCGTATCGCGCCTGGAGAACCGGCTGCGGCTGGGGCGGGGCCGGGCGGTGGCGCTGGTGTATGTGATTCTGGCGGCGGGGCTGGGGGCGTTCTTCTTCTACGTGGGGCCCAGCATTGTGCAGCAGGCGACGCGGCTGAGCGACAACCTGCCGCAATTGGCGCAGGGCATCTCCAGCGGCCAGATCGCGCAGCAGGTCGGAAGCCAGCGCGGCTGGAGCTACCAGACCCAGGAGCGCATGCAACAGTTTTTGGCCTCGCACCAGGCAGAGGTCAGCGGTTGGGCACAGTCGCTGCTCGGCGAGATGGGCCGATTGGCGGGGAACATCGTCTGGGTTCTGCTGGTGCCCATCCTGGCGATTTTTTTTCTGCTCAGCGGCGGCCGCTTTGCGCAAGCCGTCCTCGACCAACTGGCACGCCGCCGCCAGCGGTCGTTCGTCAGCGGCCTGCTGCAGGATGTGCACAATGTGCTGGCCAGCTACATCCGCATTCAGATATTCCTGGCGGCGCTGACGCTGCTGGTTTATCTAGCAGGTTTCGTTATGTTGCGCATCCCTTATGCGGTGGCGCTGGGGGTGGCGGCGGGGTTGCTGGATTTTATTCCCGTGGTGGGACCGCTGATCGGGGCGCTGATGGTGCTGGGGACGGCCTTTTTCGCCGGCTACTCCCACGTCATCGTTCTGGCGCTGTTCATCGGGGCCTGGCGGGTGAGCATCGACTACTACATCTCGCCCCGGCTGTTCGGGGGCCAGGTGCAGTTGCATCCGCTGGCGGTGCTGTTTGGGGTGATCGCCGGTGGTGAGATTGCCGGGGTGATCGGCGTGTATCTTTCCATTCCGATCATGGCGTCGCTGCGGGTGTTGTGGGTGCGGTGGCGCAGCTTTGAAGGGGAGCAGCTCATGGCCGTGCCGCCGGCAGAGCCCATCACGCCGCCGGTTTCGCCGCCTCCGCCTCCGAGTGCTTGAGCGGAGGCTCCCACGCCCGCTCGGCCAGGGCGCGCTGGTAACCGGCGGGGGTGCCAATATCCCAATAGTGGGTGCCGGTGTGGTCGCAGCTCACCGGCTCGCCGGCGGCGATCCAGGCGTTGAGCAGGTCGCCCAGGAATTGCTGCGACCGGCCCTGGGCGCGCCAGAACTGATCAAGGCGCTGGAAGACGCGGCCGGGAGCGGTGACGGCTCCCCAGACGCGGCGAGCCGCCGGCCCCGGCTGCTTCACCTCGACCCTTCGCACCTGACCGGGCGCGGCCTCGATGACCGCGTCGAAGTCTTCGGGCCGCGCGACGGGGAAGGTGATCAGGTGCACGCTGTCACGGTGGGCGGTGCGGAAAGCCTCGGCGGGGTGCCAGAGGGTGTCGGGCAGGCCGATCAACACCGGCTCCTCGGGATGCACGAAGGGAGTGGCGCGGAAGACGGCGTCGCAGAGTCCGGCAGGCACAGGCTGCAACAGGAAGAAGAGCCGCTCGCATCCCGGCAGGTGGGCAAAGTAGCGAAAAAGATCGGCCTTTTCACCCGACACGATCAGGCAGATGCGGTCTGCGCCTGCCAGAAACATCCGTTCGAGCAGGTATTCAGCAATCACGCGCAAGCGTCCGCGGCGGGTGCCGAGGGGCAGAAGTTCCTTGGAGCCGGCGAGCGGCTGCATACGGCTGGCGCTGCCGGCGGCAGGGACAATTCCCAACATGTGCTCTGAAGCAGAGTTCCGAAATGACGCTTTGGGTTGCCCCAAGCCACAGCGGGAAAATTGCTTGCAAATTGGGCCTATTGGGTCTACTGAATAGTTATGGCGCCTCATAGCGCACCCGCGTTGGTGCTGACCGTCGCCGGCCTCGACCCCACGGCCGGGGCGGGGATTTTGGCCGATGTGAAGACCTTTGCGGCCAATCAAACCTACGGTCTGGCGTGCGTGGCGGCGATGACGGTACAGAACACGCAGGGCGCACATAGCTATGCCGCGGTGGATCCGGAGCTGCTGGAGCAGCAGCTCGAGTCACTGCTCAGCGACCTGCAGCCGCGCGCGGTGAAATTGGGGATGCTGGGGAGCGCGGCGACGGTGGAGGTGGTGGCGCGACAACTGGAGCGGCATCCGGCGCCCTGGGTGGTTTTGGATCCGGTCTGGAAGGCGACCAGCGGCGCGCCGCTGATGGATGCGGCCGGCTGGCAGGCGCTGCAAACGCGGTTGTTACCGCTGGTGAGCGTGGTGACACCGAATGTGGACGAGGCTGCCGAACTGGCCGGCCAGGCGGTTTCGACGCAGATGGCCGACCTGGAACGGGCGGCGATCAAGATTCGGGCACTGGGCCCGCGCTATGTGGTGATCACCGGCGGGCATCTGGACCGTCCCACCGACCTGCTCTTTGATGGCGTGAAATTTGTCACCCTGGCGGGGGATCGCGTGCGCACGTCCAACACCCACGGCACCGGCTGCACGTTCTCCGCCGCGCTGGCCGCCAACCTGGCCAACGGCAAGCAGGTGCAGGACGCGGTGGTGCTGGCCAAGGCGTACCTCACCGCGGCGCTGAAGCAGGCCTACGCGCTGGGCGCGGGCCCGGGGCCGCTCAACCACCTGTATCGCCTGCAGGAAGCGCCGGTGTCGCGCAACGTGGAGCCGGCGCCGCAGATGACGCACACGACGCGCTAGACAGTTGCCAGTTGGCAGTTGCCAGTTGCCAGTTAAGGCTCAAGGGCTCGGTGAAGCGCAGGTCTTCACTTGTTCCAAGGGGGGCCATTCTGCACCCGAGGTTAGCCCAACAGCCGCCATCCGCACCCAGTTCCGCGGCTTCCACCGGCAACTGGCAACTGACATCCGGCAACTTCTCTTTTAGACGACGACGGTTTCGCGGTATTCGCCGAACTCGGCGCGCAGGGCGTCGGCGATTTCGCCCAGGGTGCAGTCGGCCTCCACGGCGGCGATGAGCGGGGGCATAAGATTGCCGTTGGTGCGGGCGGTGGAGCGGATGCGGGCCAGGGCCTCGTCGCAGCGGGGCTGGTCGCGGCGGCGGCGCAGGGCGGCGAGGCGTTCGCACTGGCGGCGCTCGACTTCGGCGGCGATGCGCAGGATGGGCGTGGGGCTGGACTCGGCTTCCTGAAACTTGTTCACGCCCACCACCACGGCCTCGCTCTTTTCCAGCGCCTGCTGGTACTCGTAGGCGGCGTTCTGGATTTCGCGCTGCACATAGCCGCTCTCGATCGCCTGCAGCATGCCTTCCAGGGGGCCGCCCTGGGCGGCGATCTTGTCCAAATACTGTTCGGCAGCCTGCTCCAGCTCGTTGGTCAGCGATTCGATGTAGTAGGAGCCGGCCAGCGGGTCCACGGCCGAGGTGACGCCGGTTTCGTGGGCCAGCACCTGCTGGGTGCGGAGAGCCAGGCGGGCGGCCTCCTCGGTGGGCAGCCCCAGGGCCTCGTCAAAGGCGTTGGTATGCAGCGACTGCGTGCCTCCCAGCACCCCGGCCAGCGCCTGGTAGGCGGTGCGGACGATGTTCACCTGCGGCTGCTGGGCGGTGAGGGTTGAGCCGGCGGTCTGGGTATGGAAGCGCAGCATCCAGGACCTGGGGTTGCGGGCGCCGAAGTGCTCCCGCATGCGGCGGGCCCACATGCGGCGGGCGGCGCGGAACTTGGCGACTTCTTCCAGCAGGTTGTTGTGGGCGTTGAAGAAGAACGACAGGCGGGGGGCGAAGGCATCCACTTCGAGGCCGCGATCGAGCGCCGCCTGCACATAGGCGGCGCCATTGCCCAGGGTGAAGGCGATCTCCTGGGCGGCGGTGCAGCCGGCCTCGCGGATGTGATAGCCAGAGATGGAGATGGTGTTCCACTCGGGCAGCTCGCGCGTGCCGTACTCGATGATGTCGGTGACCAGGCGCAGCGCCGGACGCACGGGGTAGATGTAGGTGCCGCGGGCGATGTACTCCTTCAGGATGTCGTTCTGCACCGTGCCCTGGAGCTTGCGCGGATCGGCGCCCTGCTGTTGGGCGGTGGCCACATACAGCGCCAGCAGGATGGCCGCGGTGGCGTTGATGGTCATGGAAGTGGAGACGCGCTCCAGCGGGATCTGGTGGAACAGCCGCTGCATGTCGTCGAGCGAACCGATGGCGACGCCCACGCGGCCGACTTCGCCGCGGGCGCGGGGGTGGTCGCTGTCGAGACCGATCTGGGTGGGCAGGTCGAAGGCCACCGACAAGCCCGTGGTGCCTTGCGCAAGGAGGTAGTGGTAGCGGCGATTGGACTCCTCGGCGTCGGCGAAGCCGGCGTACTGGCGCATGGTCCAGAGCCGGCCGCGGTACATGTCGGCGCGGATGCCGCGGGTATAGGGGAACTGGCCGGGGTCACCGAGGTCGCGGCGGTAATCGCTGGCGGCGAGATCGGCGGGCGTGTACAGCGGCTTGCGCTGCCCGCTCATGAGCGGCGCGCCGCCGCGCGCAGCAGGGAACTCAGGCCGAAGTAGAGGAAGACCAGCGTCAGTCCCAATTCCAACTGGGTCGCGGCGGAGGCGTGGGCGCCGGGATGAAGATGGTCGGCGCGCCAACCTTTCCAGCCGGCGAAGCCGAAGGATAGGGCGAAGGCCAGGTAAAGCACGGCGGAGATCTGCAAACCGAGATGGGCAAAAACATTGCCACAGCGGCCGGCGAAGTGGCGCAGGCCGCGCCCCAAAGAGCGTGCCACGGGGTGCTGGCGGTGGGGGGCGTGCAGGGCGGAGCGGTGGCGCAGCCAGAGCCGGGCGGAGGCGCGGCCGAGCTTGGCAGCTTGAGAACTGGCCATGGTGCCAGCCTAAACCGTTTCCGGCAGACCGTGGCGGCGCAGCAGGCCAGGCAGGTTTTGGGAGAAGGCCGAGCGCGGCATCACCAGATTGCAGCCCGCTTCCTGCGCCTTGAGCTTCAGGTCGGCTTGCAAGTGGCTGAGAAAGCCGATGATCGGCGTCTTCTTCAGCTCCTGCTTATGGCGGAGTTTGCCGATGGTGGGCAGCGGCTTGAGGCCGATGCTGTTCAGGTCGAGGATGATCAGCGAAGGCGGCGGCTCGACTTTTTCCATTAGCTCGCGGTCCGTCTTGGCCAACTCGATGGGGACTTTCAGTTGGCGCGCGGTTTCGCGGATTTTGGCCAGGAAAAACAGGTCGTCCACCGCGACGATGATACGCGGTTGGGAAGCTGTGCCGTTTGCCGTGGCCGTGGCCACCGGCGTGTCTGCTGTTGCCAACGGATACCTCCAAGGCGGGACGCACGCCGCCACTGGACTTGCAAATTGACCTCAAACAGGCTGGAGCGACCGGAAGAACGCGGTGTGCGGGGACCGTGGCGGTAGTTGCCCCAAGGTCGCGGCTCACGGGATCAAAATGCGTTCACCAGCGCCAGCCGAATACAGCCATCATACCTCAGTTCGAAGCCGGCGGAACAAGTTGGCCATCTCCACCGCCGCCAGCGCCGCTTCCCCGCCTTTGTTGCCGGCCTTCAGGCCGGCACGTTGCAGGGCGTCCTCCAGGGTTTCACAGGTCAGCACGCCGAAGGCGTGGGGGACGCCGGTTTCCAGCGCCGATTGGCCGATGCCGCGGGTAGTTTCGTGGGCCAGGAATTCAAAGTGCGGGGTCTCGCCCTTGAGGATGAGGCCGAGGCAGACGACGGCATCGAACTTGCCCGCTGCGGCTGCCTGGCGCGCGGCGGCGGGGATTTCGAAGGCGCCGGGAACCTCGATGATGTCAATGGCGGCGGCCTCGAGCCTCTCCAGCGTATCCACGGCGCTGGCCAACATCCGGCTGGTGAGGAACTCGTTCCAGCGGCTGACCACCACGGCAAAGCGCAGGCCGGAGGCGGTGAGTTTGCCGACCCGGCGGCGGCGGGCGGTGGGCTGCTTAACGGCCATGGAACTGGGGGGCGCGTTTTTCGAGGAAGGCGCGCGTGCCTTCTTTCATGTCCTCGGTGGAGCAGCTCAGGGCAAAGAGGTTGGCCTCCAGGGCCAGGCCTTCCTCCAGGCTCATGTCCAGCCCGCGGCGCACGGCTTCGAGACAAAACTCGACCGCGCGGGGGGAATGGGCGGCGATCCGGCGCGCCAGCGCCTCGACCGTGGGCAAAAGCTCCGCCTGTGGCACCACGTGGTTGACCAGCCCCAGGCGCAGGGCTTCGGCGGCGGTGATGGGATCGCCGCCGAGCAGAATCTCAAGCGCGGGGCCGCGGCCAATGAGGCGCGCCAGGCGCTGGGTGCCGCCGTAACCGGGGATGAGGCCGAGCTTGACCTCCGGTTGGCCCAGGTAGGCGTTGTCACTGGCGATGCGCAGCGTGCAGGCCATGGCCAACTCGCAGCCGCCGCCGAGAGCGAAGCCGTTGACGGCGCACAGCACGGGAACGGGGAAGAGCTCGATGGTGCGGAACAGGTCGTTGCCGGCCTGGCTGAAGCGGCGGGCGGCGAGGGTGTCGAGGGCGGCAATTTCGCTGATGTCGGCGCCGGCGGCGAAGGCCTTTTCGCCGGCGCCGGTGAGGATGACGGCGCGCAGGCCGGCGAGCGCGCGCAGGTGCGCGAACACGCGCCCCAGTTCGTCGAGGGTGGCGCGGCTGAGGGCGTTGAGCCTGGCCGGGCGATTGATGGTCACCCGCGCCAGCGGCAATTCGACGGTCAGCGTGACGTTTTCCAGCGGTGGGGAGAAACTCTCGTCGGGCATGGTGTCGCTGTTCAGTCTAGTAGACTAAGAGTCTGGCCGCCAGCCCCTCCACCCGCATGGATCGCCGTTTTATCCGCAATTTTTCGATCGTGGCCCACATAGACCACGGCAAGAGCACGCTCGCCGACCGCCTGCTCGAGGCCACCGGCGCGCTGAGCGCGCGGGAGATGCAGGAGCAGGTGCTCGACGCCATGGATCTGGAGCGGGAGCGGGGCATCACCATCAAGGCCCACGCGGTGCGTCTGGACTACACCGCGCGCGACGGCCACCGCTACCAGCTCAATCTGATTGACACGCCCGGGCACGTGGACTTTTCCTACGAAGTTTCGCGCAGCCTGGCCGCCTGCGAGGGGGCGCTGCTGGTGGTGGACGCGGCGCAGGGGGTGGAGGCGCAGACGGTGGCCAACGCCTATCTGGCCGTCAACCAGGGACTGGAGATCATCCCGCTCATCAACAAGGTGGATTTGCCGGGCGCCGACCCGCAACGCGTCCGGGAGCAGGTGGAGAGCGTGATTGGCCTCGATGCCAGCCACGCGGTGCTGGCCTCGGCCAAGACCGGCCTGGGCACGGAAGAGGTGCTGGAAGCCATCGTGCAGCGTGTGCCGCCGCCGCCGGGCTCACCCGACGATCGCCTGCGGGCGCTGCTGTTCGATTCCTGGTTCGACCCCTACCGCGGGGTGATCGTGCTGGTGCGGGTGATGGACGGACGGCTGCGGGTGGGGCAGAAGATCCGGCTGATGTCGAACGGCGAGAGCTTCCAGGTGGAATCGCTGGCGGTGCGCACGCCCAAGCCGGTGGCGGTGGAGGAGCTGGCGGCGGGCGAGGTGGGGCTGGTGGTGGCCAACATCAAGCGCGTGGCCGACGCCCGCATCGGCGACACGGTGACGGATGAGGGCGCGCCCGCCACCACGCCGCTGGCGGGCTTTGAAGAGGTCAAGCCCATGGTGTTCGCCGGGCTGTACCCCACCGAAAGCGACCAGCACGCCGAGCTGCGCGAGGCGCTGGAGAAGCTGCGGCTCAACGACAGCTCATTTTTTTTCGAGCCCGAGAGTTCGGCGGCGCTGGGCTTCGGTTTCCGCTGCGGCTTTTTGGGACTGCTGCACATGGAGATCGTGCAGGAGCGGCTGGAGCGCGAGTTCAACCTCGACCTCATCGTCACCGCGCCCGGGGTGCGCTACCACGTGGTGCGGCGCGATGGAGCGGAACTGGACGTGGACAATCCGGAGAAGCTGCCGCCGCCGGGCGAGATCGAGCGCATCGAGGAGCCGATCATCACCGCCACCATCATCGCCAACGAGGAGTCGCTGGGCGGCATCCTCAAGCTGTGCGAGGACAAGCGCGGGGAGCAGAAGGGCTTCGAGTACCTGGGGCCGTCGCGGGTGATGCTCACCTACGCGCTGCCGCTGAATGAGGTGGTGCTGGATTTCTACGACCGGCTGAAGACGGTATCGCGGGGCTATGCCTCGCTCGATTACCACCTCAGCGGCTACCAGCGTTCGGACCTGGTGAAGCTGGACGTGCTGGTGGCGGGCGAGCCGGTGGATGCGCTCTCCATGATCCTGCACCGCGACAAGTCCTTCGAGCGCGGCAAGGCGCTGGCGGCCAAGATGAAGGAGCTGATCCCGCGGCAGCAGTTCGAGGTGCCCATCCAGGCCGCCATCGGCGGCAAGATCATCGCCCGCGAGACGGTGCGGGCGGTGCGCAAGGACGTGCTCGCCAAGTGCTACGGCGGCGACATCACGCGCAAGCGGAAGCTGCTGGAGAAGCAGAAGGAAGGCAAGAAGCGGATGAAGCGGCTGGGGAAGGTCGAGATTCCGCAGGAGGCGTTTTTGGCCGTGCTCAAGGTTGAGCAGTAACCCCGGCGGCGGCCGCCTCCAGCAGTTCGGCGCAAGCCTGCCGGGCGGCT
>JBQCEU010000011.1:0-5355 GCA_051959955.1 Terriglobales bacterium | reverse complement strand
CCCGCTCCCGCGCCTCCACCCGAAAAGCCGCTGCCGGTCGGCGGCGAAGTGGAAGCGGCGCGCTGCCTGGCGTGTCCGCCGCCCGCCTATCCTGCGTTCGCGCGCCAGGCTCGGATCGAGGGCACGGTGGAGTTGCAGGCGGAGATCGGTCCCGAGGGCAATGTGACCAGCCTGCGCCGCATCAGCGGCAACGCCCTGCTGTCCGCCGCCGCCCAACGGGCGGTCCGCGCCTGGCGCTACCAGCCCCTGCTGCTTGACGGCCGCCCCGTCGCCGTCACCACGGTCATCACCGTCCGCTTCCGGCTGCACTGACCCCTAATTCCCAACCGTGTCCTTGTAGACAGTCCCGCCCTTCATCACGAAGGTGACGCGGCGCAGCGCCGCCTGGTCGGTCAAGGGGTTGCCGCTCACCGCGATCAGGTCGGCGTCGAGGCCGGCCGCGATGCTGCCGATCTGCTTTTCCAACCGCAGCGACTCGGCGTTGAGCGAGGTGGCCGAGGTGATGGCGTCCATCGCCGGCTGGCCGTCCTCGATGCGGGCGATGATCTCGTCGGCGTCGTGTCCGAAGGCGCCCGCCACCGCGTCGGTGCCCATGACGATCTTCAGCCCCGGCGTGTGGATGGCCATCTGGAACAGCTTCTTGTTGAGATCCAGGGCGTCGCGCATGGCGGCAAAACCAGCGGCGTCGTAGTTGCCCTCGCCCATGAACTGCTTCTGAAACCGCAGGTAGTTCTGAATCACCAGCCCCACCTGGGGATCGAAGTACGTCCCCTTCCGCGCCATGAGGTCGAGGTCGTCCTGGGTGGCGAAGGTGCCGTGCTCGACCTCGGTGCATCCCGCCAGCGTGGCGTTGCGCACGGAACCGCGGTAGGCGTGCACCAGCGTCCGCAAACCGAGCTTGTTGGCCTCGCCGCACAGCGCCTGCAACTGATCGAGCGTCAGCGTCGGCCCGGCGCCGCTGCGAATGCTGTCGGAGGCGAAGATCTTCACCAGATCGGCATGCTGGCTGGCGAGGATCTGCACCCGGGCGCGCAGCAGGTCATCCGATCCCACCCGCGGCGAGCCGACGATGGGGTTGATGGCGGTGAGCACCCGTGGACCGGGCGTGATGCCGCGCTCGACGTAGCTTCGGTAAACGACATCGTCGGGTTCGCCCACGCTCTGCACCGTGGTGAAGCCGGCCATGAGCGTCACCCAGAGATTGTTGGCCGCCCCCAGCGTCGCCTGGGCGGGTGTCTCGCGCGGATCGTACGCCTGCCCGTTGGGCCCAAAATGACGGGTGAGGTGCACGTGGACGTCAATCAGCCCGGGCAGCAGCGTGACCTCATTGCCCAACTTATAGATCACCGCGCCGGCGGGGATCGCCGCCTCGGCGCCGACGGCCGTGATCTTGCCGTTCTCCACCACCACGCGCACGTTGTGCAGCTCATGGCCGCGCCCGTCCAGGGCGCGCGCCGCTTCCAGCACCGCCGTCGGCGCTGCCGCCGCCGGCTGTCCCTGCGGCATGGCCACGCCGCGCCCGCCCTGCGCCGCCGCTGCCGCGACAAAGGTGCAACAAACTATCCAGCCTATCCAGCGAATCCGGCTCATGGTTGCCTCCTGCGATGCGGCATCAGGGTATGTCGCGGGCCGGGGCAGTGTCAAACCCTCCCGCAGTGCCGCTGCCGCCACGCTGCCATCAGGCAGCAGCAACCGCGCGCCGCGGCATCCCACTACCCCGGAGGCGGGCGATGGCGCGGAGGATGCGGAAATCTGCGGGAGCATTGTGGCTGGCAGGCGGCGTGGCCGCCGGCCTGGGCGTGGGCTGGCTGACCGCGCCCCGGCGGGGCGACTGGCTGCGCAACCAGATCCGCCAGAAGCTCGGTCATTGGCGGCGCGTGAGCCGCCGCCGTCTGGAGAAGCAGGGTCGCGACCTCAGCCATCGTGTCCACGGCGGCGTGGCCGAACTGCGCTCGGTATGGTCAGGCCGCGAGCACTATGTGGACGCCAACACGCTCGTGGACCAGGTCCACAGCCAGCTCGGCCGCGAGTTCGCCGACACGCTCAGCCACGTCAACCTGAACGCCGTGGGCCACACCGTCTACCTGCACGGCTGCGTGCGTGAAGCGGACGAACGTGACCGCTTGATCGCCGCCATCCTTGGAATCGAGGGGGTGCGTGATGTCTCGGCGGCGGAACTGCGCGTCAGCGCCGCCCCCTCCGAAAGCCCCGCGCCCCCGGTGGCGCGCTTCCCCGAATCCGACACCCGCACCGCCAGTGCTCCCGCCCCGCCCGGCCGCACCCGCCGCCGTCCTCCCTCCCCGCGCCCCTCCCGCCAGCCATAACGCAACTCCCCGCGCCAGCCCCCGCCCCCTTGGAAACGCGCAGCCAGTCGCCCCGACAATACCCCGAGGGGCGAAGGCCGTCGCGAGGCCCCGCCGCCCCTTCTCGCAATGCGGAGCCGGGGCGCAGGGGCCCCCGGCGCAGCGTCCCTTGCGGCCTTGAAGAGCGGGCGGCGAAGCCGGGCGCCCGCGATTAATAAATGCCGCCCCCGGCGCAGCGTCCCTTGCGGCCTTGAGAGCGGGCGGCGAAGCCGGGCGCCCGCGATTAATAAATGCCGCCCCCGGCGCAGCGTCCCCTGCGGCCTTGAAGAGCGGGCGGCGAAGCCGGGCGCCCGCGATTTAGAAGGTCCACTGGTACGCGCCGTACCAGATAAAGCTGCGCCCCGTCTGATTGTCGAGCCCGGCCGAGTAGAGCAGATGCCGATGCTCGGAAAAATTGATTTGTCCGCCCAGGTTGAACCCCATGCCGCCGCCCGGCGCCGTCGTGTTGGCGCCCTCGTGAAAAACTTCGCCCCCGATCATCACCTTGTCGCTCAAGTTGCGCTGCAGCTCCCAGCCGAAAAAGAACCAGTTGCGGTTGCCGGGGCCGGGATTGCGCCACCACCCGCCGCCGCCATAACTGGTCCAGGCGGGGTCATCCGCCTTGCCGCCCCAGTCCTTCTGCAGCCAAAGGGGGATAAACACCTGTGTATACCCGGCGCCCAGCCCCCGCGCGGCATCGCCGCTCGGCGCCTCCACCAGCGGGAACGTGCCAATCTCCGGCAGATGCTTGGTCTGATCCAAAAACCGCACCTTCATTCCCAGTTCGGTATCCCCGTAGCCGTAGGCGCGCGCTCCGCCCGCCGGCGCCGAGCCCACCATGGGAGCAATCATGTGCAACTGCACGCCCGGCACCGGCCCGTAGTTCACCTCGACGTGGGGAAGCGTCGAGAAACCGCCCAACAGGCGGCTGTAAAACCCGGTGGAGGCGATGTACACTTCCCAGTGACGCCACGGTACGGGCTCGGGATCATCGGTGCGAAACGGCGGGCCGGCCCACGCCCGTCCGCACAGCCCGAAGAGCACCGCCGCCAGCACCGCGGCCAGCCACGCGGAGGAGCGCAACCTTATGTGGAAAGAGTTCCGGGCTTTCATCTTTAAAGGCAACGTGGTGGATTTGGCCGTGGCGGTGGTCATCGGCGCCGCTTTTGGGGCTGTCGTGACCTCGTTCACCAAGGATATTCTCACCCCTTTCATCGCCGCCATCGTCGGCAAACCCGATTTCAGCGGTTACAAAGTCGCCATCAACGGCAGCATGATCCAGTACGGACTGTTCATCAACGCCGCCATCTCCTTCCTCCTGATCGCCGCCGCGGTATATTTCTTCGTCGTGGCCCCGCTCAACGCCATGCTGCGCCGCCTGCACGGGCCCGAGGCCGCCGTGCCTCCCGCCACCCGCAAGTGCCCGCAATGTCTGAGTGATATTCCGCTGGAAGCCAAACGCTGCGCCCACTGCACCCAAGTGGTCGCCGCATAAAAGCGGTTATTCCGCAACCGCCTGTTGCGCCGGAGGCGGCGCCTGCATCGCCTCCTGTGACTCGTCTCCCCGGCCCAGCAGCCAGGCCATGGCCGTGGCGCCGAAGGGCTGGTTGCAGACGAACACAAGCACCGAGGTGACGATCACGCCGAAGAAGATCATGGCGTAGATGATGCTCTGCAGCTCGGTGGCGTGCGGCACCGCCTGCTGCACCAGCAGAGCCGCCAGCACCGCCGCCGCCAGTCCCTTGGCCACCATGCACGCCGCCAGGTTGGCATCCCGCGGCGGCGCACGCCGCCGCAGCGTCCAGCGCACCGCCGGAATGCGCGGTACGAGCAGCAGCACGGTCAGCAAACCGCCGAACAGCAGCCACTCCATCTCCGAAAACTGCACAGACAGCCCGATGTAGACGAAGAAGAACGTCTTCAACAGAAAGATAATCTCGCCCAGAAATCCCATCTCCGCCCGGTTCAACCCCACCGCCGGCAGCGACTCGCGCACCAGCGGCGAGTGCTCGACATTGCCCAGCACGATGCCGAAGGCCAGCGCCGCTATCGCACCATTGGCCCCCATCAGCTCCGCGCCGCCATAGATAAGGAATACAAACGCCGGGGTGGTGAACATGGGGTTCTCCAGCCCGCGGGTCTTGCGCAGCAGCATCGCCCACCCCAGCCCGCCGAAGGCGCCTATGAGAAGCGCCGCCCCGAACCCGATCAGAAAATGGCTGCTGGTCCACAGCCAGCGCCCCCAGCCGTTGGTGTGAAAGTCGAGCAGCGCCAGCGCCGCCACGATGCTCACCACATCCCCCAGCGCCGACTCCAGAAACAGAATGTCGCGCGTCCGGTCGCCCATGCCCAGCCCCTTGGACAAGGGCACGATCACGGTGGGCGAATTGCCGGCGATGATGATGCCCAGCAGCACCGCCAGCCACCAGCCCAGCGGCGTGAGCAGCGCCGTGGCCACCGCCACCACCGCGGTCTCGCCAATAAAGCTCAGCGTGGAGAGCGCCAGCGTGCCCGGCAGCGCCCGCCGCAGCCGCTGAAATTGAAGCGAAAGTCCACTCTCGAACAGGATCAGCACCAGGGTGATGGAGACAAACGCCGGCCCCACCACCCCGAAATCCTTGGGCGATACCAGGTGCGACGCCGGCCCCAGCGCCACGCCGATGAGCAGCAGCCACAGCACATCGGGAATGCGCGTCCGGCTGAATATGTGCGCGAACAGATGGGCCAGGAACACCAGCCCCCCGATCAGCGCAATCGCCGCCGCCAATTGCATAGCCTAGCGTAGCTTATTTGGCGCGGGCCCCTGTCGGCTACGCCGACATCCCGCTTTCTCCACACCTCCAGTGACGCGAGGCCGGGGGCCCCTGTGCCCCGGCCTCGCATTTCCAGAAAGGGCTCGCATGGCGAAGTGGCGCAGCCTCGCCACGAGCGGGCCCCTGTCGGCTTAGCCCACACACCGCGTTTCGCGTTGCGCCCGTGGCGCGCAGCCCGGGTCCCCAGTGCACCGGCCGCG
>JBQCEU010000010.1:0-6479 GCA_051959955.1 Terriglobales bacterium | reverse complement strand
GGCGACGGCGACGAGGGCCAGCGCCAGCCAGACAACTGCGGTACGGCTTAGGGATGATGAGTTGGGGACGGGCTGCGGAGAGGTGTCCTCTTCAAACATTGCATCAGAATAGCTGAGCCGGTGACCTTTGGCCACCGGCTCAGCAGTTGCCGGTTGCCAGTTGTCAGTTGGCGCATGGCAGCCGGCGGGAAGTTACTGGCCGCCGCGGCCGCGGCCACCGCGGGCGCGGGTCCCTGCGGCGGGGGCGGCTCCGGCGTCCAGGTTCTTGTAGTTCATCGCCGCGTTGAGCACCAGCGAGAACTCGCCCGAGGTTTCGTTGCGCCAGAAGGGATTGGCGGCAAACAGCAGGATGTGCCCCTGGCCGTGCTGGGCATCCACCACCACCGGCTGGCCGGCGATCTCGCGCCCGCCGGTCAGCAACCCGCTGAGCAGCAGGTCGTTGGCCTGGGGCACAAAGCGCACGATGATGCGCGGCGGCGGACCCACCGGAGCCCCGCCGCGGCCACGGCCGCTGTTCTGGAAGTCCTTCTCCGACTTGCCGCCGAGGGACTCCTTGAGCAGCTCTTCGTCGGACTTGCGGGTCTGCATCACGTCGGGAATCGTCAGGCTGCCAATGCCGCTGGTGCGGCCTGCCGCCCCTCCGGGGCCGCCGCCAAAGCCGCCGCGGCCGAAGCCGCCGCGGCCGGCCGAGAGCAGCAGGCCGGTGGTGTAGTAGATGCTCAGGTCGGGACTGTAGCCGTAGGCCACCGGGCTGCCGAGGTCAGTCACCTCGGCGCGGGCCACGATGCCGCGGGCGTTGAGACCCTGCGGCTGGCGGGTGGAAACGCCGTCCGCCATGCCGGTGTCGGTGGCCAGCGCCATCTCCGGCCCGACGGTGATCAGCAGGCCGCCCTGAGAGACAAACTTCTCCAGGTTGGCGATGCCGCTAAGGCCGAGGCCGCCGCGAATATCGGGCGCAGAGTCGAGCCCGGGCGGGGCGAGATCGGGCATGTCGGCGGTGTTTTCCCAGGGAATCGGGCTCTTGCCGCTGACGCCGTTGATCATGCTCGACAGGCTGAAGCCGGTGGGCGGCAGAATGATGACGTCGAACTGGCTGCGCAGGTCGGGGGTGACGCGCAGCTTGGTGTCGGCGATGTAGGTGTAAGGCAGCTTGAGCTGATCGAAGCTGACACGGAACCAGCCGTCTTCGGTGGTGTTCTGCCAACTGTGGACGATGGCGATGCGCGGAGCCTCGAGCGCATGCATCTTCACCTTGGGCTCGGCGGCCAGGCCGACCGCCTCCACGCCGGCGGCTTTGGCCGCGGCCTGCAGCTTCTCGGCGCTGGCGCCGCTGATGATCACGGTGCCGGCGTTGAACTTTTTACCGGCCGCCTCGAAGCTCTCCTCGGCCACCTGCATCGGGGTCGAGGCCAGGGCGTAGCGGAAGGTGGCGAGGTTGGGGTCGGCGTTGGCGTTGATGGCGAACACCGTCCCGGCGCCGCGGGCGCCGCCGGGGGCGGCGACGTTGGGCACCAAGGTCATCGGCGTCTTCAGCACCGCCGGATCTTCCACCTTCACCGTCTCCACGTTGGACAGCGCGCCCATGGTCCAGCCGGTGTCGTCGTAGGGCGAGGGGGCGTTGGGAGCGTAGTATTCCTGGCCGAGCAGCATGTCGCCTTCACGGCTGTAGGGCTGGTCCATGCGGATGATGTAGCTGCCCGCGGGGAAATGATGTTCGGTGGCCTTGGCATCGCCACCGGGCACGGTACCCGAGGCAGTGAAGGCCTGGGTGGCACGCTGGACTTCGACGCCCTGCTTCTGCAGGACGTCGAGCAGCCAGGCCTGGAGGCCGGGGCGGGGATCATTGGCCGGCAACACCCATGCCGCCGGGCCTTCGGTCGAGGCCTTCTGTACCGAATGCAGGCTCTTGAGATAGAAATTGCGCAGGTATTCCGCGCCGTTGGTGGCGACGCCGCTCATGGCGTAGAGCACGCCGCTCTCCTGCATGTTGATGTTGTCGCGGGCCGACCACAGCACCTTGGGCAGCGGCGGGCTGGGCCGGTACCATTCGCGGCTGTTGTCGCTGGCGTTGGTGGTGACGATGCCGGTGTCGGCGCCGTTCACGCTCTGGGTCTCGTAGAAGCGGCCGACGGCGTTGTGACCGATGGCCACATACAACATGTAATTGGGCGCCCAGCCGTCGAAGAAGCCGTGCGTCCAGGCGCCGATCACCCCGTCCTGGTTGAGGTGATCAATGTCGTAGTACGCCATCCGCTGCCATTCGTTGATCTCCAGCGGGTCCAGCCAGGGATTGTAGGGGCCGGTGCCGGTCATCACATAGAGGTAGGGCACCGACTCGTGCAGATCATGCAGCACCGTCGGGTGCCACTGCAGGAAAGTCTCCATCATGATCTGCGACAGCCGGGTGGCCAGCGTCAGGCCGTCACGGTTGTCGTCGTGGGATACGTAATGGCCCCACCAGATCAGCCCCGGTTCGGGATCCTTGGGGTGGGCTTTGTGGTGGTTGTACAGCTCGACCTCGCGGTCGCGTCCGTCCACCTGCGTGGCCGGGGTGATGAGCACGATCTCGTGCTCGCGAATATTGCGGATGAAGGGCGTGTCTTCCACCGCCAGGCGATAGGCCAACTCCATCAGCATCTCGGGCGAGCCGGTCTCGGGGGAATGGATCGAACCCGCGGCCCAGTACATGGGCTTGCCCTGGGCGATGAGCGCGTCGGCGGCCTGCTGATTCAGGGTCCGGGGGTCGGCCAGCTTGGCGGTGATGTCGCGGAAATGGTCGAGGTTGGCGATGGTGGCTTCGTCGGCCACGGCCACCAGGATGGTCTCGCGCCCCTCCTCGCTCTTGCCGATGTCGAAGACCTTGACGCGCTTGGTTTGCGATTCGAGATGACGGAAATAGTCGTCAATCTTCTCGATGCGGTCGAGCACGTCGGGCGCGCCCACGATGTGGCCCAGGAACTTGTCGGGCGCGTCCACGCAGGAGCTGAACGGCAGATGGTCGGTCAGCGGCGTGTCGAAGTTGGGCAGGGTGGTGAACTTCTTGATTTGCGCCGAATAGGCGGCATCATCATGAGTCACACACTGCTGGGCGGCGAGCGGCCAGGCGGCCAGCGAAGCCAGGGCCAATCCGAGGACGAGTGAGCGCAAACGCATGCGGTAGAAACCCCCCGCACGGTTATAGCAGAAAGCAGTTGCCAGTTGCCAGTGGTCAGTTGCCCGTTGGGGTCACTTTACGTTGAAAGTGAGGGTTTTGAGCGTGGTGCCGTCGGAGGTGGTGACGGTGGCCGTCCAGTCGCCGGCCGCGGCGACCGTCTTGACCGCCCAGGTGCGCCAGTGGCTGCCGCCGATGGCGAGCTGGGTGGAGTGGCTCACATCGCCATGCTTCCAGGTGACGGTCACCGTCTGATTGCCGCCGCCGGTGAACTCCATCCAGAGATAGACCTGGCTGTTGACCGGAAAGCTGTCGGCAGCGCCGGTCAACTGGCGGTTTTCCACCGCCGTGCCCAGTTGCGCCTGCGTCAACTGCAGGCCGGCCGCCTGCTGCGCGACGACCGCCAGGGCGAGGGCCGCCAGCACGGCGGTTAGACAGAGCACTTTGACTTTCATGACTGCTACCTCCCGCGGACGCCAGTCATGATAGCACCGGACTATAGCTTGCGGGCGATGGACTTGGCCTGGGTGAAGAGCAGCAGGTAGTCGGGGCCGCCGGCCTTGGAGTCGGTGCCCGACATGTTGAAACCGCCAAACGGGTGGGCGCCCACCATGGCGCCGGTGCACTTGCGGTTGAAGTACAGGTTGCCGACGTGGAACTCCGTCGCCGCCTTGTCCAGGTTCTTCGGATTCCCGGTGTACACGGCGCCGGTCAGGCCGTACTCGGTGTTGTTGGCGATCTCCAGGCCCTGGTCGAAGCTCTGGCACTTGATGATGGCCAGCACCGGGGCAAAGATCTCCTCCTGCGCCAGCCGCGCCGTGGGGGCGATGTCGGCGAACACGGTGGGCTCGACAAAGTGCCCCGCCGCATCGCCGCGGGCGCCGCCCGCCACCAGGCGGCCTTCCTTTTTGCCGATCTCGATATAGTTCAGTGTGTTCTTGAGCGAGCGCTCGTTGATCACCGGTCCCATGTAGTTGGCCGGGTCGCCGGCGTCGCCGACCTTGATCTTCTTGGTGCGCTCGGCCACGGCGGCGACAAAGCGGTCGTAGATTTTTTCGTGGACGATGGCGCGGGAGCAGGCGGAGCACTTCTGGCCCTGGTAGCCGAAGGCGGAAACCACCACGCCCTCGACGGCGGCGTCGAAGTCGGCATCGTCATTGACGAGGATGGAATCCTTGCCGCCCATCTCCAGCACGGTGCGCTTGATCCACTTCTGCCCCGGCTTGGTGTCGGCCGCCTTGCGGTTGATGTCGAGCCCCACCGCCTTGGAGCCGGTGAAGGAGATGAAACGGATGCGGGCGTCGGTCACCAGCGCCTCGCCCACGGTGGCGCCGCCGCCGGTGATGAAGTTGACCACGCCGTGCGGCAGGCCGGCCTCTTCCAGCACCTCCATCAGCTTGGCGGCGATGGTGGGCGAATCGCTCGAGGGCTTGAGCACGACAGTGTTGCCGGCGACGATGGCGGCCGCGGTCATGCCGGCGGTGATGGCCATGGGGAAGTTCCAGGGCGGGATCACCGCGCCCACGCCGAGCGGAATGTAGACGAGCTTGTCTTCCTCGCCGGGAAGCTGGGTCACCGGCTGCGGCCCGGCCAGCTTCAGCAGCTGGCGGCCATAGTACTCGAGGAAGTCAATCGTCTCGGCCAGGTCAGCGTCGGCCTCCGGGAAGGTCTTGCCCACTTCCAGCGTCAGCCAGGCCGAGTAGTAGGGCTTGCGGCGGCGGAAGATGTCGGCCGCCTTCAGCAGAATCTCGACCCGCTTCTCCGGCTTCGACAAGCGCCAGCACTCGAAGGTCAGCGCGGCATTAGCGATCGCCTGGTGCGCCGCCTCGATGGTGTTTTCCTGATGGACACCGACCACCTCGGTGCTGCGCGAGGGGTTGTAGGAGTTGAACTTTTTGGCGCTGAGGCTCTTGTCGCCGCCGATGCGGTTGGGGTACTCACGCCCCAGTTCGGCTCGCGCCTCCGCCAGGCCTTTGGTGTAGCGGTCGCGGTTCTCCGGCTTGGTGAAATCGGTCAGCGGTTCGTTGCGGAACTCGGGCAGGCGGGCCAGATCGAGGGCAAGCGGAGAGGCGGTGTCGGCAGAAGTAGCCATGCATCCATTATACAAATAGGGGTGAGGGGTGAGGGGTGAGGGGTGAGGGGTGAGGGAAGCAGCAGTAGATCCGGGAAGTAGCGCGGTAGCGGCGCTGGTCGAGGGTCGCCAAGCGGTCGGCACAGACCTGGACATGGGCGCCGATGATGAAATCCGTCAGCAGCCGCCTGGGAACACCACCCGCGGACCGGCGCCGCCGCTGCATGTAAGAAGCGAAGGAAAGAATTGCCGTTTTACTTTTGGGCCAGGGTATGGGCGGGAGGGCTGAGCAGGGTTCGTATGAGGTTGTAGGCAAATATGGCAAACGCCGCCACTTCCAAGGAGGCCGAGAGTGGCAGCCAGCGCCAGGCAAACGGGAACCAGCCGGGGTAGGCCAGCATTTCGCCACTGACGCGCAGCAGGCAGCCGACTTCGAGAGTGGCGAGACAGACAAACATCAGCGCCGGGCTGTAGAGCTTGCGCATGCCGGAGAAGGCTGGGAGGATGCGCTGGCCGATGGTGAGCACCATAGTGGCGATGAAGCCTACAGTGAAGGCATGGCGGCCGGAGCCGCTCAAGCCGCTGGCGGGCAGCAGCACGGCGACGATACCAATCGCCGCCGACACCAACAGCCAGAAGTAGGCGATGCGAAGGAACCATGGGAAGGTCCAATGCACGCCCTGGGTTTTGGCGGCCGCCACCGAAGGCAGGAAGATGCGCAGGCCCCAGGCGGCGAGCGCCGCCGCCAGCGCCCAGACGAGCGCCGCGGCCAGCCACCAGCCCAGCAATGTGGCCAAGGCTCCGGCGGCGACGATGGTGGCCAAGGCGCGCGGAATCCAGGCGACCGCCGGCCGCAAGCCGGCGAAGATGGGCAACCAGCGGGTGCTGAAGCCGAAGACAAAGGGCGCGAGGAAGGCCCAGGCCATGAGCTCGACCAGACGCCCGTCCCAGGCGGGCGGCAGCACGGGGCCGGCGTGGGCAGCGAGGGCCGCCAGCACGCCGCCAAAATTCACCAGCAGCGTCAGCCCGAAGCCCAGTGCACCGGTCAGCACCAGGAAGATCCAGCCGGGCAGCTTTTCGCGCGGCTGAGCGGGATGGCGCGGTTGGGCAGGCCGGTGAGCGCGGCTCACCAGGTACTGGAAAATGCCGAACGCCGCCAGTTCCAGCGCCGCCGAGAGCGGCAACAGCAGGCGCCAGTGCTGGTCGGTGACCCCGCTGCACCAGCGCTAGGCCACGCCCAGCGTCCATAGCGTCCAG
>JBQCEU010000009.1:0-17555 GCA_051959955.1 Terriglobales bacterium | reverse complement strand
ATGCTGCGCGAACGCATCCGCATCCGGCTCAAGGCCTACGATTACCGCGTCCTCGACACCTCCACCAGTGAGATCGTGGACACGGCGCGGCGCACCGGCGCCGAAATCGCCGGGCCGATTCCCCTGCCCACGGTGATCAACCGCTATACCGTGCTGCGTTCCCCGCACGTGGACAAGAAGAGCCGCGAACAGTTTGAGATGCGCACCCACAAGCGCTTGCTTGACCTGCTCGAACCCACCCAGCAGACCATGGACGCGCTGATGAAGCTCGACCTGCCGGCCGGTGTGGACGTGGAGATCAAGGCATTCGGCAAGGAGCACAAGTAGGCAGCCCGCCCGGAGTCAACCATGGTGAACGGAATTTTGGGGAAAAAGATCGGCATGAGCGAGGCGTATACGCCCTCGGGCGAACGCGTGCCGGTGACGCTCATCCAGGCCGGGCCATGCGTCGTGGTGCAGCGCAAGACCCAGGCCAGCGACGGCTACGAGGCCGCCCAGTTGGGGCTGGTCGAGTTCACCCGTCCCTCCCGCCTGCCCAAGGCCGAGCGGCAGCGCTTTGAAAAGCACAACCTGCCGCCCTGCAAGTTTGTGCGCGAGGTCCGGGTGGCGGACGGCTCCGAGGCCAAAATCGGCGACCAGGTGCTGGCCGAGATGTTCAAGGAGAAGGATTTCCTCGACATCGAAGGCATCAGCAAGGGCCGCGGCTTCGCCGGCGTGGTCAAGCGCCATCACTTCGGCGGCGGTGCCGCCACCCACGGCTCCATGTTCCACCGCGCCCCCGGTTCGATCGGCGCCAGCGCCTTCCCCTCGCGCGTGCTCAAGGGCATGCGCGCCGCCGGCCACCTCGGCCACGCCCAGACCACCGTGCGCAACCTGCAGGTGATGGCGGTCGACGCCGACGACAACATTCTGGCCGTGCGTGGCGCCGTGCCCGGCCCCAACGGCGGCTACCTGGTCATCCAGCGCGCGGTGCAGCCGCCGCGGGTGCGGCGCGGCTTCGCCGGCATCGCCAACACCAACCCGCTCAAGGCCTCCAAGCGCGGCGGGAAGTAGACGGGATACCACCATGGCCTCGATCGCAGTCAAGAACCTCAACAACGAGACCGTCGGCAGCCTCGAGCTGCTCGACGAGGTCTTCGCCTCGCCGGTCAACGACGAGCTGCTCTGGGAGGCCGTGCGCCACTACGGCGCCGCCCAGCGCCGCGGCACCCACAAGACCAAGGGGCGGGCCGAAGTCAGCGGCAGCGGCAAAAAGCTGTGGAAGCAGAAGGGCACCGGCCGCGCCCGCGTCGGCTCCATCCGCACCCCGCTCTGGCGCCACGGCGGCACCGTCCACGGCCCCCAGCCCCGCAGCTACGCCTGGGACATGCCGCGCAAGAAGCTGGCCGGCGCCCTGCGTTCGGCGCTCGCCGCCAAACTGCGCGACGCCGAAATCGTCGTGGTCGAAGACTTCACCCTGCCCGAGGCCAAGAGCAAGCTCCTGCGCACCGCCCTCGACCGGCTCGAAGCCACCAAGTCGGCCCTGCTGGTGGATGTCGCCCCCGCGGAACAGCTCGAGCGCAGCGCCCGCAACCTGGCCGCCGTCGCCCTGCTGGCTTCGCGCGAGGTCCATCCCTGGCATCTGCTCCGCTACCAGCGGGTCGTGCTCACCCGCGCCGCGGTCGAAAAACTGCAGCAGGCCGCCCGGCCGCGCCGCAAGGCGGCGGTGGCCTAGGAATACTGCCATGCGAACCCGTTACGAAGTCATCAAGCGGCCGATCATCACCGAAAAGGGTCTGGGGGTGAAGGAAACCCTCCGCACCCTGGTGTTCGAGGTCAACCCGCACGCCAGCAAGGTCGAGATCCGCGAGGCGGTGCAGGCGGTGTTCAAGGTCAAGGTCGAGTCGGTGCGCACCGCCAGCCAGCACGGCAAGCAGCGCCGCCGCGGCGCCGTCGTGGGCCGCCGCCCCGACTGGAAGAAGGCCTACGTCACCTTGAAGCAGGGCGAAAAGATGCCCGAGTACGCCGACAACGTCTAAGGGGAACTGAGCCATGCCTATCAAGTCATTCCGGCCGACCACACCCACACGGCGCTACCAGACCGTGGTGGTGAGCGAGGAGATCTCGCGCTCGACCCCGCACAAGCCGCTGCTCGAACCCCATCGCCGCTCCGGCGGCCGCCGCAGCTCCGGCGACATCACCATCTGGCACCGCGGCGGCGGCCACAAGCGCATGTACCGCATCATCGACTTCAAGCGCGACAAGGCGGGCGTGCCCGCCGAGGTCGAGTCGGTCGAGTACGATCCCAACCGCAGCGCCCACATCGCCCTGCTCAAGTACCGCGACGGCGAGCGCCGCTACATCCTGCAGCCCGCCGGCTTGAAGGTGGGCATGACCGTCGCCAGCGGCCCCGAGGCCGACATCCTGGTCGGCAATGCCCTGCCCCTCAAGGCCATCCCCCCCGGCACCACGGTCCACAACGTCGAACTCCGCCCCGGCAAGGGCGGCCAGATGGTGCGCGCCGCCGGCGGCGGCGCCCAGCTCATCTCCAAGGAAGGCGCCTACGCCCTCCTCAAGCTGCCCAGCGGCGAGACCCGCCGCGTGCTGGTGGACTGCATGGCGACCATCGGCTCGCTGGGCAATGTCGAGCACGAGGGCCGCACCCTGGGCAAGGCCGGCCGCACCCGTTGGCTGGGCAAGCGCCCGGTGAACCGCGGCGTCACCATGAACCCGGTGGACCACCCCCACGGCGGCGGCGAGGGCAAGACCAGCGGCGGACGCCATCCCGTCACCCCCTGGGGTCAGCCCACCCGCGGCTACAAGACCCGCAACAACAAGCGCACCGATCGCTGGATCGTCAACCGGCGTCAAAAGAGGAAGTAGAGGACAGCCATGGCCCGCAGCGTAAAAAAAGGCCCCTTCGTCGACGCCCACCTGGAGAAGCGGGTGGCGGAGATGAACCGGCGCAACGAGAAGAAGGTGGTCAAGACCTGGTCGCGGCGCTCCACCGTGCTGCCCGAGTTCGTCGGCCACACCCTCGCCGTGCACAACGGCAAAAAGTTCATCCCCGTCTACCTGACCGAAAACATGGTCGGGCACAAGCTGGGCGAGTTCTCGCCCACCCGCATCTTCAAGGGACACTCGGTCAAGGTGGCGGAAAAGACCTCCGCCCCCGCCCGGTAACACGCCATGCCTGACCCCCACACCCAGGATGTGAAAGCCATCGCCCGCTACGTCCGAGTCTCGCCGCAAAAGGCGCGGCTGGTGGTGGACCTGATCCGCGGCCGCCGCGCGGCCGAGGCCCTGGAACTGCTGCGCTTCACCCGCAAGCGCATCGCCAGCGACGTCGCCAAGCTGTTGCAGTCGGCCATCGCCAATGCCACCGACCGCGGCGAGCTGGACGTGGACGCGCTCTACGTCACCCGCGCCTTCGTCAACGACGGCCCCCGGCAGAAGCGCATCCGCCCCGCCCCCATGGGCCGTGCCTACCGTTACCAGCGGCGCAGCTCCCACATCGAGGTGCACGTCGGCGAGCGCGGCGGCGCCGCCGCCCTCACCCGGCGCGTCGAGGAATCGGCGGCTGCCCCCGCGGCGGCCCCCGCGGCGGCGAAAAAGCCCGCCGCCCGCAAGCCGGCGGCCCGCAAGTCCGCCGCCAAGAAGCCGGCCGTTCACAAGCCGGCCGCCAAAAAATCCGGCGCCTCGGGCGCCAAGAAGCCGGCGGCGAGAAAGCCCGCCGCCCGGCAGCCCAAGGGCGGAGAGTAGAGCAGCATGGGACAAAAAGTACATCCTTACGGTTTCCGCCTCGGCTTCGTCAAGCCCTGGAAGAGCCAGTGGTTCGCCACCCGCGATTACGCCAAGCTGCTGCTCGAGGACGTGCGCCTGCGCGACCGCCTCAAGAAGCGCCTGCGCGCCGCCGGCGTCAGCTCGCTCGAGATCACAAGGCCGGGCAACAAGCTGCGCATCATCATCCACACCTCCCGCCCCGGCATCATCATCGGCCGCAAGGGCAGCGAAATCGAAAAGCTCAAGGCCGAGCTGCAGAAGGAGACCAGCCGCGAGGTGCTGATCGATATCCAGGAGGTGCACAAGCCGGAGCTCGATGCCCAACTGGTGGCCGAGTCCATCGCCCTGCAGTTGGAGAAACGCGTCGCCTTCCGCCGCGCCATGCGCAAGGCGGTCGACAGCGCCGTCCGCTTCGGCTGCAAGGGCATCAAGGTGCGCGTCTCCGGCCGCCTCAACGGCGCCGAGATTGCGCGCTCGGAGTGGTACCTGCAGGGCCGTCTGCCGCTGCACACCATGCGCGCCGACATTGACTACGGCACCGCCGAGGCGCACACCACCTACGGCGTCATCGGCGTCAAGGCCTGGACCTACAAGGGCGAAATCCTTCCCCAGAAAAGGAGAACCCCGGCGGCCTTCTAGGTGCCAACTGGCAACTGGCAACTGGCAACTGGTAACTAGCTTATGTTAATGCCAAAGAAAGTGAAGTTCCGCAAGCAGCACCGCGGACGCATGTGCGGCAAGGCCTGGACGGGCGGCGAACTCTCGTTCGGCGACTTCGGCCTCAAGGTGATGGAGCCCGGCTGGGTCACCGACCGCCAGATCGAGGCCTCGCGTGTCGCCATGACGCGCTTCGTCAAGCGCGGCGGCAAGGTCTGGGTGCGGGTGTTCCCCGACAAGCCGGTCACCAAGAAGCCGGCCGAAACCCGCATGGGAAAAGGCAAGGGAGCGCCCGACCACTGGGTGGCGGTGGTCCGGCCGGGCCGCATCCTGTTTGAAATGGAAGGCGTGCCCCTGGCCCAGGCGCAGGAGGCCATGCGGCTGGCTTCCCACAAGCTGGCGCTGCGCACCCGCTTCGTGCACCGCGGAGGTGAGCTGTGAAATCCAACCCCATGGAGCGGTTCCGGCAGATGGGCGACCAGGAGCTGGAGGGACGCGAGGCCGACCTCCGCGACCAGCTCTTCCGGTTGCGCTTCCAGATGTCGTTGGGACAAAGCGAGAGCATCAAAAAGCTGCGGCAGTTGCGCCGGGACATCGCCCGGGTGAAAACCCTGGCGACCGAGCGGGCGCGGGCGGCGGCGGGAGGCGGAAAGTGACGGCCCCAAAAAAGAGCACGGCCCCGGAAAATCTGCGCAGCGGACGGCGCAACGAAAAAGTCGGCGAGGTGGTCTCCACCAGGATGGCCAAAACCGTCGTGGTGGAAGTGGAGCTGCACAGCGCCCACGCCCTCTACCGCCGCGGCATCACCCGCCATCGCCGCTTCTACGCCGACGCCGAAGACGGCGCCTGCCGGGTGGGCGACACGGTGCGCATCACCGAAACCCGGCCGCTCAGCAAGCTGAAGCGCTGGCGGTTGGTCGAGGTGGTGCGGCGGGCTTCGGCCGCGCCCACCGCCGAGGAGATTGCCCGGGCCGTCGGCCAGGGCGAGTTGGAACGCGACACCCGCCGCCCCAAGCCGGCGGCGGACGCGCCGGAGGCGCAGGGGTAACCAGCCATGGTGCAGATGCGAACCATTTTGCAGGTGGCCGACAACAGCGGCGCGCGCAAGCTGCAGGTGATCCTGCCGCTGGGCGGCGGCAGCGGGTTGCGGGCCGGCCTGGGCGATGTCGTCACCGCGGCGGTCAAGGAAGCCGCCCCCGACGGCCAGGCCAAGAAGGGAACCGTGGTGAAGGTGGTCATCGTGCGCACCCGCAAGGAGACGCGCCGCCGCGACGGCACCTACATTCGCTTTGACCAGAATGCCGGCGTGCTGATCAACGAGGCCGGCGAACCGGTGGGCACGCGCGTGTTCGGGCCGGTGGCGCGCGAGTTGCGCGAGAAGAAATTCCTCAAGATCATTTCGCTGGCGCCGGAGGTGCTGTAGCTGTGATGGATATTCGCAAGGACGACCTGGTGAAGGTCATCGCCGGCCGCGACAAGGGCAAGCAGGGCAAGGTGCTGCGCGCCTTCCCGCGGGAAAACCGGGTGCTGGTGGAGCGCGTCATGATGGTCAAGCGCCACACCCGCCCCAACCCCAACCGCCAGATCAAGGGCGGCATCGCCGAGCACGAGGCTCCGATCGCCGTCGCCAACGTGATGCTGGTCTGCCCCGAGTGCGGACCGGTGAGGGTGAAGCGTCTGGCCGCCGCCGAAGGCCGCCAGGCTCGGCCCCGCGCCTGCCGGAAGTGCGGCCGGGTGCTGGACAAGTGAGGAACAAGCCATGAGCGCGCGATTGCAGGAACGCTACAACCAGGAGATCGCTCCCGCCCTGATGCAGGAGTTCGGGCTGACCAACCGCATGGCCGTGCCCAAGCTCCACAAGGTGGTGGTCAACATGGGCGTCGGCGCCGCCACCCAGAATGCCAAGCTGATGGATACCGCCGTCGCCGAACTGGGCGCCATCTGCGGCCAGAAGCCGGTGGTGAACCGCGCCAAAAAGAGCATCGCCGCCTTCAAGCTGCGCGAAAACATGCCCGTGGGCTGCAGCGTCACCCTGCGCGGCGAACGCATGTATGAGTTCGTCGACCGCCTGGTGAGCGTGGTGCTCCCCCGCGTGCGCGACTTCCGCGGCGTCTCCCCCAAAAGCTTCGACGGCCGCGGCAGCTACACCCTCGGCCTCAAGGACCAGATCATCTTCCCCGAAATTGACTACGCCAGGGTGGACATGCCCAAGGGCATGAACGTCACCCTGGTCACCACCGCCCGCAACGATGAGCAGGCGCGCGCCCTGCTGCGGCATCTGGGCATGCCCTTCCGCGCCGCCTAGGAGACACCATGGCCACCGCCGCCCGCATCGCCAAGACCCGCAAGAAACCCAAGTTCGCCATCCGCGCCCGCCACCGCTGCGCGCTCTGCGGCCGGCCCCGCGCCTACCTGCGCAAGTTCGGTCTGTGCCGGCTGTGCTTCCGTTCCCACGCGCTGCGCGGCGAGATCGCCGGCGTCACCAAGGCGAGCTGGTAAAACGTGATGAGTCTCAGGAGTGTTGCATGAGTTTGACCGATCCCGTCGCTGACCTGCTGACCCGCATCCGCAACGGCGTGCGCGCCCACCATAACAAGGTGGAGCTGCCCAGCTCGCGCCTCAAGCAGGAGATTGTCCGCATCCTCGCCCAGGAGGGCTATGTGGGCGAGGTGAAGCTCAACCAGGAACAGGGCCGCCCCACGCTGCGCGTCGAGCTCAAGTACGGCCCCAACGACCAGCCGGTGATCAGCAACCTGCGCCGCATCTCGCAGCCCGGTTGCCGCGTCTACATCGGCTGTGACCAGATCCGGCCGGTGCTCGGCGGTCTGGGAATCAGCATCCTCCGCCCCCCGCGCGGGGTGATGACCGGCCGCGAGGCCCGCAAGCAGCGGGTGGGCGGCGAAGTTTTGTGCGAGGTCTGGTAACCATGTCACGAGTGGGACGCAAACCGATTCCGCTGCCGGCCAACGTCAAGGTGGATATCCGCGACGGCCGGCTCGAGGCCAAAGGCCCCCGCGGCGCCCTGGCGGTGGCCGTGCCCGCCGGCATCCGCTTCCAGCAGGTGAAGCAGGACCTGGTGGCCGAGCGCGCCGGCGATCATCTCGCCGCCCTCCACGGCCTCGCCCGCAGCCTCGCCGCCAACGCCGTGCTGGGCGTCAGCCAGGGCTTCCAGAAGGAACTCGACATCGTCGGCGTCGGCTACCGCGCCGAGATGAAGGGCAAAACCACCCTGGTGCTCAGCCTCGGCTACAGCCATCAGATCGAGTACCGGGTCCCGCCCGGCATCGAGATCGCCGTCGATGCCAAGCAGACCCACATCACCGTCACCGGCGCCGACAAGCAGCAGGTCGGTCAGGTGGCCGCCGAGCTGCGCGCCCAGCGCAAGCCCGACCCGTACAAGAACAAGGGCGTGCGCTACACCGGCGAGCTGCTGAAGAAGAAGGAAGGCAAGACCGGAGCCAAGTAGGGACCAAGCCATGATTGAACCCAAGGCCAAAAACGATCGCCGCCGCAAGCGCCAGCAGCGCGCCCGCCGCCGCCTCCAGGGCACGACGCAGCGCCCGCGCCTGTGCGTGTTCCGCTCGCTCAAGCAGATTTATGCCCAGGTGATTGACGACCAGAACGGTCGCACCCTGGCCGCCGCCGGCAGCCACGACAAGGCGCTGGGACTGGCCACCGGCGGCAATCTCGCCGCCGCCCAGGCGGTGGGCCGCGCCATCGCCGGCAAGGCGCAACAGCAGGGCGTGGCCGCGGTGGTCTTCGACCGTGGCGGCTACCCCTATCACGGCCGCGTCAAGGCGCTGGCCGAGGCCGCCCGCGAGGCCGGGCTCAAGTTTTAAAAGGATTCCAGATGCCCGCACTCAAGACCCGTCTCAACCCCGATCAGTACCAGCTCAAGGACCAGGTGGTGTCCATCAACCGCGTCACCAAGGTGGTCAAGGGGGGCAAGAACCTCTCCTTCGCCGCCCTCGTCGTGGTCGGTGATCCCGGCGCCGGCGTGGTCGGCTACGGCAGCGGCAAGAGCAAGGAGGTCCCCAGCGCCATCCGCAAGGGCATCGAGGCCGCCAAGAAAAACCTGGTCCGGATCCACAAGCTCGACGCCACCATCCCCCACGCCGTCCTGGGCCGCTTCGGCAGCGGCCGCGTGCTGCTCAAGCCCGCCACCGCCGGCACCGGCGTCATCGCCGGCGGCGCCGTGCGCGCCGTCATGGAGAGCGTGGGCATCGCCAATGTGCTCACCAAGAGCATCGGCACCACCAACCCCCACAACGTCATCAAGGCCACCTTCGCCGCCCTTACCCAGTTGCGCGACAAACAGCAGGTGGCCGCGCTCCGCGGCAAGACCGTCGAGCAAATCTAGGAACCGCCATGGCCAACTCCGCAACCATCCGCATCGAGTACTACCGCAGCGCCATCGGGCGCTCCTGGCGGCAGAAGGAAATCATCAAGGGGCTGGGCCTCACCCGCCTGCACCAGGTGGTCGAGCGGCCCGACAACGCCGGCTTCCGCGGCATGGTCGCCAAGGCGCCCCATCTGCTGCGCATCGTGCCCGCCCGCACCGCGCCCGCCTCCAGGGGGACCAAATGAACCTCAGTCAGATCAAAAAACCCAAGGGCGCCACCCACCCCCGCAAGCGCGTCGGCCGGGGCATGGGCTCGGGCCATGGCAAAACCTCCACCCGCGGCCACAAGGGCCAGCGCTCGCGCTCCGGCCACCGCCTGCTCCGCGGCTTTGAAGGCGGCCAGATGCCCATCCACCGCCGCCTCCCCAAACGCGGCTTCCACAACCTGTTCCGCAAGCGCTGGGCGACGGTCAACCTCGATCAGTTGGCCTCCCTCGGCCTCGCCGACATCACCCCCCAGACGCTGCTCGAACGCCGGGTGATCGCGCACGTGTATGATGGGGTGAAAATCCTCGGCCGCGGCGAACTCGCCGCCCCGCTGCGCGTCACCGCCCATGCCTTCACCGCTTCCGCCAAAGCCAAGCTCGAAGCTGCCGGCGGCGCGGCCACAGTGCAGGAATAGTCGCAGGATTGGTCGCAGGAGTAGTCTGAGGAACCGCTGCAGTCATGGCGTTTGAATCCATCACGAATATCTTCAAGGTCACGGACCTGCGGAAGCGCGTGCTCTTCACGTTCTTCATCATGTTCGTCTACCGTCTCGGCTCCCATATCCCCACCCCCGGGATCAACACCAGCCTGCTGGAGCAGTTCTTCCAGCAGAACTCGGGCACCATGTTGGGCTACATCAACATGTTCAGCGGCGGGAACTTCAGCCAGATGACGGTCTTCGCCCTGGGCATCATGCCCTACATCACCGCCGCCATCATCCTCGAGCTGATGACCGTGGTGTGGCCCTATCTGGAGAAGCTGCAGAAGGAAGGCGACCTGGGTCGGCGCAAGATCACCCAGTACACCCGCTACCTGACCATCGTGCTCTCCATCTTCCAGTCGCTGGGCATCGCCCTCACCCTGCAGAAGAACACCTACAACGGCGCCGGCTTCGTCCTCAACCCCGGCCTCGGCTTCATCCTGATGACGGTGCTCACGCTCACCACCGGTTCGGCCTTCGTCATGTGGCTGGGCGAGCAGATCACCGACCGCGGCGTCGGCAACGGCATGTCGCTCATCATCTTCGCCGGCATCGTCGTCGGCCTCCCCGCCGCCATCGGCGACCTTTGGACCAAGGTCCAGACCAGCTACTGGGGCGCCCTCACCGTCCCCAGCATGCTCATGCTGCTGGCCTTCATGCTGGCCGTCGTCGCCTTCATCGTCTACGTCGAACGCAGCGAACGCCGCATCCCTTTGCAGTATGCCAAGCGCGTCGTCGGGCGCAAGCTCATGGGCGGCCAGTCCACCCACCTCCCCATCCGTGTCAACAGCGGGGGCGTCATGCCGGTCATCTTCGCCGCCTCCATCATGACCTTCCCCGCCACCGCCTACATGATCCCGGCCATCGCCAACAACCGCGTCTTCGGGCCCATGTTCGGCGCCATGCAGTACGGCTTCCCGCTCTACAGCCTCATCTACGTGGTGGGCATCATCTTCTTCGCCTACTTCTACGTCTCCATCATCTTCAACCCGGTGGAAGTGGCCGACAACATGCGCAAGTACGGCGGCTTCATCCCCGGCATCCGCCCCGGCCGCCATACCTCCGAGTACATCAACAACATCCTCACCCGCGTCACCCTGGTCGGCGCCCTCTACCTGGTGGTGGTGTCGCTGGTGCCCCAGTTCCTGCTCACCGGTTCCAAGTTCAACCACCTGCCGGGCGGCATCGGCTCCTTCTTCGCCTCCGCCCCCAACTGGTTCCTCAACGGCCTGGGCGTGACGTTCTACTTCGGCGGTACCGCGCTGCTGATCGTCGTCGGCGTGGCCATGGACACCGTCCAGCAAGTCGAGGCGCAGTTGATCATGCGCCACTATGAGGGCTTCACCGCCCGCTCCGCCCGCATTCGAGGCCGCCGCTCCTACTGGGCATGAACCCGCCGCCCGCAACTCCGGGGCCGCCGGTCGTCTTGCCGCCCCTGCCCCCTATAGTTCTGCTGGGCGTTCCCGGAGCCGGCAAAGGCACCCAGGCCAAACGCCTGGTGGCTCGCTACCACATCCCCCACCTCTCCACCGGCGATATGTTCCGCGAAATCGCCGCCTCCGGCTCCGAGGTGGGCAATCGGCTGGCCCAGTACATGCGCCAGGGCGACCTTGTGGCCGACGATTTGGTCTGCGCCGTGGTGGCCGAGCGGCTGAGCCGCGACGATTGTCGTAACGGCTACATTCTGGACGGCTTCCCTCGTACCCTGATGCAGGCGGAGTGGCTCATCGGCTATTGGGAAAAGTCGGGAATCCACCGCGAGATTGTGATTTACCTGACCGTCGGGTATAATGACCTGTACCGCCGCTTGTTGGGACGGCGGAGCTGCCCGAAGTGTGGGCGGATCTATAACGACTTCACCCAGCCACCTCGCCAGGCAGGTGTGTGCGACCTCGATCAGACGCCGCTGGTGCAGCGCAAGGACGACGATCCCGCCGTCATTCGCGAGCGCCTCAGCGCCTATGAGCAGCAGACGCTGCCCTTGGTGAATTTTTTTCGTGAGCGCGGTTGTTTGCTGGAGATCAACGGCGTCGAAGCCGTGGATCGGCTCAGCGAACGGATGTTTGCCGCCATCGAGTCGGGTTTGGATCACGGCCGGAGACAGGATACGAAGCCAGCATGATAGCGCGCCGCACGCAGTCGGAACTGGAGAAGATGCGCCGCTCGGGACAGGTCGTCCACGAGGTGCTGCATCGCGTCCAGGCGGCGGTGCGTCCGGGCGCGACCACCTGGGATTTGGAGGAGGTCGCCGACGCCACCATCCGTGAACTCGGCGCCACCAGCGCCTTCCGCGGCTACCATGGCTTCCCCTGCGTGCTCTGCGTCTCGGTCAACGAGCAGGTCATCCACGGCATCCCCAGCCGCAAGCGTTCGCTGCAGGCGGGCGAAATCGTCTCCCTCGACTGCGGCGTGGTGGTCAACGGCTACTACGCCGACCACGCCGTCACCGTGGTGGTGGGCGATGCCGGGCAGGCGCCCGCGCCCGCCCGCAAGCTGATGGAGGTGACCCGGGACGCGCTCGCTGCCGGCATCGAGCAGGCGCGGGTCGGCCGCCATCTGGGCGACATCTCCCAGGCGGTGCAGCAGTTCGCCGAAGCCGCCGGTTTCAGCGTGGTGCGCGAATTCGTCGGCCATGGCATCGGCACCCACCTGCACGAGGATCCCCAGGTGCCCAACTACGGCGCGGCGGGCTCCGGACCCAGGCTGCGCGAAGGCATGGTGCTGGCCATCGAGCCCATGCTCAACCAGGGTGGGCCGGGGGTGCAGGTGCTGCCCGACGGCTGGACCGCGGTCACCACCGACGGCACCATGTCGGCGCATTTCGAGCATACGGTGGCGATCACCGCCAACGGTCCGTGGGTGCTGACCGGCGCCTGAGGCCGGCGGCGAAGCGAGGAGAATGAGCAAAGAAGACGCGATTGAGGTGATGGGTACGGTGATGGAGCCGCTGCCCAATGGCATGTTCAAGGTGGAGCTGGAGAACCAACATCAGGTGCTGGCGCATATCAGCGGCAAGATCCGGAAGAACTACATCAAGATTCTTCCCGGTGACCGGGTGCAGATTGAGCTCTCACCCTATGACCTCAAACGCGGTCGCATCGTCTATCGCTACAAGTAGCAGGAGCAGGCATGAAAGTACGCGCATCGGTTAAGAAAATCTGTCCCAAGTGCACGCTGATTCACCGCAAGGGGGTGGTTCGGGTGCAGTGTGTCAACCCCAAGCATAAGCAGCGGCAAGGCTAGCAGGAGCATCCCCAACCATGGCACGTATCTCCGGAGTCGATCTGCCCCGTCACAAACGGGCTGAAATTGCGCTCACCTACATCGACGGCATCGGCCACGCCCGCGCCGCCCGCATCCTCGCCGCCGCCGCCGTGGACGGCGGCAAAAAAGTGGACGCGCTCAGCGAGGACGAGGTCAACCGCATCCGCCAGGTGATCGAGGCCGAGGGCGGCGTCGAGGGCGATCTGCGCAAGTCCATCTCCATGAACGTCAAGCGCCTGATCGAGATCGGCAGCTACCGCGGCCTCCGCCACCGCCGCAGCCTGCCCACCCGCGGCCAGCGCACCCACACCAACGCCCGCACCCGCAAGGGCCCGCGCCGCGGCACCGTCTCCAACAAGAAAAAGGCATCCGCCAAGACCTAGGAACCCATGGCCAAAGCAACCAAACAAGCCGCAGGCAAAGCGGCGGCCGGCAAGCCCGCCGCCAAAAAGAAGTCGTTCAAGAAGCGCGAGAAGAAGAACGTCCCGCTGGGCGTGGCCCACATCCAGGCGACCTTCAACAATACCCTGGTCACCATCGCCGGACCCGACGGCAAGGTGGTGTCGTGGTCGAGCGCCGGTTCGCTCGGCTTCCGCGGCTCCCGCAAGGGTACCCCCTACGCCGCCGGCCAGGCGGCGCTGCGCGCCGCCAGCGGCGCCCGCGATCAGGGCATGCGCTCCCTCGATGTCCGCATCACCGGCCCCGGCTCCGGCCGCGAAACCGCCATCCGCTCCCTCGCCACCGCCGGCCTGGAAGTGCGCTCCATCAAGGACGTCACCCCCATTCCCCACAACGGCTGCCGCCCGGCCAAGCGCCGCCGCGTCTGACAAAGGATTTCTATGGCTCGTTACACTGGTCCCGTTTGCCGCCTCTGCCGCCGCGAGGGCATGAAACTGTTTCTTAAAGGTGAGCGCTGCTTCTCCAGCAAGTGCGCGGTCGAGAAGCGCAACACCCCGCCCGGCCAGCACGGCGCCGCCCGCCGCCCCAAGATCGTCGGCTACGGCCTGCAGTTGCGCGAAAAGCAGAAGGCCCGCCGCATCTACGGCGTCCTCGAACGCCAGTTCCGCGGCTACTTCGCCCGCGCCAGCCGCCAGCCCGGCGTCACCGGCGAGCTGCTGCTCCGCCAGTTGGAGCTGCGCCTCGACACCATCACCCACCGCCTCGGCTTCGCCACCTCCCGCGCCCAGGCCCGCCAGTTGGTGCGCCACGGCCACCTGCTGGTCAACGATAAGAAAGTCACCATCCCCAGCTACCAGCTCAAGCCCGGCGACCGCCTCAGCGTGCGCGAAAAAAGCCGCCAGTTGCCGGTCATCCTCAGCGCCCTCGAGTTCGGCGGCCACGGCACCCTGCCCCCCTGGCTGGAACTCCGCCGCGACCAGCTCGAAGGCAGCCTGCTCAGCCTGCCGCAACGCGCCGATCTCAGCCTGCCCCTGCAGGAACAGATGATCGTCGAACTGTACAGCAAATAAAAGGTTCAACCCCCATGTCCACCGCATTCACCGCCGAGGAGAAACCCATGCTCTGGAAAGGCTTCCAAAAACCCAAGCGCCTGGCCGTGGACCCGGACTCGCTCACCGACCGCTACGGCAAGTTCACCGCCCAGCCGTTTGAGCGCGGCTTCGGCCACACCATCGGCAACGCCCTGCGCCGCGTCCTGCTCTCCTCCATCGAGGGCGGCGCCATCACCGCCGTGCGCATCGAAGGCGTGCTCCACGAATTCCAGTCCATCCCCGGCGTCGTCGAGGATGCCACCGACATCATCCTCAACCTCAAGCAGATCCCCTTCCGCATGTCCGTGGACGGCCCCAAGCACATCTACCTCAAGGTGGATAAGCCCGGCCCGGTCACCAGCGGCATGCTCGAAACCGACGGCGATGTCGAGGTGCTCGACAAGAACGTCCACATCGCCACCGTCAGCGAGGGCGGCAGCCTCGACATGGATCTCCGGCTCAAGGTCGGCCGCGGCTACGTCTCCGCCGACCGCAACTACGACGAGGATCTGGCCACCGGCTTCATCCCCGTGGACAGCGTCCACTCCCCCGTGCGCAAGGTCAACTACCACGTGGATGACGCCCGCCTCGGCCAGACCACCGACTACGACCGCCTGGCCATGGAAGTCTGGACCAACGGCGCCGTCAGCCCCACCGATGCCGTCGGCCTGGCGGCCAAGCTGCTCAAGGACCATATGAGCATCTTCGTCAACTTCGAGGAGGTGCCCGAGGGCAGCGAGTTCCTCGAGGGCCGCCAACTCCAGTTGCGCAACGAGAATCTCAACCGCTCCGTCGAGGAGCTCGAGCTCAGCGTCCGCAGCTACAACTGCCTCAAGAACGCCAACATCCAGACCATCGGCGAGCTCATCCAGAAGAGCGAGAACGAGATGCTGAAGACCAAGAACTTCGGCCGCAAGTCGCTCAACGAGATCAAGGAAATCCTGGCCCACATGGGCCTCTCCCTCGGCATGCGCATCGACGAGGAAGGCAATGCCGTGCCGGGCGAGGAACAGCCCGAGGTCGAGGAGTAAGGACTGAGTCATGCGACATCTGAACGCCGGCAAGAAACTCGGCCGTAACACCTCCCACCGCCGCGCCCTGCTGCGCAACCTCGTCACCTCGCTGGTGCTCGAGGAGCGCATCGAAACCACCGTGCCCAAGGCCAAGGCCATCCGGCCCCTGGCCGAGCGCATGGTCACCCTGGGCAAGCGCGGCTCCCTCCACGCCCGCCGCCAGGCGGCCAGCTACCTGCTCGATGCCCAGGCGGTGGCCAAGCTGTTTGACATCATCGCCGCCCGCTTCGGCGACCGCGCCGGCGGCTACACCCGCATCGTCAAGACCGGCTTCCGCCACGGCGACAACGCCGAGCTGGCCTACATCGAGTTCCTGGGCAGCGAGGCTATGCAGGCGGCCAAGCGCAAGCGCCGCTCCGAGCGTCTGGAACGCAAGGCCGAAGCGCAAAAGAAGGCCACCGAGGAACTGGGCCGCAAACCCGAGGAAGAGTAACTTGTCGGCCACTGGCCGCTGGCCGCTGGCCACGGTTAGAATTACGTGGTTGCCTTCCCGTCGCGCCCATGCTCTCGCGGTCCTGCTGGCCGCGGCTGCCCTCCTGCTCAGCGCCTGCGGCCGCCGTCCCCAGCCCCAGCCGCCGCAGGCGCAGTACCGCTCCGCCAGCCTGACCGAGCTCGTCTCCAGCTTCAACCGCAACGCCCAGGCCATCCAGACCATGTCGCTGAAGCTCGAGCTCAGCGCCCAGGCAGGCAAGCACAAGTATCCCGGAATTACTGCCTTTCTGCTCATCCAGAAACCCGCCTACATCCGCCTCTGGGGAACCTTCACCCTCATCGGCCGCCTCTTCGACATGGCCAGCAACGGCGAGCACTTCGAGCTCAGCCTTCCCACCCGCAACCAATTCATTGTCGGCCGCAATAGCGTCATCCCGGAGAAGGCCGGCAACCCGCTGGAAAAGCTCCGCCCCCAGGTCATCCTCAACGCCCTGCTGACCAACGCCATCCCGGACGGCGACGACCGCGCCCTCGATCCCGGCGCCCCCCCCGACACCTACGCGGTGCTGGTGCTGGCTCCCGAGGGTGACCACAGCCAGCGCCTCGAGCGCCGCATCGGCTTCAGCCGCTACGACCTGCTGCCCCATAGCCAGGAGATCTACGACGGCGACGGCATCCACCTGACGCGGGCCACTTACAACAGCTACACCATCCGCGACAACATCCCCGTCCCCACCGACATCACCATCGAGCGTCCGGTCGAGGGCTACACCCTGCACCTCAAACTCCAGTCCGGCGGCATCAACCTCAACCAGCCTTTTACCGCCCCCAACACCTTCGAACTCACCGCCCCCCCCGGCTCGACCGTCATCACCATCGGTTCACCCCCCGCCCGCTGAAGCTTCGGCCTGTGCCTTAACGCTCGTGCGCCAGGCTGCCTGGAAAGCGCGACAGGCGTGGCGGTGCCAGGCGAGGCGGGGCGCGAGGACGGAGTCCGTCTCGCCGCTGTGGCGGCAATAGGCGGCGCGAACGCCGTCACCGGCGGCGCGGCCGAAAGCCGACTCCACCGCCGCCAGGTCCCAGGCGATGTCGGCAGGACCGGGAAAGAACGGATCGTCGTGATGGTCCGTGCCGTCGAACTTTACGTACCCGTTGGCGGTCACGCCCCATTCGACCGGCTGCATGCGGGCGTCGAGCGCGATGCAGGGGCCGCTGGGCAGCGGCAGGTCGCGCGGCCTGCCCCATAAGCGCTCAGTGTTGACGGCCAACATCTCCTGTAGCTCGGGCCTTGGTGGCACGTCGTCGTCGAGGCGAAACTCGGCGGCCACGAACGCCAGGTAGCGGCCGGCGAACTCGCACCAGTTGGCGTCCGGCCGGCTGGGGAGCGGTGCAGCGTCGAGACAATGGTAGACGAGCCAGCCGAAGGCGATGTGCGCATCCGCGTCGGCTACCACCGGCGGTCCGAACCCTGCCTCCGCCAGCCGCCGCGCCCGCTCCAGCGTCGCTCGGCCATAGGGACCAAAGCCGGCGAACTTGGCAATGGCGCGGTTACTCCCCACCCGGGGTCCCGCGCCAGTCAATACGCGGGGGCCGCGCCGTTGGCACCGTGGGCCAAGTCGGCGTGGAAGGCTGCGAAATTCATGCAGTGGCGGCCCGCCCCCGGCAGACAACGAGGTGCGGACCCGACCGGGCTGGGGCTCCAGGGGCCCCCGGCCCGGTCGAGCGTCAAGCGGTGAACGACGCACGTGCGTCGTTCACCGTGGCGTAGCCACGCGGGGTCCCGCGCC
>JBQCEU010000008.1:0-2313 GCA_051959955.1 Terriglobales bacterium | reverse complement strand
TGGATGCGGCGGCGAAGGGAACGTATGAACTGCTGTTTGGGCAGGTTCTCGATATCAGTACGCAAAGCGCTGACGTCCCGAGGGCAGGCAAGCCATACTCCCAGGAGGCGTTCCGCATGGTGCTTGACATGGTCAACCGTCTCAATGGGATCACCCCCGCCATGTGGCAGCAGGTGGCGTCTCGCGCCAAATCTAAGGTGGAGGCTTTGCCCGATGAAACTGACGGGGAAAGAGCACTCGCTTATTTGAGGAAAGTCAAGGCAGCAGCCGCGTTCGTCAGCGACAACGGTACTCACGACAGTGGATCATTGGGCATGGACATGGCGGTCTACGCCTACAGCGACTCGGGAAAATTCAATCCCGCCGGATTTATCGCTGTTCACGAGTTTGCGCTGCAGCTAAAGAGCAAGGAACTGCTCTCGAGGTTCACCGCTATCCGCGAGAAGTTCGAGGAGTTTGTTGTCCGTCATCAGAGCTTCATTCAGCAGCTCGGCCACATTAAGGGGAGCCGCACCCGGCCCCTCGAATCAGCGGTCGCTATGTACATGCGTCTTTTTGAAAGCATTGAGTCGGGGCTTCATAGCGACGAGCAAATTATTGAGTACCTGCGCCGCGATGAGCGGCTCTCCGGCCTCCAGGACGTGTCGGCCCCCGAGAATACTACGAAGCGACGTCGATTTAGCAGGTCGATTCAGGAGGCCGGTGTGATCCGCACCACCCTCCAGAACCGCGAGCGCTGCCCGATCTGCGGCGCTCGGCTCCCCCCGGCGTGCCGGTCTAAGGACCACGGGATTCCCAGAGAAACCGGCGGGACCGGGTCACTCGAAAATCTGCAGTTCACTCACCCGTATTGCAATACGGGCTATAAGGAGCAGCAGCGATCGAAGGCGGCGGCTGCTTTTTAGGGAGGCTGGGTGTCGCCGTCAGCGAGGGCGCAGGGGTCGGCGGATCCCAAACTCACAGCCGATTATCCTTGGGTCGCGTCGGCCGCGATCATGAGCGGCGCAGGTGGCGGACCCGGGCGATAACGTGGCGGCGGCCTGAGGGGATGCCGGGGTTGCCGATGCCCTGGTAGCGAGCAAAGGGGCTTGGCGGGCGATCCGCGGGCGCGCGCGGCTCCGGCTTGCGAGCCGGTTCAAGCGCATTCGGCGGCCCGCGGGTTATTGCCCTTGCCCATAGTCTGAGCATAACGCGGCGGAGGCGGCGCCCACCCCGGCGTCCCCTCGCGCGGCGAAGCCCGTGGCGGATCAGCGGTGGGGCGTAACCTTGAGCGGTGGCGGGGGGGGGATGGCGTCGGGGGGCCAGGCGGGGAGGGTGGCGGGGACGGGGGCGCCGGCGGTGGTGAATTCGCGCTCGAGGGCGGGCAGGTCGGTTGTGCCGAACTTCTGCAACTGGGGCAGCCACTTGGCGAGTTCGTCGGTGGCGATCTTGACGTCGTCGAGGCTGGTCTGGGTGGGGGCCGACAGCGACCGGCTCTCGGCGCCGGCGGCGTTGCCGAGGCGCGAGGAGAGCGAAGGCGGGCCGCTGCGGCCGCCGTCGAAGCCGAAGCCGCCGGCGAGGGCGGAGGCGATGGGGGCGAATTGCTTTTCGGCGGCGTCGGTGTGGTCAATCAACGCCTGATGCTGGGCCGGGTAGGCGGCCGCGGTCGCGCGGAGCGTGGTCAGGTCGGCCGAGATCTGGTTGGCGTAGGCCTGCACGGCGGTGAGCTGGTTTTGCAGCGCCTCGAGCTTCTGCATGAACTCGGCGTGGGCGGTGAGGGCGGCGAGCGGCGGGGTGGAGTGGGGATCGGCGGTGACGATCAGCGTCTGCGGGCGGCCGAGCTCGGTCCATTTGTCCTGCCAGTGCTGGTAAAGCGCCACCTGGTAGCGGCCGGGCAGCACCAAGCTGCCGGGCGTGCCGCCGCCTTCGGGCGGGGCCGTGGGGCCGGCCGGGCCGCCGCGTCCGCCGCGGCCGCCGCCGGCGTTGGCCGCGCCGCCGCCGCCGCCGAAGCCGCGGCCGGCGCGGCGCTCGGGCGTGGCCAGGGTGCGCAGATCCCAATTGATGCGGCCCAGGCCGGCGCGGGCCGGGACGCTGAGAATGCGCAGCGGCTTGCCGGCCGTGTCGGAGATGACCACGCTGTAGGCGGGCGGCTGCTGGGCGTTCATGGCGGCGAGCTCGTCGGGCGTGGGGTAGGGCTTGAAGTCGGCGCCCGAGCGGTCGGCGGCGCGCTCGCGCGCCTGCATTTGCTGGCGGTCGGTGCGCGGCACCTCGCCCAGCCAGTAGTTGATCAGCGCCACCGGGCCGAGGTTCGAGGCGGTGAAGAAAGCCGCGCCG
>JBQCEU010000007.1:0-13921 GCA_051959955.1 Terriglobales bacterium | reverse complement strand
CCCGCCCGCCCATCAGCCGCTCCGGCCTTAGACGGAACGACCTGTTAAGCCTCCACCGCCAGCTCCAAGGAGTGGGCGGGCGATAAGCGGCGCGCTTTGTGTTCGATCGCGGGGGCGCCCGGCTTCTTCGCCCGCGCCCGCTACACCACTGAAATCAGTCGAGCTCCGCGCCCCCGGCAGCCTGTCCGGCGAGCAGGAATGTCTTCGGGTAACTTCCCTCGCCACACAGCTTGAAGGAACCGAAGTCTTTAAACCATGCACCTTCCGGCACCTCGGGCTTGGTGCCCAACCAAACTCGCAACCGGTCCAGGTCCTCAAGCCGGATGGCGCGGTCGCGCATCCGTTGCACCAGGTGTTCTCGAACGCCCAGCGGCAGACGGCCCCAGGGCGCAATGGCGGGCATCAGCCACCGAATAGCAAGCGGCCCAATTGATCGCCAAGTCTCTCAGCTTCCGCAGTATCCTCGGCGGCTCGGAACTTCCGCGCCAACTGCAGAAACTCCTCCCGCCGTCTCTGCTCAGCGTCGAGACCAACTTCCACCAGATCGGCGAGCACCCGGCTGGCGCTGACGCGTTTGGCGCGCGCCAATGCCTTCACCCGGCGCGCGGTGCCCTCGGTCAGCGTAATCGTCTGGCGATGCGGGGCTTTAGTCTCCGCCATGGTGCAAGAATACACCGCCTTGCACCAGATTGCACCACGCCGCCCTAGCCCTTGGGCGTCAGCCGGAACAATCCGCCCTGCTTGGCGTCCTCGATCAGCCAGATCGCGCCGTCGGGGGCGACCTCGACGTCGCGGATGCGGTGGCCCATGTCCCAGCGGTCGGCGGCGGTGGCGCCGCCGTGGCCGTCAAAGGTGATGCGGTTGAGCGTGTCGCTCCCCATGCCGCCGATGAAGGCCGAGCCGTCCCACTGGGGAAACATCTTGCCTTGATAGAACGTCAGGTTGCCGGGAGCGATCACCGGATCCCAATAGATCACCGGCTTGGCCAGGTCGGGCCGGGTGTCGGGGTTGGGAATGGGCACGCCGTCGTAGTTCTGGCCGTAGGAGACCAGCGGCCAGCCGTAGTTCTTGCCCTTCTCGATCAGGTTCAGCTCATCCCCGCCCCTCGGCCCGTGCTCCACTTCCCACAACTGCCCGTTGGGAGCGAAGGCCAGGCCGTAAGGGGTGCGCACGCCGCTGGCCCAAATCTCGGCCGGCGCCAGATTCGGCCCGGGGAAGGTATAGGTGCTCACCACCGGCGCCGTCTTGGCGGTTTCGGTATCGCGCGGCGGATTGATCAGGGTCACGGTCCCGGCGCCGGTCTTGCCGTAGTTCGGGTTGCCCGGCGCCGGCTTGCCGTCGAGCGTCAGACGCAGAATCTTGCCCACCGCCTGGTTGGGGTCCTGGGCCGGCGTCATGCGCTGGCGGTCGCCCACGCTGAGGAACAGGTACTTGCCGTCGGGCGTGAAGGCGATCTGCGCCCCCACCTGTCCGCCCCGGCCCTTGGGCATTTGGCGCCACAGCACCTCCAGGTCCTCGAGGCCGGCTGAGTCCTTGCCCAGCACCAGCTTGGCGCGCGCCATGGCCAGGCTCGATCCGCCCTCGCCCGGCTCGGAAGAGGTCAGATAGATGTTGTGGTCGGCGGCGTAGTGCGGCGAGAGGAACACGCCCAGCATGCCGTTCTGGCCGCGATAAGCGACGGCGGGGGCGCCAGTGACCGGCGTCTTGGCGCCTTGTTGGGTCACCAGTTGCAGGCCGCCGGTTTTTTCGGTGATCAGCATGCGGCCGTCGGGCAGGAAGGCGATCCGCCAGGGATAGGAGAGCGTGGCCACCTGGGTCACGGTGAACGGTTGCGTGGCGTCCGGCTTCTGTTCGCCCGCGTTGACCTGGGCGCTCGCGCCCACCGCGGCCAGCGCCACCACCAAAGAAACCTTCACCAGTGTTTTCATAGCCATTGACCCGCGCTCACTGACCTCTCGCCGCCAGCTTAGCATTAGTCAGCCGAGCGCCTGCCTGACCAGCGCCCGGATGCGGGTTTCCACCGCGGGGCTCCATTGGGCGATGGCAAACGAGGTCGGCCACATGGCGCCGTCATCCAGCCGCGCTTTGTCGCTGAAGCCCAGGGTGGCGTAGCGGGCCTTGAACTTGGATCCGCCTTGAAAAAAGCACACCACCTGCCCCAGCCGCGCATAGGCGGGCATGCCGTACCAGGTTTTGGGCACCAGCGCCGGCGCGGAGGCCAGAATCAGCGCATGCACCCGTTCGGCGAGACCACGGTCCGGCTGGGGGAGCGCGGCGATGGCCGCCTGCGCCGCGGCCAGCCCAGCCACCCGGTCGCCGGCTTTGCCGCCGCCCCGCTCGGCCTTGAGTTCTTCGACGCGCGCCTTCATGGCCGCCTTCTCTTCGGCGGTGAAGCCGGCCGCGGGCGCCTTCTTGCCTGGTTTCATGGTTCTCCGCTCCTTGGTCCAGCGTAATGCAGAACGCAAAACGCGGCGGCGGCATATACTCAAATTGCCCGCCAACGCCCGGCACCGGAGGTGATTTATGAACCAGCGCAAGCGCAAGGAACGGGGAGACGATCCGGGAATTTCCCGCGTTCCCGAAGCCGACTCGGAGAGCGTGGACGAACTGTTGGATGAAGGCCAGCCCTACGAGGCCGAGGTGATCGAGGGGGTCGAGGAGGCGTCGGATCACCCCGAACGGCCGGTGCGAACGCACGAGGTGCCCGAGGACGATGTGCCCGAGGAGTATCGCAACCCGAGGGAAGGGGCCTGACCATCATGCCCGCCTGCACTCACCTGAATACCGTCCATGATGTACACCCCCGCACCCAGGGCTGCGAGGAGTGCCTGAAGACGGGCGACACCTGGGTTCACCTGCGGCTGTGCCTGGAATGCGGCCACGTCGGCTGCTGCGACTCCTCCAAAAACAAGCACGCCACCAAGCACTTTCATCACACCCACCACCCCGTCATGCGCTCCCTCGAGCCGGGCGAGGAGTGGGGATGGTGCTACGTGGACGAGGTGGAACTCGAATTCGCCTGAGCAGGCAGGGTCTGAGCTCCGGCCTCCATCTCCCAACATTCGCGGACCCGACTGCTTCAACCCCGCCGCCGTGCAGTCGTATCTGCCGATCATTCTGCTCAAGACGCGGTTGGCGCTGGCCGGCAAGTCGCAAGCCGGGATTGCGGCGGCGCTCACGGCCGCCTTCGGTCGGGGCAAGCTGCCTCCGCTGGCCGCGGGCGCGACGAGCTATATGTTGCCCCGGCGCGCCTACGTGGACGAGCATGCCCGCAACTGGCATCCCATCTCCCTCCGGCCCTGGCCCGCACCTGGGCCGCGGACGTCCAGGCTCTCCGCTGCTGGCCGGCGACGACCCCACCGATCGCCTGACCATCGTCATGATCCCGGTCGCCCGCTGGTCGGACGGAACTCTTGATGTCCACGCCGCCCATTAGCCGCCTCTGACCGCTGTGCGGCAGAGCCTCTCGCTCTGATATAGCTGGAATCCCCGGGCAGGAAATCAACTTCTCGATTTGTGCAGCGGCGTGCACATGCGGGCGAGCCCTGCGCCGCAAAACAAAAGGCTTGGGGTTGGCATCTCGCGTGCATGCCGAGGGCATGCGGAATCGCCTCCTGGTCATCCTGGGGATGTGCCTGATCGCTGCCGTGGTCGCGCAGGCCTCGCCCATCACCTATGATTTCAACGGCACGCTGACCGGCTGGCTCGGCGCCTCCAACCCCACCAGCGGCGCCGTCACCGGCTGGCTGACGGTGGACAACGTCTCCGGCGAGCTGCAGGATTTTTCCCTGGCCCTGCCGCAGCTCGGCGGCCTGAACCCATGGAACGGCAGCAGTTATACGGCCACTAAAGCCAACAGCTACATCACCCTGAACCAGTCCATGGAATTCCAGCTCGAGGCCTACAACTACAGCGACTCGCAGACCACGGTATTGAACCTCATCTTCGACGCGCTGCCGGGGGCAACTCATACCGGCGTGGGCCCGCAAAGCGGCGTCCTACAGGCGCCCCTGTTCGGCGGCAACTGGACTTTCCTGTCGGATCTGACGGGCACGGCGTCACTGCCCGCCTCGGAAGTTCCCGAGCCGCCCAGCGCCTGGCTCCTGGCGGGTGGATTGCTGATGGCCGGCCTATTGGTGAATATCCGCCGTCGCCGCGCCGCGAGCGTCTAAACCGATTGCGCCAGTCAATCGGGGGTCGGTGGGGAGCCCCCGCTGGAGACTGTCCGTGCCCGCTGCGGGCGCGGCGGCGATATACTCGAGTTGCCGGGGAAGGGGCAACCGGCCCTGCCCCCGTGCAGGCTTCTGCAGCCGGCGCGTGAGGTGGCGCCGCGCACCCACTTCGCCTGAGCAGGCGCCATGATAACAGCTCTAGCGGGCACCGATCTTTCACGGCTGCTGCCCGAACTGGAAGCCGTCTACAAGGACATCCACGCTCATCCCGAGCTCTCGATGCAGGAGGTGCGCACCGCCGCGCTGGCGGCGGGCCGGCTGCGGGACGCAGGGTTTGACGTCACCACCGGCGTGGGCCACACCGGAGTGGTCGGGCTGCTGCGCAACGGGGCCGGCCCGACGGTGATGCTGCGCGCCGACATGGATGCGCTGCCGGTGCGCGAAGCCACCGGGCTGCCCTACGCCAGCCAGGTTACCAGCGCGGACGCGGAGGGCCACACCGTTCCCGTGATGCACGCTTGCGGTCACGACATGCACGTCACCTGGCTGTTGGGCGCTGCGGTGCTTTTTGCCGCGGCCCGCAACGGCTGGCAGGGAACGCTGATGATGGTGTTCCAGCCCGCCGAGGAGACCGCCGCCGGATCCCAGGCGATGATTGACGACGGCCTGTTCCAGCGCTTCCCCAAACCCGAGGTGATCCTGGGCCAGCACGTCATGCCGCTCCCGGCGGGAGCATTGGGCTGGCGCGCGGGTGCGATCACCTCGGCGGCCGACAGCTTGCAGATTCGCCTCTTCGGCCGGGGCGCGCACGGTTCTATGCCCGAAGCCAGCATAGACCCGGTGGTTATGGCCGCTGCCACCGTGCTGCGCCTGCAGACGGTGGTGTCGCGCGAGGTGGCGGCGACCGATGCGGCCGTGGTCACGGTGGGCGTGCTGCAGGCGGGGACCAAGGAAAACGTCATTCCCGACGAAGCGTTGATCAAGCTCAACGTGCGCACTTTCGATGCCGGCGTGCGCACCCGGGTACTGGCCGCCATCAAGCGCATCGTCCAGGCCGAGGCGGCGGCCTCGGGCGCCACCCGGCCGCCGGAGATCACCCCGATTGACCGCTATCCGCTGGCCATGAACGACCCCGCCGCGACAGCGCGCGTGGCGGCGGCGTTTCTCCAGCAGTTTCCGGCCGGGCAGGTGCGGGAGGTGAAGCCGGCGCCTGCCAGCGAGGACTTCGGGTCCTTCGGCACGGAGTGGGGGGTGCCCTCCGTGTTCTGGTTTGTGGGAGGCACCGACGCCAGGCTCTACGCCCAGGCCGCGGCGGCCGGCCAATTGGCGACCATCCCCACCAATCACAACCCGCGCTTCGCCCCGGTCATTCATCCCACGCTGGAGACGGGGATCACCGCCCTGGTCGCTGCCGCCATGGCCTGGGTGGCGCGATGAGGGCGCCCATTTTTGAAGTATCCCAGGTGCGGGTCAGCGACCTGCTCTACGCCTTCGACCTGGCGGGCACGTTTGTTTTTGCGCTCAGCGGCGCCACGGCCGCCATCCGCCAGCGGCTCGATCTGTTCGGCATCATGGTGCTGTCGTTTGCCGTGGCCGACTGCGGCGGCATCACACGCGATCTGCTGATCGGCGCCGTGCCCCCGGCCTCGATCCGCGAATGGCCCTATTTGCTGGTGCCGCTGGTGGCCGGTCTGCTCGCCTTCTTCTGGTATCCGCTGATCAACCGCCTCAACAGTCCGGTGTTGATTTTCGATGCCGCCGGATTGGCCTTGTTTGCCGTCACCGGCGCCGGCAAGGCGATGGACTTCCACATCGAACCTTTCGCGGCAGCGATGTTGGGCGTGGTCACCGCGGTCGGCGGCGGCATGCTGCGTGACGTGCTGGTGGCCGAGATCCCCAGCGTGTTTACCTCCGAGTTGTACGCCGTCGCCGCCCTGGCCGGGGCGACGGTGGTGGTCGCCGGGGAGGAATTGCACCTGCCCTATGCCGCCGTGGCCATTGCCGGCGCCCTGCTCTGCTTCTGGCTGCGGTTGATGGCCATGCGCCGCGGCTGGCGGCTGCCGATCGCCCATCTGCCGCCGGCAGGCCAGGAACTGGCGGCTCCAGCCGGGCGGCGCCGGCGCTGAACGGCGCCGGCCGTCCATGAGACCCATTCATGAGACCCGGCCATGGGACACTGTCCAGGAGGAGCAGCCCATGAAAGCCGCCGTGGTCGAAGCCTTTGACCGTTCGCCGAGTTATGCCGAGTTTGCCGATCCGGTTGCCGGAGATGGCGAGTTGCTGGTCAGGGTGAGCGCGGCCGGGCTGCATCAGGTGGTGCGGGCGCTGGCGGGCGGCAAACACTATGGCAATGCCGGCGCGTTGCCATTCGTGCCGGGGGTGGATGGTGTGGGGCGGCTGGCCGATGGCAAGCGCGTCTACTTCGGCGCCGCCCGGCCGCCCTTCGGAACGTTTGCGGAGCGATCCATAACCCGGTCATGGATGACTGTACCCTTGCCGGACGGGCTCGACGACGTGACGGCGGCGGCGCTGGCGAACCCTGCCATGTCGTCGCGGGCGGCGCTGATGCGGGCCGGGTTTGTGGCGGGAGAGAGTGTTTTGGTTCTCGGTGCAACCGGCGTGGCCGGTCAGTTGGCGGTCCAGGTGGCGCGGCGGCTGGGTGCGAAGGCGGTAACCGCGGCGGGGCGCAATCCGCAGGCGCTGGCCAAGCTCGGCACCCTGGGGGCGGATACGGTGATCCCGCTGCAGCAGGAAGAGGCCGGGTTGATCGAGGCCTATCGCGCTGCCATTGCTGAAGGCAGGGCCGACGTGGTGCTGGATTACCTCTGGGGGCCGCCGGCGGAAGGGCTGCTGCGCGCCATGACGCAGAAGGGCTTGAGCCATGCCGCCCCGCGCATCCGTTACGTGCAACTGGGGAATATGGCAGGCGCAACCATTGCGCTGGACGCGGCCACTTTGCGCAGCTCGGGGCTGGAGATGCTGGGCAGCGGGTTCGGAAGCGCGTCGCCGGAAGAGCTGATGAAGGCGGTGAGGGAGATGTTCGCGGAGGCGGCCACAAAGCCCTTTGTGAGCGCGGCGCAGGCGGTCCCACTGAGCGAAATCGCTTCGGCATGGGACGCCGACCAGTACCGTGCGCGGCTGGTGTTCGTGCCCTAACCCGCCCGCCTCAATCCATCGGGAAGACGTGTTGGTGCCGGCCGAGGCGCACCCGTTTTCCGGCAAACGTCACCCCCTCCAGCCGCAGGCGCAGCCGCTGCTCGGTTGCCGAGCTTCCCGGCGCCTTGATCTCGCCGCCCGCTCCCACCACGCGATGCCAGGGGAACTGCTCGGGCGCCATGTTGCGCAACAGGCTCGCCACCGCGCGGTGATGGCGCGGATAGCCCGCCGCCGCCGCCACCTGCCCGTAGGTGGCCACCTTGCCGCGCGGAATCGAGTGCAGGACGGCGGCGATCGCCTGCACGCGCAGCCGGGCAGCGGCCTGGGTAGTGCGGCCTCCGGGCAGCCCAAGGTCCAGCGCATCAGCACGCCGCCGCAGCCTGGCTATCAATGGGTTGGCGCGGCTCCGCATGGCTTGCCTTCGACTGTTGAAATAGCACGGAAGTCTGGCGTCCCCGACGGGATTCGAACCCGTGTTATCGCCGTGAAAGGGCGGTGTCCTAGGCCGGGCTAGACGACGGGGACGCGATGGGCGGAAGCGCCGTAGCCCCGCTGTTCGCGGCCCCGGCAGCACTGCTAGTTTACCACTGCGCGTGCGGCAGCTTCGAAAGGGCGCGGTTGTCCCGGGGCGCGAGCGCACCGGCTTGCAATGCGCGCTAGGCTAAAACGAAGGAGGCCATCATGACGTCCTGTCCGCACGTGGAGCAGGTGCGCGCGGTGGAAGCACGCACCCAGGGGTGCGAGGAGTGTCTCAAGTCCGGCGACCGCTGGGTCGAGTTGCGGCTGTGCCTGAGCTGCGGCCACGTCGGCTGCTGTGACAGCTCGAAGAACAAACACGCCACCGCCCACTTCCGCGAAACGCGGCATCCCATCATGCGCTCGTTCCGCGCCGCCAGCGGGGAGTGGGCTTGGTGCTACGAGGATCAGCAGTATCTGAGGCCGGTGCCCCAACCCAAGCTGGCCGCTTAGGAAGGCTTCCGGTTACGCGGCGGGCGCCTCCACCGGCCGTTCGCCGGCGGCGCGCAGCCAGGCGGCAAGGCCTTCGGCCTCGGCCAGCAGGCGTTCGGCGGCGGCGCCGGCGACGATCTCGACCGCCACGCCGCGGGCGCGAGCCAGCGCCGGCAGGACGGCGCGCAGGGATTGTGTCAGGCGCTCGTGCCGCCCGCATTGAGGGCACTCTTCCTGAGGGCTGCGGTCCACCCAGCCGCAGTGCGGACACTGCCGCACCCGGCCGCGCAGGCCGCGGGCGGCGAGCAACTTGCGCGCCCGCCCCTGCTGCAGCGCGCTCAGGGTCGCGGTAAGGCCGGTGACCACCTCGGGGCGCTCGCTTTGTTCGAGGATATCGGCCACGTCCTGGCGCTCCCGTTCCCGCCGCCAGGCATCCATCACCGGCTCGGCGCGAAGGACGATCTGCGTGCGCGTGGCCCGCGCCGGCTGTATGGCCGCGCTCACCACCTGGCCGCGGAAGTCCTCGGGCAGCGCCGCCATCACCGTCTCGATGGCGCGCGGGTTGCCCAGCAGCGCCATCGGCTGCAGCCGTTCGCGCGCGCTCCAGCGCGCGATTTCCCCCGCCAGATGCTCGAAGAACCGGCGATAGTGCTCGCGCTTGCGCTGGTCAAAGGCGTCGTGCTCGTCGCCCACGCCCATCACCAGTCCCATGTGGCGCCACTCGGAGATGTCGAGCGTGAGCGGCTGTCCGGGCTCTTCCTCGATCTCGCCCATGTAATAGCGGAAAAACCGCGCCCCCTGGCGGCTCACCACCACCACCCCGCAGGGCTGGTGCTCGTCCACCAGCCAGAGAAGCTGCCCCAGCGCCGGCGGGCCCCAATAGATCTCGTTTTCAACCTCGACCTCGAGCGGCAGCATGCGCCACACCCCCGGGCCGACAAACGCCACCAGGCCCTTGGAGCGCCCGCCCGGGCGCGCGCTGACAAAGTCGCTCAGCCTCGCCGCCTGCTCTTCGATCTCCCGCGCCTGGCGCCGCTCCCAGCCGGCCGCCAAATCGCGCGCCGCTGCGCGCAGCCATATGGCCGCCCCCGCGCGCCCGCTCTGGTTCACCTGCGCCGCCGGGTTGGTGTTCAGGTAGGCGGTGAGCACCGGCTCGGGCAGACGGGGCAGTTCCTCCAGCTCGCCGGGATGCAGCATGGTTTAGATCCCGAACTGCTTGGGGTAAGGGTCGTCGCGCTTCTCCGCCGTTGCCCCCCGCGCCGGGGCGCAAACGGCAAGATAGGTTTTGCCTTCGTGGGCGATCCAGCGCTGGCCTTCGAGAATGGGCAGATGACAGCGCGGGCAGATCAAATGCGGCTCAGCCATACCGGCTTGGATGCGCCCTTCCGGCTCGCGGGCCGCCCGCGGCCACTCACACTGCCAGAAAGGTGTTGTGCTCGCGGCCCAGGTCGCGGGCGGCGGGGGTGACGATGGTGCGCGGGCCGATGGCGATGGGCTTGCCGGCGGCGATGGCGGCGCGCACATCCGCCTCGCAGACAAAATCCACCGGCTGGGGCTTGGGCGGCAGCGGCGGCGGGGTAAAGGCGGGTGCGGCCGCCGCCGCAGGCGGCGGCGCAGGGGCCGTGGCTGCCGGCGCGGGCGCCTCCGCCGGGCGTATGCCGCGCTCGGCCAGAAGCCGCTCGACCACGCTGCGCAGATCGGAGGGCGCAGAGGCGACGGGTGCAGCCGGAAGCTGGGCGTGCTGGCAGGTGCAGGTGGAAGCCGCCGCCGCGGGCATGCCGGCAGCCGCCGGAATGCGTTCCGCATTCCAGGCCACGCGCTTGATGTTGATCAGGTGCTGCGGCCCGATGTTGTCGCTGGTGATGTTGCCGCCGATGGCGCCGCAGCCCAGCGTCATCGCCGGAAACAGGTTCGTCGTCAGCCCGATGGAACCCTGCGGCGAGGGGCTGTTGACCACCACGCGGTAGGCGGGCATGCGCGCTCCGTACTCGCGGATCACGGCTTCGTCCTGGGCATGGATGACGCAGGTCTGCCCCAGGCCGCCGAATCGCAGCAGGTCGCGGCAGCGATCCATGGCGCGCTCACGGTCGGGCATGAAGAACAGCGCCAGCACCGGCGACAGCTTCTCCGCCGACAGCGGAAACTGCTTGCCCATGCCGGACAGCTCCGCCGCCAGCGCGCGAATCTCCGGTCCTACGCGGTCGCCGAATCCGGCCAGCGCCGCCAATCTCTGCGGCGAGTGCCCGACGCCCTGGGGGTTGACGGTGACGGGCACGCCGAGGATGAGCGTGGCGCCCAGTTTTTCGGTCTCTCCCGGGTTGAGCAGGTAGACGTTCTGCCGCTTCAGCTCCGCCAGAATTTTCTCGCGCAGCGCCGTCTCGGCCACAATGGACTGCTCCGACGAGCAGATGGTTCCCCAGTCGAAGCTCTTGCCGGCAACCACATCCGCCACCGCCTGCTCCACCTTCGCCGAGGCGTCAATGTAAGCCGGCACGTTGCCCGGCCCCACGCCGAAGGCGGGCTTGCCGGAGCTGTAGGCGGCGTGCACAATCCCCATGCCGCCGGTGGCCAGAATGACGCGGGTGCGCGGATGCCGCATCATCGCCTGCGTGCCGGCGCGCGTGGGGGTGGAAAAACACCCGATCAAGCCGGTGGGCGCGCCCGCCGTCAGCGCCGCCTGCTGCATCAACCCCACCGCCTCGCAGATGCAGCGCATCGCCGCCGGGTGGGGGCTGAGCACGATGGCGTTGCCCGCCTTGAGCGCGATCGGGATCTTGTAGATGGCGGTCGAGGTGGGGTTGGTGCAGGGCAGAATGGCCGCCACCACGCCCATGGAGACGCCCATCTCGATGATGCCCGCCGCCCTGTCCTCGCGCAGCACCCCCACCGTCCGCATGCCGCGGATGGCGCGGTAGACGCGCTCGGAGGCGAACAGGTTCTTCTGGATTTTGTCGGCCACCTTGCCGTAGGTGGTCTCTTCCACCGCCAGTTGCGCCAGCCGTTCGGCGTGGGCGGTGGCGGCCGCCGCCATGGCGTCCACGATGGCGTCCACCTGGGACTGCGAAAAGGCGCGGTAGGACTGCCAGGCGCGGTGCGCCCGTTCGATCAGGTCGGCGGCCTCCGCCATGGAGCGGGCGTCCGCCGGATCAGCGGATTGGGTTGCGCTCGCCACCCCGCCTCAGGCTGCTACTTCTTGTCGGCGGCGGTGACCACGCCCTTGTTGGGCAGGATCTTCTCGACTTCGTTGTGCGGCCGGGGAATGACGTGCACGCTCACCAGCTCGCCCACCCGGCGCGCCGCCGTGGCGCCCGCGTCGGTGGCCGCCTTGACCGCGCCCACGTCGCCGCGCACCATCACGGTCACGTAGCCCGCGCCGATATATTCCTTGCCCAGCAGGACCACGTTGGCGGCCTTCACCATGGCATCGGCAGCCTCGATCGAGCCCACCAAACCCTTGGTTTCAATCATTCCCAAAGCTTCCATCCGGGTTTTCCTCCTGGAACGGCTACCCGGCTAAAGCTAGCCCAACCGGGGCCTGCAAGGCCAATGGAAAACGGCAGTTGCCAGTTGCCAGTTGTCAGTTGCCAGTTAAGACGCGGAATTTTGCCTGGGCCTGCGGTGATTGGCTTCCCTTGACCACAGGCGAAGGGAAAGTCAGTCCCAAGCTTGGACCAGGCGGGCGCGGCGCCCGAACTGGCAACTGGCAACTGACAACTTGCCTTACTTGGTTTGCTGGGCCTCCTGCAGCGCCTGCAGCACCTCGCCGCTGTGCACCCGCGGGTTGACCTTGGTGTAGACCTTGACGATCTTGCCGCTGGGGTCAATGAGGAAGGTGTTGCGCGCCGCCAGATCTCCCATCTTGCCGTAATGACCCAGCGAGCCGTAGAGTTCGGTGACCTTATGCTGGGTGTCGGCCAGCAGATGGAAGTGCAGCCCTTCCTTGGTGCAGATCTTCTTGTGCGAGTCCACGTCCTGCACGCTCACCCCCAGGATGACGGCATGCAGCGCCTTGAACTTGTCCAGGTCCTGCTGGAAGTTGTGCGCCTCCATGGTGCAGCCCGAGGTGAAGTCGGCGGGGTAGAAGTACAGCACCACCCACTGGCCGCGGTACTGGTTCAGCGAAACTTTCTGCCCGTCGTTGTTGGGCAGGGTGAAATTCGGCGCCTGGGAGCCGACGGTGGGCATCTGGGCGGCGGCGCCCAAGGCCATGGCGGCCGCCAACATGCAAATCAAGCCAATTTTCTTCATAAGGGAGAATCCTCCGCGTCTTGCTATGAATCCGCCGCGGCGGCGGCAGTGACAAAAAACTGGTGCACGATCAACTGCGTCCGCTCCCCGTACTGGGGATGCGAGGTGTGCTCTACCCGGAAGCTTAAATCCAACCGGCTGCCGGGCGCCAGCCCCGCCAAGGCCGGCAGGTCTGGGGCATTCCAATAGAGCGCGGTGTGGCGGACCGCGGCCTGTTCCAGGGTCAATTTAAGATGACGATCCTTCAATATCGCCGGCGGCTGCGCCAGCCGTGCCCCGCGCACCCGGAAAAGCGGCTCCGGGTTGCCCTCGCCGAACGGCTCCAGCCGCCGCAGCTCCTGGCAAACTTGCGGGGTCAGCTCGGCCAGCTCGCAATTGAAGGCGGCGGCTTCGGCGGCCGGGGGCAGGGAAGCGGCGTCGGCGGCTGCGAGGTAGGCGCGCAGCGCCGGCAATTGCTCCGCCGGGAGCGAAAACCCCACCGCCTGGGCGTGGCCCCCGAAGCGCGTGAACAGCTCGCCGCAGCCCTGCAACAGCCGGTGGAGATGCATGCCCGCCGGCGCCCGTCCGGAGCCATGCGCCTGCATCCGGCCGCCGGCATCCGCTTCGAGCGCGATCACCAGGGCCGCCTGGCCGCTGCGCTCCACCATGCGGCTGGCGACGATGCCCAGCACGCCGCGGTGCCAGCCCGCGCCGGCATGCACCCGCACCGGCCCGGGCGAGGCGGGCTCGGCCTGGGCTTCAATCTCGGCCAGAATGGCCGCACACAGCGCCTTCCGCTCCTCGTTCAAGGCTTCCAGCGACTGCGCCAGCGCGGCCGCCTCGGCGGCGGGGGCAAAGAACATCTCCACCACGCGGTCGGCGGCGCCCATCCGCCCGGCGGCGTTGAGACGGGGCGCGATGCGGTAGGCTACGTCGGCGCTGCGGATGGCGGACGGCCGTTGCGGCAGCGCCAGCGCCAGCAGTGCGTGCAGGCCGGCGTTTACTGGATGCGCCAGCCCCTCCAGGCCAAAGCGCGCCAGCACGCGGTTTTCGCCCACCAGCGGCACCGCGTCGGCGATGGTGGCCAGGGCCACCAGCTTCAGGTAGGAGCGGAGCCGGGGCGGCCAGGCGCCTTCCAGCAATCCGCCCTGCTCCAGCAGCGCCTGCGCCAGCTTGAACGCCACCCCCGACCCGCACAACCCCTTGTCGGGATACGGGCACCCGGGCTGGTGGGGGTTGAGCACGGCCAGCGCGGGAGGCAGCGTCTCCGCCGGCAGGTGGTGATCGCTGATGATAACCTCCAGCCCCAGCTCCCGCGCCCGCTCCAGCGACGCATGCTCGCGGATGCCGGTGTCCACCGTGATGGCCAGCTTCACGCCGTCCGCGACCGCCTGCTCGATGGCGGCCGCCTGCAGGCC
>JBQCEU010000006.1:0-3293 GCA_051959955.1 Terriglobales bacterium | reverse complement strand
GTGAGGCCGATCAGGCTCGACGGGGCGGGCGCGGCGTCGCCCTCGCCCGAGGCATCCGGGTTGGGCGGCTCGGCGGCGAAGCCCTCGATGTCGCGTGCCTGGTCGCTGAGCTTGCTGATCGCCGCGGCGACGCTGCCGTTCGCCTGGGGCGCGAGCTCGGTCAGCTTGGTCCGCAGGGCGGCGGCTTCGCCGCGGGCGCGGGCCACCTGGGCGTCGAGCGCCTGAATCTGGCTGGCAAGCTGCTGCTGGGCCGCCGAGACAGGGGTGTAGGTCGCACCCGGCGCCAGGGTCACGGTGAGCGGCTGGGTGTACTCATGGCCGCCCGCGGTCAGGCGGACGGTGTAGTTGCCGGGAGCGGCGGCCGAGCCGCCCGCGCCGCCGCGTCCGAAGCCGCCCCGGCCCCGGCCGCCTGCGGCCGCGCCCAGCTTGACCTCGCGCAGATCCCAACTCCACTCGTGCGAGCCGGCGGCGGCGCTGAGCACCGGCGTCGGCTGGGCAAACACCGCCGCCACGGTCATGTTGCGCGGGTTCTGGCGGAAGGGGCGCTCGGCGCTGGTGTAGTGGCGCACCACCTGACCGGCGCTGTTGAGGATGTCGAGCGACACCGGGCCGTTGTCTGCCTTCAGGTAATAGTGGATGACCGCGCCCGAGGGCGGCGCGTCGGCCGAGATCACCAGCAGCGGATCGAGTTGCGCCGCCTCACTCGACGGGTTGTTGCCGCCGTAGGAGCGGCTGCTGCCGGCGGGGATGGCGGCCGGCTCGGGCTTATAGAGCACGGCATCGGCGGCGTTCATGGCCGCCGTCGCCTGGCGCAGCGGGCTGGTGTCGTCCATCACCCAGAAGGAGCGGCCGAAGGTGGCGATCACCAGCGAGGGACCGTGGAAGGTGAAGTCGCGGATCTCGACCGGCGGCATGTTCAGCCGCAGCGAGTGCCACTGGTCGCCGTTGTCGAAGGTTACGTAGACACCGTGATTGGTCCCGCAGTACAGCAGGCCCTTCCGCACCGGGTCCTCGATCAGCGACTGCACGAACTCACCGGAGGGAATGCCGTTGACCACGTTGGTCCAGCTCTTGCCGCCGTCGGTGGTGCGGTAGATGTAGGGATGGTTGTCGTTCAGCCGGTGCCGCTCGACCGCGGCAAACGCCTCTTCGGCGTTGTAGTGCGAGGCCTTGATCTTGATCACCTTGCTCCACGGCGTCAGCTCGGGCGGGGTGACGTTCTTCCAGGTGGCGCCGCCGTCGCGCGTCACTTGGATGTAGCCGTCGTCGGTTCCCACCCAGATTTCATGCGGCTGGACGGGCGAGGGGCCGATGGAGTAGATCACCCCCCAGCGCGGGCCTTGGGAACGCTGGGCATAGGTGGTGTCGGCGGCGCCTTCAGGGCTGAGGTTGGCGGGGACGCCGGGGTTTTCGCGGGTGAGGTCGGGGCTGATCTTGCGCCAGGAGTTGCCGCCGTTGTCGGTCTCGAACAGGAACTGGTTGGCGAAGAAGAACTCGTGCTTGTCGGCCATGGAGAAGGCCACCGGCAGCGTCCAGGTCTTGCGGAAGTTCTCGCCGGGATAGGCGGTCAGGGGCGAGATGCTGTGGCGCTCGCCGGTCGAGGGGATGCACTTGTCCACCGTGCCGCCGAAGATCTCCTCGGTGGCCAGCGGGTTGGCGGCGACATCGCCGCTCTCGCCGCCGACGCAGCCGCCCTGCCAGCCGCTGCCGAAGGTGGCGCGGCCGCCGTTGGGGCCGGCGCTGGCCGCCGCGCCGCCGTTGTTGTTGCTGTCCTGCTGCGAGCCGTAGATCCAGGAAGGGTTGCGGTTGTCGGTGGTGACGGCGTAGTACTGCGAGGTGGGCTGGTTGTTCCACGAGCTCCAGGTCTGGCCGCCGTTGACGGTGACGATGGTTCCCTGATCGCTGGCCAGCCCCATGCGGTTGTTGTCGCTGGGGTTGATCCAGAGCTGATGGTAGTCGTCACCGCCGGGCGCGCCGCGGAAGGCCTCGAAGTTCGAGCCGCCGTCGGTGGATTTGTAGACGGTGGTGTTGATGGCGTAGAGGGTGTTCTCGTCCTTGGGGTCCACGGTGATGGACTCGAAGTACCAGCCGCGGCCCCAGATGCGGGTGTCGTTGTCCATCAGCTTCCAGGTGGCGCCGGCGTCGTCGGAGCGGTAGAGGCCGCCTTCCTTGGCGCCTGCATCCACCATGGCGTAGACGCGGTTGGCGTCCGAGGGCGCCACATCCACGCCGATGCGGCCGGGATCGGCGGGCAGACCGTTGGTCAGATGCTGCCAGGTGTTGCCGCCGTCGCTGGATTTGTAGAGGCCGCTGCCCTTGCCGTGCGCCGCGGGGTAGACCGACCAGGGCGGACGCTGGGTGGCCCAGAGGGCGGCGTAGATGATCTGCGCGTTGGTGGGATCAAAAGAGAGGTCAATGGCGCCGGTTTCGTTGTTGGTGAACAGCACCTTCTGCCAGGTCGCGCCGCCGTCGGTCGTGCGGTAGACGCCGCGGTCGGGGGTGGCGGCGTACATGTTGCCGAGCGCGGCCACGAAGACGCGGTTGGGGTCCTTGGGATCCACGATGATGCGGCCGGTCTGGCGGGTGGCTTCGAGGCCAATGCGGGTCCAGGTCTTGCCCGCGTCGGTGGACTTGAACATGCCGTCGCCTTCGGAGAACTGCGAGCGGGGATCGTTCTCGCCCGTGCCCACATAGATGATGTTGGGATCAGACGGCGCCACGGCGATGGCGCCGATCGAGGCCACCGGCTCGTGATCGAAGATCGGCTGCCAGGTGACGCCGTCGTTGATGGTTTTCCAAACGCCGCCATCCACCGCGCCCATATAGAAAGTGTCGGGCTGGGCGGGGTTGCCGGAGATGGCCACCGTGCGCCCGGCGCGGAAGCTGCCCGCCATGCGCCAGGTGAGGCCGTTGTACAGCGCCGGGTTGACGGTTTGCGCGGCCAAGCCCAGAGCAGCGGCGGCCAGTATCCACAATATGCGGCGAATCATCATGAGGTCTCCAGGAAAGAAGTGAACAGGAGAGAATACAACAACAAGGGGTGAGGGGTTAGGGGTTAGGGGAGAGACGGGCTCCGGGGTGGGACTATGATGGGGGGCATGTGGCGTCGGCTGGTGGTTTTCATTGTGGTGGGGTTGGCGGGGGCTTGCTGGGCGCAGGGGGCGAGGGGGTCCCTGCCTGACGGCTTGTATGCCGAGGTGACGACCGCCAAGGGGGTCATTGTGATGCGGCTGCGGCCCGATGCCGCACCCATGGCGGTGGCCAGCTTTGTCGGGCTGGCGGAGGGAACCATC
>JBQCEU010000005.1:0-5693 GCA_051959955.1 Terriglobales bacterium | reverse complement strand
TCCTTGTCCGAAGGCGACCACCCCAGGCCCTGGGTGGAGGAATATTGGGGGCTCAGCAGGCTGAGGTGGCCGGCCAGGTCCACCATCGCCAAGCGGCCGAGGTCGTCCCCGAAATTGGGATGGACGATGAAGGCGATACGGCTGCCATCGCGCGAGAAGTGGGGATCGCTTACCCATCCCGGCGCCTGATAGAGCACATGGCCGATGGGGTACTCCAGTGAAAAGCTGTTGCTGTCGTTGTGGAAGCGGGTGATCGCCAGATCGCCGTGGATCGGGTTGTAATCGGCGTATTGGATATTGTCCAGCAACGGACGGGGCGATCCCCCGGCCAGCGGCATGGTGGCCAGGGTGCCGATTTCAACCCAGCCGCCCACGGTGCTTACATGTTGCAGCACGGCGGCCTCGCCGCTCTTCACCGCCAGCACGCGATCGGCGTCGGCCGCCACCGGGCTGAGGCCGCTGGCGTCGAGCCGGCCGGTAAACAGGCCCGCGGCAGCGTTGTTCCACGCGGCCGCGCCGAGAATGCCCTGGCCATCCGGCAGGAAGCGGGCATTGAAGATGGTCCCCTGCTGGTAGGTGACGCGTTGAAACTGCGGCAGCGCCCCGGCCCCGGGCTTAAGCCACCAGGTGAGCGCCACCGCCGCCGCCAGCCCCAGCGCGCCCGCCGCGGCGAAGAACAGCCTCCGCCCCGAGCGCGGCGCGGTCACGGCGGCGATGGCGCCGGAAGCCGCGGAGCCGGCCGAGCTCAGGTCCGCCAGGCTGAAGGCCACGTCGCTGGCCGACTGAAAGCGCTGCCGCGGCTCTTTCTCCAGGCAGTGGCGCACGATGCGCTCCAGCGCCACCGGCACCGCGCCCACGCCGCTGCCCGTGCCGGTGCCGGAAGTCGAGCCAGACGCCAGATCGGGCGGATCTTCGCGCAGGATGGCGCTGATCACATCCGCGGCGCTGTCGCCGCGGAACGCCCGCCGGCCCGCCAGCATCTCGTACAGCACGCAGCCCAGGCTGAAGATGTCGCTGCGCGCGTCCGCCGCCTGCCCGCGCGCCTGCTCCGGCGCCATGTAGCCGACCGTGCCCAGCACCACCCCGGCGGCGGTGCCCGTCTCGGCCAGGGTTTTATCCTCCGCGCCGGCTTCGGAAGTCAGCTTGGCCAGCCCGAAATCGAGAATCTTGACCCGGCCGTCGGCGGTGCAGAAGATGTTCTCCGGCTTCAGGTCGCGGTGGATGATCCCTTTGTCGTGCGCCGCCGCCAGCCCGCGCGCCATCTGCATGCCGAAATCCACCGCCGTGCGCTGCGGCAGCTTTCCCGCCGTCAACCGCTCGCGCAGGGTCCCTCCTTCGAGCAGTTCGGTGACCAGATAGAGCGCGCCGGCGGCGGTCGTGCCCACGTCGAAGACGGTCAGCAGGTTGGGGTGGTTGAGCGCCGCCAGGGTGCGGGCTTCCTGCTCGAAACGGCGCAGCGCGCCGGCGTCTTCCAGCCGCCCCACCGGCAGGAGCTTGACGGCGACTTCGCGCTGCAGGCGTGTGTCGCGCGCGCGGTAGACTTCGCCCATGCCGCCCGCGCCCACCGCGCCCAGAATTTCATACGGCCCCAACCGTTCGCCGCTCGTCAGTGCCATGCAGGGGATGTTACCAGCCCCCGACCCGCTGGGAAAGAATCTGTTCAGGATGCCGCGGATTACCGTCGGACCTGCTTGGCCACGTAGAGCGCGCTCAGGTCCTGTGCGACAAAGATGGTGTAGCGACTGCCGTCGGCGGAGATGCTGGTCACCCGGCGCAGCACCACGCCCGCCTCGCCCATCTCCGCGGTGCTGACGAGGCGCTGGGGCGTGCTGCCGCTCACGCTCAGCCGGTATACCTCATCCCGCATCGAATGTTGGGTGCGCGAGGCGTACAAGCTGCGCCCGTCCGTGGAGAATGACAGCGGCGTGTAGCCGGCGGGCAGCCAGGGCAACATCCGGGGTGAGCCGCCATCGAGCGGGTAGGCGGCGAAGCGCGTGGATCCTTCGGGACACGCCAGTAGCGAGCCGCCATCGGGGGTGAGCACATGACCGAGCGTGCCTTCGGGCAGCAGCGGCTTGGCTTCGCCTTGCAGGTTCACCTGGTAGACGCGTTTCTTGTGGCCGTTTGCGGTTCCGGTCACCAGCACCGCCCGCCCGTCAGGCAGCCAGACCCCGTCGCTGGGCAAATAGGTGATTGGGCCGTGGGTGAGCTGCCGGCTTCCGCCGGCGCCGGTGGGCAGCAGCCAGAGTTGCTGCGTGGAAGGCACCACGCTCACCGCCCATTTCTTGTCCGGCGAGAGCGCCACCGGGGTGCCATCGCCCAGCCTCACCGGCGGAGAGCCGTCGGCCTTGCGCAAAAACGTGGAATAGAGCAAACCGGCATCCTGATCACCCAGGAGGATGTCTTCCCCGTCCGCCGACAACATCAGACCGTAGGTCCAGTCGAGCACGGTGATGTCGCGAGGTGGTGAGTCTCCCGCGGCGGCGACGTAGCCACTCAGGCGAGTGCTTTGACAAAGCAGCAACACCTGCCCGTCGGCGGCCACATCCTGCACCCGCATCAGGTTAGGCGCGGTCATGAGCGGCCGCACACGGCCGGAAAGGCTGACCGCCTGCACCGCCTGCAGCGTTCCCGAGCTGGCGGCCGAGAACCAGATCTCATCCCCCGACGGCGACCACCCCACGCCCTGAGTGGAGGCGTATTGAGGCGAAAGCAGGCGCACCTGGCCGGCCAGATCGGTCACGGCCACCCGGCCCAGATCGTCCCCAAAATTGGGATGAACGAGAAAGGCGATGCGGCTGCCATCGCGGGAAAAGCGCGGATCGCTGATCCATCCCGGCGCCTGATAGAGCACATGGCCGATGGGGTACTCGAGCGAGTAGCTCTGATTTTCGGGATGGTAGCGGGTAATGGCCAGATCGCCGCGGCGCGGGTGGTAATCGGCATACTGCACGCTATCCAGCAGGGCGCGGGGGGCGCCGCCGGCCAGCGGCATGGTGGCCAGCGTTCCCGCTTCCGCCCAGCCGCTCAGCGATTGAGTATGCTGCAGCACCGCGGCTTCTCCCGCCTTCACCGCCAGCAGCCGGTCGGCATCGGCGTCGAGCGGGCTCAGGCCGCTGGCATCGAGCCGCCCGGTAAACAGGGCAAACGGCTGGTTCTTCCAGGCGGCGCCGCCGATCACACCCTGTCCATCCGGCAGGAAACGGGCTGCGGCGATGGTGCCTTGCTGATAGGTCACCCGCTGAAAACTGGGCAGCCCGGTGGGCCGTCGCGCCATCCACCAGGTCAGCCCAACCGCCAGCACCAGCAGCGCCGCCACGGCCAGCGGCGCGAGCCGGCGCGAGCGCGGCGGCCCCGGCGCCAGGGGGCCGGCGACCACCGCGCTGGAGGTATTCACATCCGCCAGGTCGAGGGCGACATCACTCACGGATTGAAACCGCTGTCGCGGCTCCTTTTCCAGGCAGTGGCGCACGATGCGGTCAAGCGCCGGCGTTACCGGCGCTTCGCCGGCCTTCAACTCCGCCGGCTCCTCGCGCAGGATGGCGCTGACCACATCGGCAGCGCTGCCGCCGCAAAATGCCCGCCGTCCGCACAACATTTCGTAGAGCACGCAGCCCAGGCTGAAAATGTCGCTGCGCGCATCCGCGGCCTGACCCCGCACCTGCTCCGGCGCCATGTACCCCATGGTACCCAGCACCTCGCCCGCCGCCGTGGCGGAAGCGTCCAGCGTCTTGTCCTCCGTTCCCGCCGTCGCCGTTAGCTTGGCCAGGCCGAAATCGAGAATCTTGATCCGCCCGTCGGGGGTGCAAAAAATGTTCTCCGGCTTCAGGTCGCGATGGATGATGCCTTTTTCGTGCGCCGCCGCCAGGCCGCGCGCCAACTGCAGGCCGCACTCCACCGCCGCGCGCTGCGAAAGCTTGCCCTGGGCCAGCCGCTCCCGCAGCGAGGCGCCCTCCAGCAGCTCGGTGACCAGGTACAAGGCATTGCCGGCGGTGGTTCCGACATCGTGCACGGTCAGCAGGTTGGGATGGTTGAGCGCCGCCAGGGTGCGCGCCTCCTGCTCGAAGCGGCGCAGCGCGCCGGCATCCTCCAGGCGCCCCACCGACAGCGCCTTGACCGCCACTTCGCGTCCCAGGCGGCCGTCCCGCGCCCGGTATACCTCGCCCATGCCGCCCGCTCCCAGCGGGCCCAGAATCGTGTACGGACCCAGCCGCGAGCCACTCTGAAACATCCCCATTGGGATATTATGACCGTCGGCGACTACTCGCGTGCCGCTGCCTCGAGGAACCGCGGCGGGAACAGCCCACGCCTGCTACGATGGAAACATTCCTTGTATGTCCGACCCCGCCCCTGTTTCCACCCCCGGCCGCTTCGGCCCCTACGGCGGCCGCTACGTCCCCGAGACGTTGGTGCAGCCGCTGGAGGAGCTGACCGCCGCCTATGACGCCGCCCGCCGGGATGCGGCCTTCGCCGCCGAATTGGACGGCCTGCTGCGTCACTTTGCCGGCCGCCCCACCCCGCTCTACTTCGCCCCGCGCCTGACCGCCGAACTGGGCGGGGCACGGGTGTACCTGAAGCGCGAGGACCTGCTGCACACCGGCGCCCACAAGATCAACAACTGCCTGGGCCAGGCGCTGCTCGCCCGGCGCATGGGCAAGAAGCGCATCATCGCGGAGACCGGGGCGGGCCAGCACGGCGTGGCCACGGCCACCGTCTGCGCGCGCTTCGGCTTTGCCTGCGTGGTCTACATGGGCGCCGAGGACATGGCCCGCCAGGCGCTCAACGTGGCCCGCATGCGCCTGCTGGGCGCCGAGGTGCGCGCCGTGCACTCCGGCAGCCGCACCCTCAAGGACGCCATCAACGAGGCCATGCGCGACTGGGTGGCGAACTGTCAGGATACGCACTACCTGCTGGGCTCGGTGCTGGGCGCGCATCCCTACCCCACCATGGTGCGCGACTTCCACGCCTGCATCGGGCGCGAAGCGCGGGCGCAGTATCGGGAGGCGGAAGGCAAGCTGCCGGAGGCGCTGATCGCCTGTGTGGGCGGCGGCTCCAACGCCATCGGTCTGTTCCACGCCTTCCTCAACGACCCTGGCGTGCGGATGATCGGAGTCGAAGCCGGCGGCAAGGGCGACGAGCTGGGCCTGCACGCGGCGCGCTTTCTGGGGGGCGCGGGCGGGGGCACGCCGGGCGTATTGCAGGGCACCTTCTCCTACGTGCTGCAGGATGCCGCCGGGCAGGTGGCGGCGACCCACTCCATCTCCGCCGGCCTCGACTACCCCTCGATCGGCCCCGAGCACGCGCTGCTGCATGACCAGGGCCGGGCCGAGTACGTCGCCGCGGACGACGCGGCGGCGCTCGCCGCCTGCCAGAAGCTGGCGCGCCTGGAAGGCATCATTCCGGCGCTGGAGTCGGCGCACGCGGTGGCCGAGGCGCTGCGGCGCGCGCCGCGGATGAAGAAGACCGAGGGCATGATCGTCAACATCTCCGGGCGCGGCGACAAGGACATGGAGATCCTGACCCGCGAGCTGGGGCTGGACGCGAGGCCGGCATGAGCCGCTTCGCGAAGATTTTTGCCGCGCGGCGGGAGGCGGGGCGCCCGGCCATCATACCTTAAATCACCGCCGGCGATCCCACGCTCGCCGCCATCCGCGACATCTGCCTGGCGCTGGTCGAGGCGGGCGAGGACATCA
>JBQCEU010000004.1:0-14042 GCA_051959955.1 Terriglobales bacterium | reverse complement strand
TGAAACGCGCGGGAGCGCGGCCGCGTCCCTGACCGCGTTAGCCTCCCAGAGGGGGAGAACCGGTCAACCATGGATAGGGGTGTGCGCAGGCTGGGCCTGCCGATTGTTCTACTTGGCCTAGCCATTACGCTCGCCGCGCAGACCGCGCCGGCGAGTGCCGGGCCGGCCTTGTCGCTGGAGCAGGCGCTGGCCTTGGCGCATCAGCACTCGCCCGCCTTGGCGGCGGCGCAGACGCAGGTGCCGCAGAGCCAGGCCGGCGAGGTGACCGCCGCCCTGCGGCCCAACCCGGTCCTGTCCTGGGATGCGCTGTTTCTGCCGGTCTTCACCCCCAGCCAGTTCAGCCGCAGCTACCTGGACAACGTCACCGAGTTCGATGCCTCGGTGGGCTACACCTTTGAGCGCGGCGGCAAGCGCCAGGCGCGCATTCGGGCGGCGCGCGACGCCACCGCGGTGGTCAAGGCGCAGGTGGCCGACGCCGGGCGCGGGCTGGACTTCAACGTCGCCCAGGCGTTTGTGTCGGCGCTGCTGGCCCAGTCCAGCCTGGATTTCGCCCAGCAGAACCTGTCCAGTTGGCAGGACACGGTCAAGATCAGCCAGGCGCGCCACCAGGCAGGCGCGATCAGCGAGGCCGATCTGGATGCCATCCAACTGCAGACGCTCGATTTTCAAACCGCGGTGTCGGGCGACAAGCTGGCTTTGGAGCAGGCGCGCGCGGCGCTGCGGCAGCAGGTCGGGGTGACGGCGCTGCCGGCAAACTTCAGCCTGGTGGGCGAGTTGGGCTTCCAGCCGGTGGGGGGCAATCTGGATGACATGAAGCTGCTGGCCCTGCAGCACCGGCCCGATCTGGCGGCGGCGCGGCTGGCGGTGACCGCGGCCGAGAGCCAGCACAAGCTGGCGCAGGCCGACGGCAAGCGCGACCTGACGACCACGGCGCAGTACAGCCACCTCTCGGCCGCCAACAACATGGGGTTTCTGTTCAACATCGAGATCCCCATCTTCGACCGCAACCAGGGCGAGATCGCCCGCACCGCCGCCGCCACCACCCAGGCCAAGGATATCGCGCAACAGGCCAGCGACCAGGTGATGACCGACGTGGGCACGGCCTTCGCAGCGGTGCGGCAGGGGAGCTCGGTGGTGAAGCTGTACACGTCGGGGTACCGCCAACAAGCGAAGCAGGCGCTCGACATCCGCCAGTACGCCTATCAGAAGGGGGCCAGCAGCCTGCTCGACCTGCTGGACGCCGAGCGCACCTATCGCAACACCGAGCTCGGCTATCGTCAGGCGCTGGCGGCCTACATGCTGGCGGTCGAGCAGTTGAAGGAAGCCGTGGGCACAAGGAGTCTGCCATGAAGTCGAGTTTGGTTTTTCCAGGTGCCGGGCTGGCGCTGGCGTTGGCGCTGGCCGCCGCCGGATGCGGCAAGACGGCGGCCAAGGCGGCCGCGGATCCGCAGCCGGCTGCCACCGCGCAGTTGTTCACCGTGCCGCAGCAGCAGATGAGCCACGTGCAGGTGGTGGCGGCGGCGCCGGCCACCTGGCCGCGCCTGCTGCGGCTGACCGGCAACGTGGACTTCGACCAGTTCGCCACCACGCCGGTGATCACGCCGGTGGGCGGTCCGGTGGCGCGTATTCTGGCCGCGACCGGCCAACAGGTGACCGCCGGCCAGACCCTGCTCGAGGTCTCGAGCCCGGATGTGGCGGCGGCGCGCAGCAACTTCCTCAAGGCCGCGGATGCGGCGAAACTGGCGCGGCAGGTGGAGCGGCGGGACGCGGATCTGCTCGAGCACCACGCCATCGCCCAGGCCGACCTGGAGCAGGCGCAGTCGGCGCTGGAACAGGCCCAGGCGGACCTGGAGACGGCGCGGGCTGCGCTGAAGATCCTGGGCGTGGCCGAACCGGCGCCGGGCAGCGCGGCCACGGCGCTGATTGCGGTCAAGGCGCCGATCGCCGGCGAGGTGGTGGAGCGCGACGTGGCGCCGGGGCAATTGCTGCAAGGCGGGGCGACGCAGTGCTTCGTCATCAGCGACACCCGCAAAATGTGGGTGCTGGCCAACGTCTATCAGAGCGATCTCGACTACGTGCACGTGGGCGACCCGGTGACCATCGAGACCGACGCCTACCCCAACCCCTTCCATGGCCGCATCCAGTACCTGGCGCCGGCCCTCGATCCGGCGACCCGCACGCTGCAGGCGCGCATAGAAACCGCCAACCCGCGCGACGAATTGAAGAAGCAGATGTACGTCACCGCCGAGGTGGAGGCGGGCACGCTGGGGAAAGTGATCGTGGTGCCCGATGCCGCCGTCCTGCGCGATGAGCAAAACGTGCCCTTCGTGTACGTCCAGTCGGGCGCGCCCAACCAGTTTGCCCATCGCACCGTGGCCATCGGCGCCAGCCGGGGCGGGGAGACGCAGATCACCAGCGGGCTGCAGGTGGGCGAGAAGGTGGCGGGCGACGGCAGCCTGTTTTTGCAGTTCGCCAATTCGTTCCAGCACTGATCCAGGCGCGGCCTCATGATCAATCGCATCGTCCAGTTCGCCCTTCGGCAGCGCTTCCTGATCCTGATCCTCATGGTCTTGCTGGTGGTGGGGGGCGCGGTGTCGTTCCACCAGATGCCGGTGGACGCCTACCCCGACCTGTCGCCGCCGCTGGTGGACATCATCACCCAGTGGCCGGGGCACAGCGCCGAGGAGGTCGAGCGGCTGATCACGCTGCAGTTGGAGCTGGCCATGAACGGCACGCCGGGACTGGTCTACATGCGCTCCATCTCGCTTTACGGGCTGAGCGATGTGACGCTGACCTTTGAGGACGCGACCGACAAGTACTTTGCCCGCCAGCAGGCCTTCCAGCGCTTCGCCGACGCCACCCTGCCGGCCGGGGTGACGCCCTCGCTGTCGCCGCTCGCGAGCCCCAGCGGCCTGATTTACCGCTACGTGCTGGAGTCGCCCGACCGCAGCCCCCAGGATCTCAAGACCATTCAGGACTGGACGCTGAACCGCGCCTACAAGTCCATCCCCGGCGTGGCCGACGACAGCGGTTTCGGCGGCACCACGATGCAGTACCAGGTGCTGCTCGACCCCAACCGCATCGCCAACTACCACGTCACCGTGCCCCAGGTGATGGCGGCGCTGGCGGCCAACAACGCCAACACCGGCGGCGGCTTCTACTCCCAGGGCGGGCAGTTCTACTACGTGCGGGCGCTGGGGCTGGTGACCGACACCCAGGATATCGGCAACATCGTGGTGGCCAGCAACAACGGCGCGCCGGTGTACCTGCACGACGTGGCCGAGGTGGTGATCGGGCACGCGCCGCGGCTGGGCGAATTCGGCTTCAACCACGACAATGACGCCGTCGAGGGCGTCATCCTGATGCGCACCGGGGCGCAGACCCAGGACGTGCTGCAGCAGGTCGAGGCCAAAACGGCGGAGATGAACCGGCAGTTGCCGCCCGACGTCAAGGTACATCCCTTCTACGACCGGACGGATCTGGTGCAGCTCACCACCCACACCGTCGAGGGCAACCTGGTGCGGGGCATGATCCTGGTGCTGATCGTGCTGATCCTGCTGCTGGTGAGCGTGCGCGCGGCGATCATCGTGGCGCTGACCATCCCGCTGGCGCTGTTGTTCTCCTTCATTTTTCTGCACGGGGCGGGGATCTCGGCCAACCTGCTCTCCATTGGGGCCATAGACTTCGGCATCATCATTGACGGCACCGTGGTGATGATGGAGAACATCTACCGCGAGCTGGAGGAGCGGCACGGCCAGAGCTACGACCTGTTCGAGGTGATCGTGGCCGCCTCGCGCGACGTGGACCGGCCCATCTTCTATTCGGTGGCGATCATGATCGCCGCCTACCTGCCCATTTACGCCCTGAGCGGCGCGAGCGGCCTGCTCTTCCGGCCGATGGCCGACACCATGGCCTTCGCGCTCATCGGCTCGCTGATCATCACCCTGACGCTGGTGCCGGTGCTCAGCTCCTACTGGTTCCAGTCGGGGGTGAAGCTCACCGTCAACCGCCCGCTGGAGTGGATGAAGCGCTGGTACCGGGGGCAGGTAGCCTGGTGCCTGCGGCATCCGTGGCTGGTGACGGCAGCCACGGTGGTGGTATTCGCGGTTTCGCTGCTGCTGGCCCCCTACATCGGCGGCGAGTTCATGCCCCACCTCGACGAAGGCGCACTGTGGGTGCGGGCCACCATGCCCTACAGCATCAGCTACGAGGAAGCCAGCAAGCTGGCGCCGCAGATCCGCGACATCCTGATGTCCTATCCGCAGGTGACCGACGTGGGCAGCGAACTGGGCCGGCCCGACGACGGCACCGATTCGACCGGCTTCTTCAACTGCGAATTCTATGTCGGTCTGCGCCCTTACAACGACCCCACATGGCTGCGGAGCCCGGCGCACGACAAGGCGGCGCTGATCACCAGCCTGCAGCGGAAGTTGGCGGCGTATCCAGGCATCATCTTCAACTACACCCAGCCGGCCGAGGATGCGGTGGATGAGGCGCTCACCGGTTTGAAGAGCTCGCTGGCGGTCAAGGTCTTCGGCCCCGATCTGCATGTGCTGCAGGCCGAGGCGCTGAAAATCCGCGACACGCTGGCCCGGGTGCCAGGATTCACCGAACTGACCGTGGTGAAGGAACTGGGACAGCCCAGCATCGCGGTGGCGGTGAATCGCGCCGCGCTGGCCCGCTACGGCGTCAATGCCAGTGACGTGGAGGCAGTGATCGAGGCGGGCGTCGGCGGCGACACGGCCAGCCAGGTGGTGCAGGGCGAGAAGACGTTCGACCTGGTAGTGCGCATGGAGCCGGCCTTCCGCCAGAGCCCGGAGGCGATCGGCAACCTGCTGGTGGGAACCGGCGCCGGGCAGCAGATTCCGGTGCGCGAGCTGGCCTCCATCACCGAGCAGGACAGCCCCTCGTTCATCTATCGCGAGAACAACGAACGCTACATCGGCGTGCAGTACAGCATCGAGGGCCGCGACCTGCAGCATGCGGTCGAGGACGGGCAGAAGGCGGTGGCCAAGGCGGTGCCGCTGCCCGCCGGCTATCACATGGTATGGGGCGGCGAATACAGCGAGTTCCTGGCGGCGCGCAAGCAACTCTCGATTGTCGGCCCGCTGGTGGTACTGCTGATCTTCATGATCCTGTTCGCGCTCTACGGCAACGTGAAGTTTCCGGTGGTCATCGCCCTGGGCGTCATCCTCACCGTCCCCGAGGGCGCGCTGCTGGCGCTCTATCTGAGCGGCACCGCCTTCAGCGTCTCCTCGGTGCTGGGCTTGCTGGCCCTGACCGGCGTGTCGGTGGAGACGGCGGTGATTCTGGTCTCCTACATCAACAAGCTGCGCCTGCAGGGCGAGGAGATCGGCCCGGCGACGATTGAAGCCTCGGTGCTGCGGCTGCGTCCCATTCTCATTACGGGTCTCGTGGCCTGCATCGGCCTGCTGCCGGCCGCCCTCTCGCACGGCATCGGCAGCGACACCCAACGGCCCTTCGCCATCGTCATCGTGGCGGGCATGATCTCGCGCCTCATCCTCGGCCTGTACATCAACCCGGTGCTCTACGCCCTGGTGGCGCGCAAGGGCGACGTGCTGCAGGTGTGAGGCATTGATGGGCGCGGGCCCCTGCCCGGCTCCGCCGGGCATCCCGCTTTCCACGCACCGCCGAGGGCGCTGCGCCGGGGGCCCGTGCGCCCCGGCTCCGCTTGGCTTCACCTGGCGCGGGCCCCTGGCGGCTGCGCCGCCATCCCGCTTTTCCGGCACCGCCAGGGACGCTACGCCGGGGCCCCTACGCCCGGCCCCGCATTTCCAGAGATCAGTTGCGTTAGGCTGTGTGCCGGCCCCCCTCCTCGAGGTTCTTCAACCGAGCAGCCGCTGGAACTGGGCAGCCCAGAGGGGGCCCATCACCGTGCGATCCCACTTTTCGACCATGTCGCGGCGGGCCTGACGGGCGCGCTGCTGCGCCGCCGCGCGTTAGCCTACCACCTGGCGCATCATCCCGGCGAGGTTCTCCCAAATTGTTTCGGCCCAGCCCTGGCCCACGTAGACCTCACGGTCGGAGTCGAGCGGCGCGGGCACGATCCCTTCGATGTCAATCAGGAAGCTGTTGGCATCGTTCAGAAAATCGAGAGGGCCGCTCCAGCGGGTGGCCAGCACGGGGAGCTGGCTGGCGGCGGCCTCCATGTAGGGGCGTCCCCAGCCTTCGCCGCGGCTGGGCAGCACGAAGGCATCGGCGGAGGCGTAGAGGCGCGGCATGTCGGCGGCGGGCAGCAGGCCCCGCAGCAACACAATCGTAGGGATGCGATCGAGCGGCAGATGCAGCTCGCGCTCCAGATAATGGACCAGGAACTCCTCCAGGTCGGCGCCGGGGGCGTCGAACTTGTGCACCGTGAGGATCAGCGCCACATCGTCCTCGCGGTGGAAGGCGCTGCAGAAGGCGCGCAGCAGGACATCCGGGCCCTTGCGGTCAATCCAGTCGAAGATGGAGAGGAAATTGAAGCCGCGGCGTTCGGGCAGCGGCAGCGGAGTCAGACCCGGGCGGTAGCGGCGGGTGTCCAGGCCCTCGGGCATCACCCGCAGCCGGCGTTCCTCGACGCCGCCGCGGAGAAAGCTCTCGCGGTTGAAGCGCGACGGCACCCAGACCTCATCCATGGCGTTGCACTTCCGGTCCCAGCCGCGTGGCAGGCTGTCGGTCTCAAACGCGGTGCGGCCAATGCGCACGCGGACTTCAGCCTGAGTGTCAAAATCAGGCGCGGGGGCGCACTGGTACAGGATGCTGCGGCCCAGATCCAGGCGCCGCTGCTGCATCTTCTCCAATTCGCGGCGCAGCGCGGGCGGCAGTAATTGGTCGCGGTCCTCCTGCAGACCGATGGGCGCCAGTTGCATGGGCAGCCGGTGCTCCTGCAGCCCGGCGAGCAGTTCCAGATTGCCGTCGGCATAGCCGCTGCCGCCGTAGATGGAGCCGCGGAAAATGAGCCCGGCGGCGGAGGGTGCGGGCGCGGGGCCGGGCAAGCTACGCCCCCTGGGCCAGCAGGGGGGCGGGGGCGGGCACGGCGGCAGCGGACGCGGTGGCGGCGCGCCAGGTCTGCAGGCCGCGGTCTTCGAAGGCGAATTCGCGCACCACGCAGCCGCGCTCGCGCAACACCGCCTCCACCTCCAGGCGGCGCTCGAAGTCGCAATAAAACATCATGTAGCCGCCGCCGCCGGCGCCGTTGAGCTTGCCGCCCAGCGCCCCCGCCTGACGGGCGGCCTTGTAGAGGGCATCAATACGGGCGTTGGTGATCTGCGGCGACATGCGCTTCTTGTATTCCCAGGCTTCATGCATCAGCGCGCCGAACTCGTCCAGGCGGCGGCTGAGCAGCAGATTCTTCATCTCCGTGGCCAGTTGCTTCTGGCGGCGCAGGCTGTCGAGCGAGATGTGGTCGCCACGCTGGAAACGGGCGGTCTGGTCGGCCAGGATGTTGTCGGAGATGCGGGTGGCGCCGGTGAAGCAGAGCACCAGGTTGTGCTCCAATTCGTTGCGCACGTCGGCGGGCAGGCGCAGTGGGTTGACCAGCACCTGTTGCCGCTGGCCGAACTCGATGAAGTTCCAGCCGCCGTAGGAGGCGGCGTACTGATCCTGCATGCCGCCCGGGATGCCCAATTCCTGCCGCTCCAGCTTCCAGGCCATTTCGGCCGTGGCCGCTTCGTCGAGGGTGAGCCGCAGCCACTCCTTCATCAGGCCGATGACGGTCACCATCAGACTCGACGACGAGCCCAGGCCGGAGCCGGGCCGGGCGTCGGTGTGGAGATAGAGATCGAAGCCGCCCGCCTGTTCGCCGCCCAATTTGCGGATGGCGGCCTTGGCCAGGTCGAGCTGGCCGTCGTAGGCCAGTGAGGCGCCGCGGCCGTAATCCAGCGCCAGGTTGAAGTCGGCGGAGCGGAGGTGGATGGCGTCGTCGGCGCGCGGGCAGAGGGTGCCGAACGAGTACAGGTTGACGGTGGCGCTGAGCACGCAGCCGCCTTCAAAGTCGGGGTAGGGCGGAACATCGGTGCCGCCGCCGGCGAAGCCCAGCCGCAACGGCGCTTTGGCGCGGATCAACATGTGGATTCTCCCTGTTTGCGGCCGACTGCGTAAACGCTCCAGCCCACCAGTTCCCACAGCGCCACGCACACCTGCCGGCGGCGGCGCAGCAGCGTGCCGGTCAGCAGGCGGAAGGGCTGGGTCCACAGGCGGCGCCGGTCGCGGACCGGACCGCTGGCCAGGCAATCGCAGCCCGCCATCTGCAGAAACATCTGCAAGCCGCGGCGGCTGAGCGGCCGGACGTGGGTGAAATTGTCGTAAAAACTCAGATCGTCGCCGATGGCGTTGGCGGCCGGACGCGAGGGCAGCCACGAGAGCGAGGGCAGGAACAGGCTGCGCAGGCTGGGGCCTTCGATATAGATGTGGCCGCCGGGCTTGAGCACGCGGGCAAACTCGCCCAGCACGTTCATGCGGTTGTCCAGGTGCTCGAGCACATGGCAGAAGAAGATGCCGTCGAAGCTGGCGTCGGCGAAGGGCAGCGGTTGATGCTCGAAATCGAGGGTGTAAAAGTCGGTGCCGGGCGGGCAGGCGGCCGAGAGGTCAAGCACGTCCACGCCGGTGAAGCGCAGATCGGGCCGGGCGGCCAGCAGTTTCCGCTGGGTGGCGCATCCGCCGCAGCCGGCGTCGAGCACGCGGGCGCCGGGAGGCAGGTGGTCGAGGAAGCGGCGGCGCACCGGGTGGAGCGGTACGGCGGCGCGCGGCGGGGCGGCAGCGGGCGCGGCCAGGGAGGGGGCCGCGGGGCTGGGCTCAACGACAGGGCGAAGCGCGGTAGCCATGGCAGTAGACGCGCGCCGCGGCCTTAGACCGCTCTAATGCAGCCGGGGCGAGCTACTGCCTTGCTTGCATGCCGGTGGCCATTTCCCGGTAGCGCTCGATCATCGCCGCCATGCGGTCCAGCGCGGCGACGGCGTCGGCCAGGAACTCGGCGCGGCCGGGATCATCGCTGTTCATTTGCAGCGCCAGCTCCAGGCTGCCGCGGGCGGCCATCAGCGGCTGGCTGAGGTCATGGCAGGCCTGACGCAGGGATGGCGGTCCGGCGCTCATTCGACGGCGGCCGCCGCCGCGGCGCCCGGCGGCGGTCCCATCTGGTAGCCGACGCCGCGGATGGTGCGGATGAGTTTGGGCTCGAAGCCCTCGTCAATTTTGGACCGCAGGTAGTTGATGTACACATCCACCACGTTGGTCGAGGTGTCGAACGACAGGTTCCAGACGTGCTCGATGATCATCGCCCGGGTGACGCGCCGGCTCTGGTTGAGCATCAGGTACTCGAGCAGGGCGAACTCCTTGGGCGTCAGCTCGATGGACTTGCCGGCGCGCTGCACGCTGCGTTCGATGCGGTTCAGCTCCAGCGAATCCACCTTCAGGGTGCTGTCGGCGGTGCGCTGGCCGCGGCGCAGCAGGGCGCGGATGCGGGCGCACAATTCACTGAAGCTGAACGGCTTGACGATGTAGTCGTCGGCGCCGAGGTCCAGGCCGCGCACCCGGTCCTCGACCCGCCCCTGGGCGGTCAGCAGCAGCACGGGTATGTCCGGCTTCTTCTTGCGCAGGTGGGCCAGCACATCGAAGCCGTTGCGGCCGGGGAGGTTGACGTCGAGCAGCAGCAGGTCGAAATCGTAGCGCTCCGCCAGCGCCTGGGCTTCCTCGCCGTCGCCCACCACGTCCACGGCGTAGTTCTCCGTCTCGAGGCCTTTGCGTAAAAACTTGGCCAGCGAGGCGTCGTCTTCTGCCACCAGAATTCTCATGACCCCGGGCGCGGATTACGCCGCGCGCTTTCCCTCACTTCTTGGGAAGTCAGGCTACCGCAATCGGTAAGCGGGGGGCAAGTGACTAGTTATGGGCGCGGGCCCCTGGCGGGCTGCGCCCGGCATCCCGCTTTCAATGCACCGCCGATGACGCAAGGCTGGGGGGCCCCTGTGCCCCAGCCTTGCATTTCCAGAAAGGGGGCGCGGGCCCTGGCGGGCTTTGCCCGGCATCCCGCTTTCAATGCACCGCCGATGACGCAAGGCTGGGGGCCCCTGTGCCCCAGCCTTGCATTTCCAGGAAGGGGGCGCGGGCCCTGGCGGGCTTTGCCCGGCATCCCGCTTTTCATGCACCGCAGGTGACGCAACGCTGGGGGCCCCAGTGCCCCCGCCTTGAATTTCCAGAGAGGGGGCGCGGGCTCGAGGTTAGCCGCCGCCGGCGGGCGACGGCACCTCGGCCACCACCACCAGGTCCACCCGCCGGTTGGTCTGGCGGCCGGTGGCGGTGGCATTGGAGGCGATGGGATGGTACTCGGCGTACCCCGCGGCAGAGAGGCGCTCGGGTGAAATGTGGAAGTTGTCTATAAAGAGGCGCACCAGCTCGGTGGCGCGGGCGGTCGAGAGCTGCCAGTTGGAGGCGAAGCGGGCGGTGTGGATGGGGACGTTGTCGGTGTACCCCTCGATGCGCAGCGCGTTGGGCAGCGGGCCGACCGCAGCGGCGATGCGCGCCAATACGGGTATCGCCTCCGGGCGAAGCTGGTCGGAGCCGCTGTCGAAAAAGCCCAACTCCTCCATCCGCACCACCAGGCCCTGACGCGTGCGTTGCAGCGAAACGGAGTGTTTGTCAATTTCGGTCTTGAGTTCGGATTGGAGTTTGCGCTGCAGGGCTGCCAGCGGGGCGTTGTTGACCGACGGCGCATCGGCGGCGGCGGGTGGCGCCGTTATGACCTGGAGCTGGGCGCTGGACGGGGTGAAGATGCCCAGTTGGGCGAAGGCCGCTTGAATGGCCTGCGCCAGTTTGATCACCTTGGTCTGGTCCCCGCGCGAGGCGGCGTACATCACCACGAAAAAGGCGAACAGGAGGGTGATGAAGTCGGCGTAGGAGATCAGCCACCGCTCATGGCTGGCGGCGGGATGATCGGCGGTGCGGCGGCGGTGACGGCGGTTCATGGGTTCCGATGCGGCCCCCTAGCGCGCCTGGGCGGCGGCCGCCTTGGCCGCGCCACCCGCCTTTTCCTCCGCGGCGGGCTTGGCCTCGCCGTTGGGCAGGTAGCCCGCCAGCTTGGTTTGCAACATGCGCGGGTTGATGCCCTCCAGAATGCCGATCACGCCCTCCAGCATCATTTCGCGCAGCAGGTCCGACTGGCGCCGGCGCACGCGCAATTTGCCCGCCATGGGCAGGAAGCAGAGATTGGCGGTGGCCACGCCGTAGACGGTGGCCACGAAGGCCACGGCAATGCCGCGCCCCACTTCTTCAATATTGTTGAGGTGCTGCATGACCTGGATGAGGCCCAGGATGGCGCCGATGATGCCGATGGTCGGGGCGTAGCCGCCGGCGGCATCGAACACCTGGATGGAGCGCTCGGCCTGCTCGGTCTGATTGCCCAGCTCCAGCTCCATGTTCTGGCGCAGTTCCTCCGGCTGGGTGCCGTCCACCGCCAGCATCAGCGTCTTGCGCAGGAACGGCTCCTGGATGCCGTCCAGTTCCTTGTCCAGGGCCACGATGCCTTCCTTGCGGGCCTTGTGGGCAAAGCCGACGATCTGGTTGATCAGGCCCTGCATGTCCGGTTCCTTGCACAGGAAGATGGTCTTCATCTGCGCGAAGCCGAGCAGCACCACGTCCAGCGGAAACTGGAGCATGACCGCGCCCAGCGTGCCTCCGCAGACGATCAGGGCGGCGGTCGGCTGCAGAATCTGGCCGACGTTGCCGCCGTCAATGATCAGGCCGGCGAGAATGCCGCCCAGCGCGATCACCAGGCCCAAGGCGCTGCTACGATCCATGAACCTCCTTTTGCCGGGGCAGGAACAGCACCGGCCTGGGGCCGCCGGCCAGCAAGCCGCGGCGGTATTCCCCGATGCGCCGCAGAATTTCCGCCGGGGCTTCCTCGACCGTCAATTTTTCGCCGTTGATCAGCGTGACCACGGTGTCGTGCGGCTGCTCAATGCACTTGATCAGGTCGCAGTTCAGGATCAGCTCCTGATGATTGAGCCGTGTCAGGGGAATCATGGTGATCTCTAGAGCCGTTATCGGTCCGGGCCTCGAGCAGCTTGAGCCGCCGGGCGCATTAGAAATTTCCAAACCGGGCCGGGGGCGCTCCTTATGGCCCCCGGTGTGCAGGCAGATGTGCAATGACGGTCGGCTTATCCATGATTGTGAAGAACGCCGCCCAGGATCTGGAGGCCTGCCTGGGCAGCGTGCGCGGTTGGGTGGACGAAATGGTTGTGGCCGATACCGGATCCCGCGACGGCACCCCCGAGTTGGCCGGGCGGCTGGGCGCGCGGGTGGTATCCATCCGCTGGGAGCAGGACTTTGCCCAAGCGCGCAACCGTGCTCTGGCCGAGCTGACCACCGACTGGGTGCTCTCGCTCGATGCCGATGAACGCCTCGATGGCGGCCGCGGCGCGGCCGCGCGGCGGGCCTGGCGCGCCCAGCTCAGCTCCGGTCCGGACGCCTTCCAGGTCACCATCCGCAACTACGTGGCCTCGCTCGAGGCCCGCATTTGGGATCGGCCGGCGCAGCGCAACGATGGGGCCTTGGCCGAGGGCCGGGCGTACCCGGGATTTGTGGAACATCAAAACGTGCGGTTATTTCGCCGCCATCCGGATATTTTTTTCGTAGGCCGCGTGCATGAAAGCGTGGGGCCGCGGGTGCAGGCAGCGGGACTGCGGCTGGGCACGGCCCGGGGACGCATCCATCATTTCGGCATGGTGCGGCCGCCGGCGGTGCAGGCGGCGAAGAACCGCTACTACCGCGAGCTGGGGCGGCGCAAGGTGCAGGAGCAACCCGCCGATCCCCAGGCGCATTTTGAACTGGGGGTTGTGGAGTTCGATAATTTCGGCAACTATGGCGAGGCCCTGCGCTGTTTCGAGCGCACGCTGCGGCTGCAGCCGGGCTTTGTGCAAGCCTGGTTTTTTGGCGGCGCCGCGCTGGCGCGCCTGGGGCATTCGGAGGAAGCGCTGGCCTTTTTTCAGCAAGCCGAGGCGCGCGGGGCGCGTTCGGCGGCGCTGAGCGAGTTCATGGCCGATTGCGCCTACAACCTGGGCAGGTATATGGATGCGCTGGCAGGCTATCGCGCCGCCGCGACCGACGCCGCTCCCGGCCATGCCGCCACGCTGCTCAGCAAACGCGGTCTGGCCGAGTGGCGGGCCGGGGAGGCCGAAGCCGGATTGCGACATCTGCGGCAGGCGGCGGCCGAGTTGCCCCCCTGTGTAGACAATCTGGATCGCCTCGCCAACGCCTTGGTGGCAAGCGAAGACTTGGCCGGCGCCACCGCCACGCTGCGCCAGCGGGTGGAACAGTTTCCTGATCAGCCCCAGGGTTACCTGCGCCTGGCCGCCATCCTGGCCCGGCAGCAGGAGTACGCCGCCGCCCGGCAGTGCCTGAGCGACGGCCTGCGGTCCCTGCCCGCCGACCCCCAACTGCGGGAGGCGTGGAGCGATTTACAGCACGCGGTGGGCCATCCCGCGACGGGAGGGCTAAAGCCCGCCGCGTCCCAGCCGATAGGAGTGCATGAGTGAGGGAATTCCGGAAGCCGCGTCGGCTAAAGCCGCGAGTGCCCCATCACCCAAAAAGGAGCGCATTCCATGTCGATTAGCATTCTCAACAACATTCCCGCTTTAGCCGCGCAGAACGCTTTGGCCAACACCCAGGCGTCGCTGCAGACTACTCTCTATCAACTCTCTTCGGGCAAGCGCATCAACAGCGGCGCCGACGACGCCGCCGGCCTGGCGATTGCCAACGGCCTGCAGGCCAACGTCACCGCCCTCAACCAGACCACCCAGAACGTCAACGACGGCGTGGGGCAGTTGCAGGTGGTGGACGGCGCCCTGGGCCAGGTGACGAACCTGCTCAACCGCGCCATCACGCTGGCCACCGAAGCCAGCAACGGCACGGTCACCTCCACGCAGCGTACCGCGCTGGACAACGAGTTCAGCAAGATCAAGACCGAGATTGACAACATCGGCAGCAACACCACCTTCAACGGCAGCAACGTCTTCGTCAGCTCGACCACCTCGATCTTCCTGAGCGACTCG
>JBQCEU010000003.1:0-3925 GCA_051959955.1 Terriglobales bacterium | reverse complement strand
GGCGAAGGTATCGTGGAGGATGAAGGCCACCCGTTCGGCGGGCGAGAGGCGGTCGAGCACCACCAGCATGGCCAGGCCGACCGACTCGGCCAGCAGGGCTTCCTGCTCGGGATCGGGCGCGGCGGCGGTGTCGGGCGGGAGCGCGGGGTCTTCCAACGCCTCCTCGCGCCGCGCGGCGCGGGCCCGCAGCATGTCCAGGCAGACGCGGGCCACCACGGTGGTCAGCCAGGCGCGAAGGTTGTGGATGCCGTCGGCGCCGTTGCGATCGAGGCGGAGCCAGGCTTCCTGGACGGCGTCTTCGGCTTCGCCCGCCGCGCCCAGCATGCAGTAAGCCACAGCGCGAAGATGACCGCGATTGCCTTCAAACTGCTCCGCCAGCCACTCGTTGTTTGCCTGGGTCACATTTCCTCGCTTGGATTCGTCAACCCAGTGACGAACGCAACCGACCGGTTGTGACAAGGAGAACCAAAGCCATGCAATCGCGTATGAACCACCCTGCCATGATCATTCCCGAAGCCATGCAGGCTCTGCAAGCCCTGGGCAAGGCCACCGAACCGTCGGGCGCAGCCGCCAAGGCGTCCGGGCTGGCCGAGCTGCGCGTGGGCCAGCTCAACGGCTGCAGCGTGTGCGTGGATATGCACGCCCGGTTGCTCAAGATGGGCGGCGAGAGCGAGGAGCGCATCTTCGCGGTCGGCGCCTGGCGCGACGCCCCCTACTTTTCCGATGCCGAGCGCGCCGCCCTGGCCCTGGCCGAAGCGGTCACCTGCCTCAGTGACCGCGCCGATCCGGTGCCCGATGCCGTTTGGAACGAGGCCGCGCGCCAGTTTGCCGAGCCGGAGCTGGCGCGGCTGCTGCTGCGCATCGCGCTGGTCAACTTCTGGACGCGGCTCAACCTCGCCACGCGGCAGGTGGCGGGGGAGTGGATGAAGTCGGCCGAGGCGCGCAAATGGGTGGAGGAGGCGGCTGCCCAACGCTAGCCCGCGACCAGGGCCAGACGCTGGGCGGGGATGCGCTCGCCGGGCAGTATGATGCCGGCGAGGTTCAGCGGATCGGCGGCGCTGCACGCGACGGCTTCGGCAGGCGGGAGCCGGCGCACCGCCCGCAGCGCCTCCACCGCCTGTGGCAGGGCGTACTGCTCGCCGGCGAAGCCGGAGACAAACCGGCCGCCGCGGATCTCGCCGCGCGCTTCCAGGCGGCGGCAGGCGAGCAGCACCTCGTACCAAGGCACGGCGCTGGTCTCGCGCGCCAGCAGGGCGCGGAAGATCACGCCGTAGCGGCGGAGCCAGAGCTTGGCCTGGCGCTCGGCCTGCGCCGCCTGCCAGACAACATCTTCGGTCGGGGCTGCGCCCGCGCGGATCAGGTCCCAGCGGCCGGGGCTGTGGCGGGGCATGGAATGCTGCCCCCGGCCTTCGCCGCCGCGGCGTTTGGGATCGAGAAAGGCGCGGAGGTTGTCGAAGCCGTCGGCGGTGGCCAGACCGGCGGCCACCAGCTCCCACAGGGCGTCCTCGACCTGGCTCTTGAGCAGGGAACCGTGAACCAGGTCGTGGAAGAAGCTGGCGCCGTGCTGGCGCAGGCGGGCGTGGACGGCAGCGGCGGCGGGACTCAAGGTGTCGGCTCCCGCCTGGCTCCAGCCGGCGGCGGGCAGCAGCCAATCGGCGTCGGAGCGGCGATAAAAGCCGATGGGTGAATTTCGGGTGGGGGCGGTGCGCTTGCCGCCCGGCGGCGTAAGGCGTGCCCAGGCAAAAGTGCCCGCCAGGCAGAGTTGGTCGAGCATTTCGGGCTGGTAGTCGGCCACGCGCGCGGGCAGCAGATGGGTCTCCCAGGCGCTGGCGGGGGCCTCGAAGGCCTGGAGCTGATCGAGCACCGCCTCCAGGCCACGCAGACCGTGGAGCCTTGTGCCGGTCTCGACGTGCTGCCAGCGGTGGAGGAAGCGGTGGAAGGCCGCCGGGGTGACGGGCTCGATCTCGGCGCGCAGCCGGTGCACCATGCGGCGGTGAATGCGCGCCAGCAGGGCGCGCTCGCACCAGCCAAAAGCGCCGCGCAGCACCCGGCCCTGGCCCTCCAGCGCCAGCATGGCGGTTTCGACCTCGGCTTCTCCCAAGCCCAGGCGGGCGGCCAGCGCGGAGGCGGTGATGGGTCCGGCGATCTCCATCCAGCCGCCGATGATGCGCTCCATGGCGGCTTCGTTGGGGGTGGGCACGGCGCCGGGGAACTCCACGCCGGGCCAGACGGCGCCGGCGCCGTGGTCGGCAACCGCCGCGTCGCCGCGGAGCAGAGGCAGGCGTTCGGCTGCCGTCCAACCGGGGCCGTAAGGCAGCGCGCGACTGGCGGCGTGCAGCTCCTGCAGCCAGGCGCGCCACTCCGGCGCCACCTCCGCGTCGGGCCAGAGGAGGGTGGAAAGCAGCAGGTCATGGAGCTCTTCCGCCGACTGCGGCTGCGGCCAGACTTCGGCGCATACGGCCTCGACCGCGGCGGGATCAAGCGCGCCGGGCGAGGGCGCGGCGGCCGCCCCGCCCAGCGGCACCGCGCGCGAGCGCCGTTCCTCGAGGGGGGCATCGTCGAGGAAGCCGTAAGCGCCGACGTTGAGGATCTCCTGCGCCAGGCCGCTGGGGGCGGGCGTATCCACGGCGGCGATGGCGATGGCGCCGGTTTCCAGGCCGCGCAGGACTTCGGTGAGACCGTCGAGATCGAGGAACTCGTGCAGGCAATCGCGCATGGCTTCCTGCACATAGGGGTGGTTGGGAATCTCCAGGTCCTCGCCGCCGTGGTTGTCCTGGCAGCCGACCTGCATGGGAAACGCCGCGGCCAGCAGATCCTCGGCGCGCATGCGCTGCAGTTGTGGCGCCAGCTTGCGGCCGCCGGAGAAGCGCAGCAGCGCCAGCGCCCGGCCCACGGTCCAGCGCCAGCGGGTGCCGAAGATGGGAGCCTGCAGCACCGCCTGCTCGAGCATGTCGCGGACGTTGGTGGAGCGCAGGAACTGGAAGATGGCTTCCAGCGGAAAACTGTGCTGCTCGCTCAGCGCCAGCGTGAGGCCGTTCTCGTGGGCGGCCGCCTGCAGCTCAAAGTCGAAGCCGCGGCAGAAGCGCTTGCGCAGCGCCATGCCCCAGGCCTTGTTGATGGCCGACCCGAAGGGCGCGTGGATGACGAGCTGCATGCCGCCACCTTCGTCGAAGAAGCGCTCGGCCACGAGTTGGCGGGTGGTGGGAATGACGCCGAGCACGGCCTGGCTGGCCGCCAGGTAGTCCATCGCCTGGCGCGCGGCCTCCGGCCCCAGCCCGCACTCGGCCTGCAGCCAGGCGGCGCCGCGGGCCAGGGCCTGGGTGCGGATCTGTGACAGCTCCTCCGACAACTCGCGGGTGCGGCCGGGGGCCTCGCCCAGCCAGAAGGGGACGGTGGGCGGCGCGCCGTGGGCATCCTCGACGCGGACGCGGCCGGTTTCGATGCCGCGGACGCGCCAGGAGTGCGTGCCCAGAAGAATAATGTCGCCGGCGTTGCTTTCGATGGCGAAGTCCTCGTCGAGCGAGCCGATGGGGAGATTCTCAGGCTCGGCCTGCACCACGTAGCTGGCGGTTTCGGCGATGGCGCCGCCGGAGGTGATGGCGGCGAGGCGGGCGCCGCGGCGGGGCCGGAGGCGGTGGTGCACGCCGTCGCGGTGGAGGTAAGCGCCGCGCCGGCCGCGGCGGCTGGAGATGCCTTCGCTCAGCAGCTCGACGATGGCGTCGAACTCGGAGCGCGGCAGCTCGCGATAGGGCCAGGCGCGGCGCAGCAGGGCGAACAGCTCATCCTCGCCCCAGCCCGCGGCCTCGTGCCGGGCAGCCACCGCCGCCACCATCTGCTGAGCCAGGACGTCGCGCGGCCACGCCGGCACGCGCAGGGTGTCGAGCGAGCCGCGCTTGAGGCCGCGCACCAGGGCGGCGCACTCCAG
>JBQCEU010000002.1:0-8411 GCA_051959955.1 Terriglobales bacterium | reverse complement strand
GGCCGCCGTGGTCGCTGTCGGAATCCACCGCCTGGAAGGCGTTGGTGATGCGGCCGAAGTTGCGGCGCGACACCGTACCCCGGGCGGTCCCGAAGGTCTGCGAGGAGCCGGTCCAGAAGAAGTTGGCGTTGTTGAAGGCGTTCAGGAACTGCACCTGAATCTGGGAGCCGATGCGCTCGGTCAACTGCGTATTCTTGACCAGCGAAAGATCGGGCAGGAACAGGGGCGCATCATAAAGGAAGAGGCGCTGGCACTCGGCCCCGGGCGTGTTGCAGGAGCGCATCACGCTGGGCAGCGCGCTGCCGTCGGAGGCCAGCATGCTTTGCGGCACGTACCAGACCGCGCCCGGCGCCGGGGTGGTGGTCTTGTAGACGTGCAACTGGCTCTGCAACTGCTGGGCGGTGACGCCGTTGAGAATGACGCCGCTGTCACCCTGGTTGACGCTGCCGCCGAGGCCGCCGGTGATCAGGCCGGGGCGGCCGCTCTGCAGCAGGATATTGCTGTCGAACTGCCAGCCGCCGGCCAGGGTGTTGATCAAGCCGCTGTGGTTGGCCCAACGCTGGCCGTTGCCGAAGGGCAGGTCGTAAATCGAGAAGAACTTGAAGGAGTGACGGATGTCGAACGGCGCCGGGCCTTTCATCAGGCCGGGATCGCGCAGCGTGGCTTCGTCCAGGTAATTTTGGCCGCTGCGCTGCCAGTCATCGGTGAGGCTCTTGCTGAAGGTGTAGCTGGTGTTGAGAGTCAGGCCGTGGATGGGCCGCCGACGCACCTCGATGATGAGCGCGTTGTAGGTCGAGGCGAGGCCATTGTGCAGGATATAGGAACCGCCATGGGCGTCGGGGTTGACCAGGAATTCATTGCTGGGCAGGCCGTTGGCGATCAGGTTCTGCCAGTAGTTGTAGGTGGTGGCGATGGAGTTGGCCATACTCCCGGCCGCGCCGCGCCCCAGGTCGGTGACGTAGGTGCTGTTGGTGAAGCCCTTGGCGCCCTGATCGGTTGAGCCGGCGGGGTTGAAAGCGGCGGTCATGATGGGCAACGCCACCTGGCCGGGCAGCCCCCAATCGCCGAAGCTGTTGCCCGAGGGCGCGCCGGCGCCGGTGCAGGCGGCGGTATTGGCCTGGCAGATGGCCAGATTGCTGGCCGCGCCCTGAAACTCGGGCAGGAATTTGTTTTCGAAGATATTGGCTTCGTTCAGGTTCTGCTGCTGCCACAATCCGACGCCATGGTTGCCGACGTAGCGGATTTCGAGCGCGGTGTGGGCTCCCAGGGCGCGCTGGATGCCGAAGGTCCAGCTCTCGACGTAGGGCATGTGCAGATGGGGATCAAAGAGGTTGACGTAGTTCTGGTTGGAGAGCGGATCGAGCGGAATATGCGTCTGGAAAGCGGCCGGGGTCTGCGCCACCACCGGGATGTTCATGTTCCCGACCTGGATGGTGCCGGCGTCGAATTGCCCCGCCGGCTGGGTGGCCTGGGCGGGAGCGGCGCTGGCAAACTGTACGCCGGTGTAGCCGGGGTTGCTGGCGGCGATGGAGGCAAAATTCTGCAGGCCTTCGCGGGAATAGGCGATGGAGTAGCCGGCGCGGACCACTGTGTCGCCGGCATTGCCCAGCCAGCCGCCCTCCGGTGACCAGGCCACGCCCAGGCTGGGAGCAAAGCCCTTGTACCAGTTGTCGTACCACTGCTTGCCCAGGTCGTTGGTGAAGGTCGGCGCCACGCCGGTAAGCGTGCCGGGCTTGAACAAATTGCCGGCGCCGGAGACGCCGTAGGCGGCCGCGACGCCGCCGTCGGGGATGAAGTACTCGTTGTAGTCATCCACCGGCACGCCTTCGTACTGCCAGCGCAAGCCATAGTTGACGGTGAGGTTGGGGCGCACCCGCCAACTGTCGGAGCCGAAGATGCCGAAATCGGTCTGGTGATAGCGATCCACACCGGGCGCGCCGGTGACGAACTTGCGCGACGTCGGATCGAAAGCCACGTTGGAGGAGTAGTTGGTGACGTTGCCGGTGAGCAGGCCGTAGATGTTGCCGGCGGAGGTGAGGTCGTCGGGAGTGATGCCGGGGAAGTTGGAGTTTACAAACTGGGCGGCGACCGGTTCGTTGCCGGTGAGGCCGATGCCGACGCTGGCGACTTCATTGCCTTCCGTCTGGTCGGAGAAGCGCGCCCGGCTGACGGTCACGCCGTAGCTCATGTTGTGGTTGCCGCGCACCCAGGCAAAGTTGTCGTTCAACTGGTAGACGTTGTCCCACTCCGACGTCGGGCCGAAGTTCTTGTAGGGATTGGTCATCTCCGAAGGCAACGAGGGGCGCATGCGGATCGAGCCCAGGTTGGTCTGGATGGTGGGATAGATGGCGTTGGTCTGGTTGAAATTGAAACTGGAGGGGCTGTTCTGAAAGCCGACGCGCAGCTCGTTGTTCATGTTCCCGTTCACCGCCCAGCGCCAGGCCGTGGCCCAAATGGCGCGGTTGGCGGCATAGCCGAACTGATTGGTGTTGTAGGGGGCGACCGGGAAACTGTAGCCGCCGCCGTTGAGATCATCGGGGAAGATGATGAGGCGGCTGAGATGGTAGTCAAACTCCAGCGAATGGGCGCTGTTGATGTTGTAGTCCAGCCGGAAGTCGGGGTTCTGCTGGGCGTTGCTGCCGGATTGGGAAAAAGCCAATGTCTGTTGGAAGGTGCTGGGCGGGGTGGTAAGGGTCACGCCGGGCGCGGTGGCGGCCGAAGCCACCTTGGCGAGCATGCTGCTCACGAAGGGATCCACGGTGGAGCTGTAGCCGTAGTTCTGGGCCATGGCCAGCAGGTTGGCCTTGCAGAGGCCATTGCTGCACGAAACCCAGGGCGTGGCGCTGGTATCCGGGTTGCCGGTGACCGGGTAATCGAAGAGGCCCTTGGCGGCGTCGGCGTTGAGGATGGTGGCGTCGGCGACCTGGCCCTCGGGCTGGGAGAACTTGGTGATATCGAAGTAGAAATAGAGCTTGTTCTTCCAGATGGGGCCGCCGACGGAGAAGCCCCACTGGTTGTAGCGCATCACCGGCCGCGGCTGGCCGGCGAGGTTGTTGAAGTAGTAGTTGGAGTTGAGGGCATCGTTGCGGAAGTAGTCGAAGACCGAGCCGTGAAACTTGTCGGTGCCGCGCTTGCTGGTGAAGTTGATCTGCACCGCGCCTTCACCGGTCTGGTTGGCGGAGCCGGCGGCGCTGACCACGTCGAACTCGCTGGTGTCGCTGGCGTTGGGGGTGATCATGGTGAACACCGGATCGCCGCTCTTGCCCGACTCCCACTGCGCCGAGATGCCGTCAATGGTGATGTTGATGGCGCCGCCGGGCAGGCCTTCGGCGCTGGACTGGCGCGGCGCGCCCATGGTCTGGATGGCGGGGTCGGTCTGGGTGAGCGAGTACAGGGCGCTGGAGGAGGAGGCCGAGGGCAGCTCGGTGATGACGTTGCCGGTGATCGAGGTGCCCACCGAGGATTGCTGCGTCTCGATGACGTTCTGGCCGGCCTCGACCGTGACCGTGGTGTCCTGGGTGCCGACCTGCAGCAGCGCGTTCAGGGTGTAGGTCTGGTTGGCGGCGATGGTGACGTCCTGGAAGGTGCCGGTCTTGAAGCCGGTTTTGGCGACGGTGATGATGTAGTTGCCGGGGGCGACGTTGGCCAGCGAGTAATGGCCGTCGGGGCCGCTGGTGGTATGCAATTCGATGCCGGTGAGGATGCCCATCACCTTGACGTTGGCGCCGGGAATGGCGGCGTGGGTGGCATCGGTGACGGTTCCGGTCACGGTGCCGGTGGGGTTGGCTTGCGCCGCAAGCGCCAGGTTGAAACCCAGCAGGGTAATCGCCACACACAAGTACCGCAGGATGGTCCGTAACATGCGCAACTCCTCCGTGGGTCAGTGTGCCTCGGGTGAGCGCGGCGGCATGGTTAGGAGTTGTTAAAAAAGATTAAAGCGGCTGCCGTGAGCCAATCAGCGTGTTACCCTCGCCCGCATGGCAACCTCAATTTCGCGCCGGACGTTCGCCCGCGCCGGAGCCGCCGCGCTGGCCGCCGCGGCGGCCTGGCCGGCCGCAGCCCAGAGCGCCCCGGCCGCCGCCGCGGCCCATTCTGAAACCGAAGCCACGGTGAACCGCATCCTGGCGCGCTATGGCTCACGCCTGACGGCGGAACAGCGCCAGCGGCTGCCGCGCATTGTGGAAGGGCACATCGCCATGCTGGAGGCGGTGCGCAAGGTGGCGTTTGACAACACCGCGCCGCCGGCGACGGTGCTGCAACTGGTCGCGGGGCGGCGCGCATGAGCCCGGCCACGGTGGACCAAGCCACGCTGTTTCTGCCCATCCGCGAGCTGGGGGCGCGCTTTCGTAACCGCAGCCTCTCGCCGGTGGCGCTGACCCAGGCCTATCTCGACCGCTGCCGCCGTCTGGGGCCGGAATTGAACGCCATCGCCTGCCTGACGCCGGAACGGGCGCTGCGTCAGGCGCGGCAGGCGGAGCAGGAGCTGGCGGCCGGCCACGACCGCGGACCGCTGCACGGCATCCCCTATGCCGCCAAGGACCTGCTGGCGGTAAAAGGCTATCCCACCACCTGGGGGGCGAAGCCGTATGAGAATCAGCATTTTGACTACGACGCCACCGTGATCCAGAAGCTGGACGCAGCCGGGGCGGTGCTGATCGCCAAGGCGGCGATGATCGAGCTGGCAGGCGGGCTGGGTTACAGCGGCCCGCACGCCTCGCTCACCGGCCCCTGTCACAACCCCTGGAACACCAAGTACTGGACCTGCGGATCATCGAGCGGCAGCGGCGCGATTGTCTCCGCCGGGCTGGCCACGTTTGCGCTGGGCTCGGACACGCGCGGTTCGATCGTCTGCCCTTCGACCCAGTGCGGCATCAGCGGCATGCGGCCCAGCTTCGGGCGGGTGAGCCGGCACGGGGTGATGACCATCGCCTGGAGCATGGACAAGATCGGGCCGATGGCGCGCAGCGCCGATTGCTGCGCGCTGATTCTGGCGGCGATGGCGGGCCACGACCCCGCCGACTGGGATTCGCTGCCGGCGGCGCAGGCGGCGTTCTCGGCCGAACAGGCGGCGCCGCGGCCGCTGCGCATCGGGCGGCTGACCAACGTCTTCCCCAACGCCCGGCCAGAGCTGCACCAGGCGGTGGACCGCGCGCTGGAGGTGTGCCGCGCCCAGGGGGCGACGGTGAGCGACGCGCAAATCCCGGATGGCCCGTTCGAGGAGGCCTCGGAGCTGGTCATCCTGATCGAGGCGGCCAGCGCTTACCGGGAACTGATCGAAAGCGGCCGCTGCGCGCTGCTGCAGGATCCGCTGGGGCAGATCAACGGCTACGCCTCGAGCGAATTCCGGGCGAGCGACTACATCCAACTGCAGCGGCTGCGGCTGGAGCTGGCGCGCAAGTTCGACGCGCTGTTTGATCACTATGACGTGGTGGCGGCGCCGGGACAGGGCTCGACCGCCTCGCTGATTGACCGGCCACCGCGGCCGGCCACGCCGCCCCGCCGGCCGCCCGCACCCAACCCGCAACGGCGCGCCTTCACCCGCGACAGCCTGCAGCCGGACGGCATCTCCAGCCTGTGCGGCCTGCCGGCGGTGACCGTGCCCGCCGGGCTGGCGGAAAACAAGCTGCCCATCGGGGTGCAGTTCATCGCCCGGGCCGGCCACGACGCCGCGGCGCTCTCCGCCGCCCGCCTGCTGCAGGCGCACTCGGACTTCCACCGGCATTTCCCGCCCGCGCCGTACGGACCGGCCTAGAACTTACGCCGCGCGGCGGCGCTCGGGGAACAGGGCGGCAAGGTCGGGCGGAAGCTGGCTGCGGACCTCCTGCATCTGGCCAGGGGAGACGTAGGCCGAGAGCACCGCGAAGAGATTGCGCAGGAACTCGTCGGCTTCGGCTTCGCCCAGCGCCAGCTCGCGGCTGAGCTCGGCGCGCATGGCGGCGGAGGTGACGGTGCGGTCGGGGCCGTCGGCGCAATAGGAGAGGGCGCCGTGCAGACGGCTGGGAAGCTGGGCGATGGTGTGCTGCGCCTCCTCGGGGGTGAGGCGGTGGCAGAGCAGACAGGCGCCCAGGCGCAGGCCGCGTTCGGCGCGATCACGGTCGAGGCCGGTGCCGTCGGCCACCGCGGTCAGCAGCCGATCGTAGACCTGGGCGGCGCGGGCTTCGGCGCGCAGGGCGGCGCGCATGCGCTGCCCGGGCTGGTTGGGGGTCACCGGGTGCGGGCTGCCGGCGGGCTTCAGCGGCGTGGCGGCCTCGACCAGTTGGCGCTCCACGATGCCACGCAGATCTTCGACGCCCACCTGAGCGTCGAGCAACAGATCGTCGAAGGTGACCAGGCCGGCCGGCTTGCCACCGGCATCGGTAAGCGGGATGCGGCGCACCCCCGCTTCGCGCATGAGGCGCACGGCTTCGGCCAGCGGCGCATCCGCGGGGCAGGTGACGACACCCTGCGACATGACTTCCCACAGCGGCGTGATGCCGGGATCGCGGCCCTCGGCCAGCACCACGAGGGTGAGGTCGCGGTCGGTGACGATGCCCACCAGTTGTCCGGCATGGCTGACCAGCACCGCGCCAATATGGTTGTCGGCCATGGCGCGCGCGGCCTGATAGACGGTGGATTTGTCGGGCAGCACGACCAGCTTGGTCCGGCGGTAAGCATCAAGCGACATGGCGCAGTCTCCCTCCCGGCTTGGATGCGCTTTCTTACCCCCCGGCGGCGGTTCGCCAGCCGCAAACGTCGGCGACGCCCACATTGCCGCCGCAGAGCACCAGCACCACCCGCGCGGCGGCATTCCAGCGTCCGGCGGCAGCCAGGCGCCGCGCCGCCGCCAGGGTGCAGGAAGCCGCGGGCTCGGTCAGCACCTTGCACCGCTCCAGCAGGAACAGCAAAGCCTGCACGGCTTCCTGATCGCTCACCACGGCAACCTCTTCCAGCCAGCGCTGGGCGGCGGCCAGGGTGCGGGCGGAGACCGCGGGCGCGCCCAGGGTGCGGGCAATGGAGGTAATGGCCGGGAGCGTGACCGGGCGCCCGGCCGCCAGCGCCTGGGCCATGGCATTGGCGCCTTCGGTTTCCACTCCCCAAAGGCGCACGGAGGGGCGCCGGCCCTTCACCGCCGTGGCCACGCCCGTCATCATGCCGCCGCCGCCGATGCTCACCACCATGTCGGTGACGCCGGGCAGGTCTTCCAGGATCTCCAGCCCCAGCGTACCCTGGCCGGCAATCACCGCCGGATCATCGAAGGGATGCACCATCACCCAACCTTCGGCCTCGGCCGCGCGCGCCTGGTCAAAGGCAGCCGCGATGGTGGGCACCAACACCACTTCGGCGCCGTAACCGCGGGTGGCGTCCACATAATTGGCGGGGGTGGTTTCGGGCATCAGCACCCGGGCGCGCATGCCCAGCTCGCCCGCCGCATAGGCTACCGCCTGGGCATGATTGCCGCCGCTCACCGCCACCACGCGATCCACGCCCGCCATCACCAGCGGCAGCATCTTGTTGAAGGCGCCGCGCACCTTGAAGGAGCCGGTCTTCTGCAGCACCTCGAGCTTGAGGTATACCTCGGCGCCGAGTTCGCGGCTCAACCCGGCGCTGGGCACCAGCGGGGTGCGGCGCACCCGGGCGGCGAGGCGCAGCCGGGCAGCTTCCACATCCGCCAGAGTGGTCTCTTCGGTGGGCTTGTGCATGCTTAAAACTGTAGTACGATGATGGCGAAGAAAAAGCGAAAGTAGATGCTGTTTTTATGGCGGTGCGGGAACAGTTGGAGCGGGAGCTGCGGGCGCGGGGATGGGGCGCGAGCCTGGAGCGGCGCGCGGCGGCGCAGGGCGGACTGAGCGAGTGGGCGGGCACGGCCGGCAGCCGGCTTACCCGCCACGCCCTGCAATGGGCGGCGGGCGGCGCGCGCGTGGCCTGGGTGGATCCCTGCGACTGCCTGGATCCGGCTTCGGCGCAGCGGGCGGGGGTGAAGCTGGAGCAGCTTTTGTGGCTGCGCGGGGACCGGGGGCGGGCGGAGCTGCGCGGGCTGGAGGGGCTGAGCCGCTGGAACGAGATGCTCAACCTGCTGGCGCAGTGCGGGGCGGTGGAGCGCATCGTGGCGGATTTTCTGGACTGGCCGGCGGAGGAGATGCGGCGCATTCCGCGCTCGGCGTGGTTCCGGCTGCAGCGCGGGCTGGAGCAGGGCGGAAAAACGGAGATGCTGCTGCTGACTTCGGCCGCGGTGGCGGGGCGATGTGCGATCACGCGCCGGGCGCCGGAGCTCGTCGTAGCGCTGGGCCGATCCTGCCGCGGCCGAGGGGGAGCCGACCAGCGGGAGGCGTCGGGGGCGAACCCCCCCGCCCAAACACGCAATTACAGGCGGAGGCGCGCATCAACCGGGTTATTGCGGTGTGGGTTGCCGAGCAGGCCTTGCCAGCCAACCG
>JBQCEU010000001.1:0-4344 GCA_051959955.1 Terriglobales bacterium | reverse complement strand
GCTGATGCCCCGGCCCAGCGCCGGCCGCAGCCCCAGCACCGTCTGATAGCTGCCGCTCACCAGCACACCCTGTCCCGGCTCGGCGCGGCCCCAGGCGAAGATATCAATGTGGGAGAGCGGGCGGAAGGCGGCGAGGCCGCTGAGCGTGCGGTTGCTCTGCTGCCAGTGCTGAAACATGGGGTACGAAAAACTGGTGTTGATGGTTCTCCCGGCACTATCGTCGAAGCTGGTGCCCCATCCCGGCTGCGCTTCCCACTGATTTGACGTCCAGTCGAGCCGTACCAACTGCCGCGCCTGCGGCACCGGCAGCGGGCGCCGCATCACCGCGTCCATCATGCCCAGCACCGCCAGATTGCCGCCGATGCCCAGCGCCAATGACAGTACGGCGACGGCGGTGAAGCCCGGCGACCGCCGCAGCAGCCGCAGGGCATAGCGCAGGTCGCGCGCCAGTGCGTCCAGCCAGGCGACCGTGTTCATGCGGTAAATGCGCTCCAGCACCAGGGTCTCGTTCCCCAGCTTCCGCTGTGCCGCCGCGCGCGCCTGGCGGGCGTCCATGCCCCGCGCCTGGTTGGCGGCGGTTTCCTCCTCGAGGTAAGCCTCCAGCTCCGCCTGCCGCTCCCGATGCCAGCGCCCACGCAGGAAATAGCGCCTCCAACTCATGACTCCACCTCCGCCGACTCCGCCGGCCGCAGCACCCGGTTCACCGCTTCCGCCAATTTCCGCCAGCGCGAGGTCTGCTGCGCCCACTGCTGCCGCCCGCGCGGCGTCAGGCGGTAGTAGCGCGCCCGGCGGTTGTTCTCCGATGTGCCCCAGAAGGAGGCGATCCACCCCCGGTCCTCCAGCCGGTGCAGCGCCGGGTACAGCGAGCCGTGCTCCACCTGTAGAACATCTTCGGAACGGTGCTCAATCACATGAGCGATGGTGTGCCCATGGGCCGGCCCCGGCCGCAGGGTCTCAAGGATCAGCAGGTCCAGCGTGCCTTGCAGAAGATCGGCATCGAGCGGCGGCGTGTTGCGCTTCGGCATGGCCCCCACTCTACCACAAGATCATCTACCTGAGTCAACCCACCGCCTCCCTCCCCCGCCTCCGCCCTGTACACTGTCAACTGTTCCCTGTTCACGGTTCAAGGTTCCAACTTCGCCCATGCGCCTCGTCCTCGACATCGCCGAAGCCACCCTGCTGGTGGTTGCCGCCCTCTTCCCCATCGTCAACCCGCTCAGCGGTGCCCTGATCTTTCTGGGCCTCACCGAAGGCTACTCGCGCCACCTGCGCCAATCACTCGCCCGCCGCATCAGCGTCAACGGCTTCCTGATCCTGCTGGTGTCAATGCTGATCGGCGGCAAGGTGTTGGCGTTTTTCGGGGTGTCGCTGCCGGTGGTGCAGGTGGCGGGAGGCCTGGTGGTGTTCGCCATGGGCTGGCACATGCTGCAGCAGGACGAAGGCGACCCCAAGCCCTCGGACCTCTCCCCCACCGACGCCTCGCAGCGCGCCTTCTATCCGCTGACCCTGCCGCTCACCGTCGGCCCGGGCTCGATCTCGGTAGCGGTGGCGCTGGGCGCCAACACGCAGCGGCAGATGTACGGCTGGCCGGCGCAGTGGGTGTCGGCGGTGCTGGGCCCGCTGCTGATCGCCTGCAGCATTCTGATTTGCTACCGGTCGGCGGATCGGATCGAGGGCTTCCTGGGACGCACCGGCATGAGCGTTTTTCTGCGCCTGTCAGCCTTCATTCTGATCTGCATCGGCATTCAGATCTGTTGGAACGGCATTTCCGCCCTGACGCACGTGCCGCGATGATCCCGCTCCGGGGAGGTCAGTGCTTGCGAGCCGCGTAGCGGATCATCACGGCCTTGACCCCCCACATCGTCGCCTCTTCCGCCTCCTGGTCGTGCAGCACGGTGAACCCGGCGAACGGCGCCGCCAGGTCGCGGGGATTCATGAAGGTATACGTCAAAGTGTGATCCGGAGACTCCACTCCCGGCTGCCGGGTGGAGATTTCCTGGATGACCACCAGCCCGCCCGGCTTCAGCCCGGCGGCGATGCGCGGCAGCAGCGCCCGGTAGGCGAAGGGGAAATCAATCAGCGTGATCAGGTCCCAGCGCTGGTGGCCGATGGGGAAGCGGTTGATGTCCTCCGCAACCGTAGTCACCGGCAAAAGGGCGCGCGCGGCGGCCTGCTTCGTGAGGTCCAGACCGATCCGCGACAGGTCCACCCCGGTGACCTGGTAACCCTGCCGCGCCAGATAAAGCGCGTTCCGTCCCGCCCCGCATCCGATATCCAACGCGGTTGCTCCAGCCACCGGCTTGCCCGCCCCGCTCACCGTGGACACCAGAAACGGGCTGGGGTTGGGGTTGGGGTTGGCGCTGGCGTGAGTGATGGCATAAATCAGGTCGTATTCGGTGGCGATGTCCTTGGGGGCGGAGGATGTGCCCGCATCACTGCCGGGGTTCGGGGCGGGTGCTGACACTCCCCCCGACTTCACCCGGCATCCGCCAGAACTCCATCCCAGAAGCAGAGCACTTGTGCAAACGAGGGCAAGGATGGGGGATTTCACAGGCTGATTTCCAGCCTAATCGAGACCGGAGCCGCGGTCAAACCGCGGCTCACGCCGCCCGCGTCTCGCCGCCTAATTCGGTCAGGATCTCGCCGGTAATATAGCTGGAGTCCGCGGCCGAGGCGAAAAACACGTACGCCGGCGCAATCTCCTCCGGCTGCGCCGGCCGCCCCATCGGCACCTGGGCGCCATGCTGGGCCACCGCCTTGGCCTTCTTGTCCTGGGGCTGCAGCGGCGTCCACACCGGCCCCGGCGCCACGCAGTTGACGCGGATGCCGCGCTCCACCAGGCTCTTGGCCAGCGACTTGGTGAAGGCGTGAATGGCGCCCTTGGTAGCCGAATAGTCGAGCAGCATGCGGCTCCCCTCCAGCCCGGTAATCGAGCCGGTGTTCAGGATGGCGCTGCCTGCTTTGAGATGCGGCACGGCGGCGCGGGTCATGTAGAAGTAGCCGTAGATGTTGGTCTTGAAAGTGCGGTCCCAATCCTCGGGGCTGAGGTCTTCAATGCGGTCATGGTGCTGCTGCCGCGCCGCGTTGTTGACCAGAATGTCGAGCTGCCCGAACTCCTGCACCGTGCGCTCCACCGCCCGCCGGCAGAACTCGGCGTCGCTGACATCGCCCGGCAGTAGCAGCGCATGCTGACCAACGCCCTCAATCTCGTGCTGGATGTGGCGGGCGTCTTCCATCTCCTCGGGCAGAAACACCAGCGCCACATCCGCCCCCTCGCGGGCGAACAGCATCGCCACCGCCCGCCCGATGCCGCTGTCGCCGCCAGTGATCAGGGCAATCTTGCCCTGCAGCTTGCCCGCAGCCTTGTAGTCCGGCGCCCGGTACCGCGGCTGCGGCCGCATCTGCGACTCCAGCCCCGGCGACGCCTGTTCCTGCTCCGGAAACGGCGGCCGCGGCTGCTCCATCTCGCGGCCGGGAAACGGCACCACGGCCGAACGCGCACCCGACTTCTTCGCCATCCTTTGCCAGATGCCTCAGCCCGCTGCCGCGATGCCAAAGCGCGGGGGCGCCTTACTGGCCCCCGGAGGTACTGCGGATGAAGGCCGCGGTGTTGTCGTGCAGCGCCTTCAGCGCCTGCACGTTCACGTAGATCATGTGCCCGGCGCCGTAGAACTTGAACTGGATGTGCGACTGCAAATCCTTGGGCAGCGGCAGGTGATTCACCGAGTACACCATGCCGTAATACGGCAGGTTCAGGTCGAAGTACCCGGCGTCCACCTCGACCCGCAGGTTGGGGTTCAGCTTCATGGCGTGCGCCAGGTCCAGGCCGGGGTTTGACCGCCGTCCACGGCCGCCGTCGCTGCGGTCCCAGCCGGTGACAATGCCATACGCTTCCGGCCGGTAGGTCATGCCGCGTCCGTAGTTAAGCACGTTGTGCGCGTACTGGTTGAATCCGGCCACGTAGGCGGCGCTGATCGAAGCCGACTGCGGATCGTACTCCGCCTCCTGGCTCAGCGGATCCATCTGCGGGCCGGTGAAGCGCGAGTCCAGCTCCCCGATGGTCAGCCCCTTGTCGCCCAGCAGCTCATGCCGGAACTCCCCGATGCTCATCCGCAGGTTGTGCGCCACGAGGTACGCCGTGCTCACCCCGGTGTATTCGTGCAGCTTCTCCGCCACTGCCTGCTTCTCGGCCGCGCTCAGGGTGTTGCCGGCGTTGAGCGCCACCGCGTACTGGTTCATGGCGAACTTCTCGACCTGCGCCAGAAAGGGCGGCAACTGCGCCGGTTGGTTGGGCAGCTTGTGGTGGTACCACGCCGAGGCCGCCATGGTCGGCAGGTCGGTCTC